>JBMNVK010000172.1:0-2665 GCA_050946755.1 Aminivibrio sp. | reverse complement strand
CGTGGTAAGGAGCAGAGTTTTATAGCCCAGCTCGGCAGCCGTCTTCTCCGCCGCCGCGCATAGGGAGGTTACGCTTCCGGCTATCACCGTGGAGACATTGTCAAGTTCTTTCGGCGTCTCCTCCTCCAGGGCTTCAAGAAGGCCCGGCCTCAGCTTGAGCCCGTACTTGTCCACTATCCGCAAAGCCTCCTGAACCGTGGAGCCATCGGGGTGAGCAGGGCCGGAGGCAATGCTGTCCAGCCTGTCGCCGAGCACATCAGAAAGAACTACTGCAAATATGTGAGCCGGGGCCACCAGCTGGGCAAATCTTCCTCCCTTCACTGACGAAAGGCGCTTTCGGATCATGTTTATCTCCACAATGTCGGCGCCGCAGGCAAGGAGCTGGTCAGTCACCGATACCAGATCCTCCAGGGTTACGCCGTCCCGGGGCCTTTCAAACAGGGCGGATCCTCCTCCGGATACCATAAACAGCACCGTATCGTCTTCGGACAGATCCTTGACTTTTTCAAGAGCCCGGGCGGTGCCCAGGAGGGTGTTTTCATCGGGGAAGGGGTGCCCTGCCTCAAATATCTCCACTCCGGGAATTTCTCCCATGGAGTGTTCATACTTAGTTACCGCTGTTCCGCCGTGAAGTCTGTCCCCCAGTACATCAGCGGCAGCTTTAGCCATCCTCCATGCGGCCTTGCCTATGGCCACCATGACCACTTTGCCCGGACCTTCGAGCCGCTTTGAAAACTCTTCACCCTGAAGAGCCGCCTTAACCGCGTTTTCCGGCAAAACTGACTCTATTGCCTTGAGGCCGATCTTCATGGCCTCCTCCCGCATCTGTTTCATATCCCAACAGTCACCTCTTTCAGTCTTAAGGCCGCCAAAAACCATGGGACGGGGACATCAGCACCTCGATGCACCGCTTCATCGCATCCTCCGAGCCGAATCCGCCGGCCTTGGTAATTATGGGCAGACCTTCTGCCCTGCCGCCCATGAGGCGAACCAGAGGTATTCCCGGCTCCACTTCCTCCAGAAGGGAGACTCCCCCTCCCCCAAGGGCCTGCACTATCTTTACGGCTATTTCTCCGCCCGTTGCAAAAAGACCGGCTATATCTGTCCGCTTCAGGATACGGGCGACAATCCGGGCAAGGGCCTCCCCGATAAGCTCAGGTTTTCCTGTCCTTCTGCCTGCGTTGATCTGCTCCTCATCAACTGCGGAGGAGATCAGCACATTTTCGCCCCGGCCCAGAAGCTCCACAGCCTTTTCCGCCAGGGCGGCCTCTTCCCTCTCCGGATCCCCGAGCAGGGCGCTGATATCCGGCAGCAGCGGCCGGACATGGCTCCCTTCCATAACGTAGCGGGCCTGACGGGCGCTCACGGCGCTAAGGCTGCCCGCCACCAGAAGTACGGGAAGTCTTACAGCCATCATGCCCTCCGCAAGCCCTGCAGAGCCCACCCACAGCACATCTTCGGCAGGGACGGCTCGGAAGGTGTCCCTTGCTATTATGGATAGGTCCTCGTCCCTTTCCGCATCAAAGCAGAAAACGCCCCTCCTGTCCGACTTCTCCAGAAGGCCGGGGATTCGCCCTGCTCTTATCTCCTCCAGGGACAACACTCTTCCCTCTCCTGCCCGAGGGCCCAGCAGCGATTCGGCGAGGGATGAAGTGAGGACGGGCTTTCTCGGATCCCGGCCCATCTCCGTCCTGTCTACAGGGATTCCGTCCAGAAACAGAAGGCCGTCTTTTACAGTCCGTCTGTTTTCAGGAAAGGCAGGGGTAAAAATAGTCAGCGGAAATCCCAGCTCTTCCCTTAAAACGGCCACTTCCGCCCTGATATTTCCCCTCAGAGTGGAGTCGACTTTTTTATAAAACACTCTTTTGCCCATAAATTTTGCCAGAAAGGGAACCGCCTTTTTTATAATTGCAGCGGCGGCTTCCTCCGGAATGTTCCTGGATTCTGTATCCACCACTATCGCCCCATGATCCTCCATGGATTCAAGGGCTGCGGGATCAAAGGTCACCGACGCCCTGTAGCCCGCCTTAAGGAATTGGATTCCCGTATCGTTGGCGCCGGTAAGGTCGTCCGCGATAATAAGATATTTTCTTTTCACGGGAAAATCTCCTTTTTACCTCTTACCTGTTGAGGGCAAGCTTAACCGCCGAACGGATTGCAGCCACCATGCTGGTCTCGTCCGCCGTCCCCTTGCCGGCCTTTCCGTAGGCTGTTCCATGGTCCACGGATGTCCTGATGATGGGGAGTCCTACGGTTATGTTGACTCCTCCCATAAAATCTGTGAGCTTCAGCGGAATATGCCCCTGATCGTGATACATGGCCACTACTATGTCAAAGTCGCCCTTAAGGAGCTTTACAAAGACTGTATCAGGGGGTACAGGGCCCGTCACATCCAGCCCTTCTTCCTCCGCGGCCCTGATGGCCGGGATAATCTCATCTATCTCTTCCCGCCCGAACAGCCCTCCCTCACCGCTGTGAGGGTTAAGGCCCGCCACGGCAATCCTGGGTTTTTCCACTCCCAGGCCCCTGGCGGAGGAGTCCGCCAAACGGATGACCGTCCCGATCCTAGCCTTTTTTGCCCTGTCGCAGGCCTCTCTCAGGGCAACGTGGGTGGAGACGTGGATTACCCGGATGCCCCCTCCGATGAGGAGCATGGCATAGTCTT
>JBMNVK010000171.1:0-2747 GCA_050946755.1 Aminivibrio sp. | reverse complement strand
GGACCCGAACCTGCTCTCCTGCACCCCCACCCTGGAGATGGGCATTGATATAGGCGACCTCTCTACCCTTATGCTATGCTCCGTGCCCCCCGACGCCTCCTCCTTCCGCCAGAGGGTGGGACGGGCCGGCAGGAGAGACGGCAACTCCCTGGCTCTGACGGTGGCCCGGGGGAGGCCCCACGACCTGTACTTTTTTGCCGACCCCATGAATATGATAGCCGGCGACGTGTCGCCCCCCGGTGTGTTTTTGGGGGCGTCGGCGGTGCTGGAGCGGCAGTTTGCCGCCTTCTGCCTGGACTGCTGGGTGAGGGCTGGGGCGGGGCCGAAGGATCTGCCCGAGAGGACCTCTACCGTATTAAACCAGCTTGGCGGCAAGCAGCGGAGCGGCTTTCCCTACAGCTTTTTGAAGTTTGTGGACCTCAACAGAACGGAGCTGCTGGAGCGATTTTTTGCCCTCTTCGGTGACGAGGTCCTCCCTGAAGTGCGGGAGCATATCGTAAGGTTTGCCTCGTCCGAGGAGGAGGGGCTGTCCTTCCGGATGGTGGGCGGCCTGGTGCGGATGCAGAAGCAGCGGGCCTCGCTGCAGCGCAGGGCAAAAGCGGTGAGGAAGGCCCTGGGCAGGATGAAGGACGATCCGGCGGCTAGCAAGGAGGAGATTGACTCCCTTGCCCTGGAGAAGCGGGCCCTGGAGAGGCTGTTCAGGGAGCTGGGGGAGCGCTCTCTTCTTAACCTGCTTACCGACGAGGGGCTTATACCCAACTACGCCTTCCCCGAGAGCGGGGTTACCCTGCGGTCGGTAATCTACCGGAGGACCGCCGACGGAAAGCCGGAGAGCGACGTCTACAAGTTTGAGAGGGCGGCGGCAAGCGCGCTGAAGGAGCTTGCACCGGAGAGCGTGTTCTACGCCGGGGGGCGGAAGGCCAGGATAAGCCAGGTGGATATGTCCCTCTCGGAGGTGGAGGAGTGGCGGTTCTGCGACAAATGCTCCTACATGGCGCCCGTCGGGGTGGGGGAGGGGGCGAAGAAGTGCCCCCGGTGCGGCAGCTCCGGCTTCGGCGATACGGGGCAGAAGAGGAAGCTGCTGCGGATGAGGCAGGTGTTTGCCTACGGCGGCGACAGGGAGACCATGATCACCGACGACAGCGACGACAGAGAGACCGTCTTCTACACTGACCAGACCCTGGTGGACTTTGGGCCGTCGGACATTAAAAGCGCGTGGCGGTCCGAGGGGACGGAGAAGCCCTTCGGCTTCGAGTTTATCTCAAGGGCCGTCCTGCGGGAGGTTAACTTCGGCAAGCGGGATGACTATGGCGAGCAGGTGAGCGTGGACGGCCAGCTGCTGCCCAGGAAGGGCTTCCTCATATGCCGGCACTGCGGCATGGTGCAGATGGAGGGAAAGGAGCAGAAGCACACGTCCATCTGCCCGGCAAGAAACAAGGAGGCGGAGGCCAATATCCTGGACTGCGTCTACCTGTATCGGGAGCTTCACTCCGAGGCGCTGCGGATTCTGCTTCCCCTTTCGTCGTCGGCGGCCACGGAGGAGGACATCCACTCCTTTACCGCGGCCCTGCAGCTGGGCTTTAAGAGGTATTTCAGGGGCGATACGGGACACCTGCGGTGCACCCGCTACCAGGAGCCGGAGGGGCCGTCGGGGATGAGGCGGACCTTTCTGCTAGTCTACGATACCATCCCCGGCGGCACGGGCTACCTTAAGCAGCTTGCTCTCACCGGCGGGGAGCTTATGGAGGTTCTGCAGAAGGCCCTGGACGTGCTGGCTTCCTGCCCCTGCACCCTGGATCCGGAGCGGGACGGCTGCTACCGGTGCATCTACGCCTACGGTTCCAGCTTTTATATGAAGGACGTCTCCCGAAAGAGGGCGAAGGATATGCTGTCGGCGGCCCTGGAGCACAAGGACTCCATGCTTCCGTCGGATACCATAAGGGGCATGGAGGTAAACGCCTCCTTCGACAGCGAGCTGGAGGCCCTTTTTGTGGAGGGGCTGAGGCGGCGAGTAAAGGCCCTCCCCGGCGGGGAAATGGCAAACCACGTGATAAAGGGCAGGGCGGGCTATTTTGTCCGCCTGGGGGAGGCCGCATGGTACCTGGAGCCCCAGGTGCATTTTGGCAAGCAGGACGGCGTGGAGGTCCCCTCCGTGGCGGACTTCGTCTTCTGGCCTGCCAGGACCAGGGAGGGAGTTAAGCCCGTGGTGGTGTTTACCGACGGATACGCCTTCCACAGGGACCGGCTGGGGAAGGACTCCGCCCAGAGGACGGCCCTGCTTCGGACGGGGCGGTTCCGGGTATGGTCCATTACGTGGAAGGACCTGAAGGAGTTCTCCCCACCGGGCGGGGCGCCCTTTGCCGACCCTCTGTACCCCGAGCCGGCGACGGCGGAGAAAATGGCGGGGCAGGTGGCCTCCCTGGGCGACGGCTTCTTTGCCGGGGCCGCCGAAAGGGGCGAGATGGACCTGCTGGTGCGGACCCTTCTCCACCCGGGCGAGGGTGAAAAATGGAGGCTCTACGCCCGATACAGGGCCGTTATGTTCTTCTCCGGCGAGGCAATGATGAATGCCTCAAAGTCGGAGGGGCTGCGGGAGTCCCTTCGCATCACCCTGGTGCCGTGGCTGCCTGAGTGGGCCCGGGAAGATCTTTTGGAGAAGGGACGGATTCCCGCGCTGGCCGACCGGGGGGCGGTGAGGGTGTGCTGCTCCATCGACAGGGCGGGGATGAGAGCCAATGAGCCCGGTT
>JBMNVK010000170.1:0-2807 GCA_050946755.1 Aminivibrio sp. | reverse complement strand
CTACCGCATAGAAGCCGATAGCACCCACTGAGAGGACCAGCAGGGAAATGACAACTAGAAGTATTCTGGCTCCCAAACTGTTAAACTTCATTGGTTCATCTCCTTTACTGAAGCATTAAGCTGAAATATGCCGTTCACAGGGGAAATTATACTACTCTATATCCCCCTGCGAAAAGCCCCGTACAGCTCCACAAGCCTAAACTGCTCTTCCGGAGTCGGGTCGTCAAACTCCACGCCCGCCGTAAACCGTCCGGGTTCTCTGAGGTACACCCGTAGAAAGTACCCTTTGATTTCAAAAAATCCGCCCTTCGCGGAAAAACGAAAATCGCTCTCCGTCCAGTCGAGCATTTCAGGGAGAATGGTCTTTCCCCGAAAGAAGGGATCGAAGCGGATTTTCATGCCCGCCACACTCAGATCCAGCACGTTGGCGGGAATCCAAAAAAATCCCCCGGCGAGCCTGAATTCGGTTTTCATATCGCACTCCACCCTGAAGAACTGCCGCCTTTCTGCGCCCCCAAGGGCCGCCGGCGCCGATCTCTCCTTCATTCTTCTTCCTCCCACGGACTGCCCTCCCCGGCAATCGCCCAAAGAGGCGCGATTATCAGTTTATAGTGGCGCTATATTGTTCTTTACGATACCATTGAAGGTGATTTTGCGCCACAGGCAGCCCAAAGTGTAATTTTCACCCCCGGGAAGGGAAGTTGAGAAGGCATGAAGGAACTTTTCGAGAGCACCAACTACCTGCTGGAGGGAGGGGTAATTTCCCTTCTTTCTGATTATCTCTCTATACGGGCGTCCAGAGGGCTGGTCGTCCGGACCGAAGGGGAGGATCTGGCGATTCTCGACGCCTTCGGTACGCCCATGAACAGCCTCTTTATCGAGGGTGAGGCGGCCTCCCTGGCCGGGGCCTTTCCATCCCCTCCCCTTAAGGCCGCCTCCGATGTAACGGCCGCCCCCCTGGCGGGAGAGTGGCCCTGGGCCGTGCGGCTGCGGGGAGAGGGGTGGTGCTTTTATATTCTCCTTGGGGAGGAGCCCTCGCCGGACCTGATGGAGGAGATGCCGGCCTTCGCCGGACTGCTGGGCCTCTGGCAGCTTCATCAGAAATCGGGAGGGGCGGAGGAGCGGCTCTCCAGGACGGCCTACATGATCCTGGCCACAAAAAACACTCTGGCCTCGGTTTTCGAGCCCATGGGGCTGGACTACTTCGGATGCTTTCTGCACGACGTCATCAGCGAAAGCCTCTTCCCCTCAAAATTCTCCCTGCTGCTGGACGACGGGAGGACTCTATCGGTCCTGGAGGGGGATGAGACGAGGCTGCCTCCAAGGAAGGGCCTCTTCGGACGGGCAATCCTGTCTCCTGCCCCCGTCAGGGTGGATGAGTCCCGCAGAGAGTTCATAGGCGATTCCGTCTTTGACCTCCTTGCCCCGGAATGGCAGGCGGTGCTGCCTGTACCCGGGGGAGACGTCGGGCTCTTCTGTCTGCTCCGATGGGACAAGCTGCCCGATGAGGAGGCCTTCAACTTCATGGAGCTGCTGGCCAACGTGGCCTCAAAGGCCCTCTCCCTGGGAGGGCTGAACGAAGAGCGGGAGAGCCATATAGCGGAGCTCTCCAGGCGGACCTTTATGCTCAGCGCCCTCCACGGCGCGGCCCTAAGCTTTATGGAACAGACCTCAAGAGAGGAGCTGCTGCTCAGGGTGTTGGACATCTTCTCCGAGATGTCCCAGGCTCCCCGGTCCCTAATAGTAGTATGGCAGCCCTCCGCCGGGGGCTACATTCACTTCGCCTCCCGCAAAAACGGACGGATTGAGAAAAACGGCGCCTTCGTAGGCTTCCCCCTGATCCTTGCAGAAGACAACCGCCCCGAATACCGCTCCCTGAATGAGATGACGGATATCTTCCGCACCGGGGGCGCGCCGGACCTGGCCGAGATTGAAGGCCTTGGCGATATGGACAGGGTTTACCCCCTGTGGGACGGGGAGAAGCTGACCGCCTTCATAGCCCTTTCGCAGCCGCTGGAGGGGGCCTCCGCCATGGACGGGGAGGCCCTGGACATCCTGGCCCGGACCGCCTCGGTGGCACTCAGAAAAAGTGAATGGGACGCTCCCCATCTGGCGGCGGGAAGGCGGATGGACTTCCGTGCCATCGCAGAAAGGGAGACGGCCAGGGCGATGGATGAAATTCTGGCCGAGGGAGGCTCCCCCGGTGTGCTGACGGGGCCTGCCGACGCGATTCTTTCCCTGGAGCAGGAGAGGGTTTGCCGGCTGGTAATCCAGACCGGGGTCCATACAAAGTGCGTTTCGGAGGTGCCCGCGTCAGAACTTGAAAAGCTCTTCCCCGCCGGAGAAGGGTGGGCAGCGGAGAGATGAGGGGCGGTGATTAAACCGTACCTTGCCCCGTCAGGGGCGGAAGGCTATAATTTTTTGGAAATTCCGATCTGGCCCGAGGCAGCTCCAGGGCCTTTTAAGAACTGAAAGGAGAGGTTTATAAATGAAAAAAAGACTCATCAGAAATGGAATCTGGCTTATGGGCGCGGTGGACTGGAATCGCCGCCTTTTCGACTCCCTCATCCCCCTTCCCGAGGGGACGAGCTACAACTCCTATCTGGTGGAGGGGTCTGAAAAGACCGCCATCATCGACACCGCCGACCCCGCTCTGGGAGACGTGCTGCTGGCCCAGCTGGAGGACGTGAAGAAGATAGACTTCATCGTCTCCCTGCATACGGAGCAGGACCACTCGGGCATGATCCCCGCGCTTCTTGAAAAATATCCCGGCGCCCGGGTAGTATGCTCCACCAAGGCCAAGGAGC
>JBMNVK010000169.1:0-2863 GCA_050946755.1 Aminivibrio sp. | reverse complement strand
AATGAAAAGAGCGGACCATATCAGAAACATAGCTATTATAGCCCACATCGACCACGGCAAGACCACCCTCATCGACTCCATATTCAGGGCAGCCCAGGTATTCAGGGAGAATGCCCGCATAGAAGAGCGGGTAATGGACAGCAACGAGCTGGAGCGGGAAAAGGGAATCACTATCCGGGCCAAACACTGCACCGTGGAGTGGAAGGGACACAGAATAAACATAATCGATACCCCGGGGCACGCTGACTTCTCCGGCGAAGTGGAGCGCATACTCTCCACCGTGGATTCCGTGCTGCTGCTGGTGGACGCCGGTGAAGGGCCCATGCCTCAGACCAGATATGTGCTGTCCCACGCTCTTCGCATGGGGCTGAAGCCCATTGTATATATAAACAAGGTGGACAGGAAGGAAGCGGACGTCTCCGCCGCCCTGAATGAAACCTTCGATCTGTTTATTGAGCTTGGCGCCGACGACGAGCAGGCAGACTTTCCCGTCCTCTACGGCTCCGGCCTGACGGGCTGGGCCGTTTCGGACATGGAAGAGATAGACGGAGGCCAGTCGAGAGGCATGGACGCCCTCTTCGAGACCGTCATCCGGTACGTGGAGCCCCCTAGGGCAGACCTGGACGCCCCCTTCAAAATGCAGATCAGCACCCTGGCATGGAACGAGTACACCGGCCGCATGGGCTGCGGAAAGATCCTCCAGGGCAGAATAACCAAAGGGGATGAATTCCTGAGGATGAGCACCCGGTTCAGTTCCGACGGGGAAAATTGGTCTGTAGTAGGGACGGAGCACGCCAGAGCGGCTCAGATCTTCGTAACCCGAGGACTTGAGAGAATTGAGGTTGAAGAGGCTTTGGCAGGAGATATTGTCTGGATAACGGGGCCGGAGGAGATAGGCATAGGGGATACCCTGGCGTCTCCCGAGCTGGAGGGGGAGGCCCTTCCCCCCCTCGATATAGAGGAGCCCACCGTGTCCATGTTTTTCCTGGTAAACAGCGGCCCCTTCGCAGGAGGAGAGGGCCAGGCGGCCACCCTCCGCCAGATTCGGGCAAGACTGGAGCGGGAGATGCACGTAAACGTGGCCTTCCGCATGGAGGACCTCGGCCGGCCCGACGGGGTAAAGGCCTCCGGCAGGGGAGAGCTGCAGCTGGCCATCCTCATCGAGGAGATGCGCCGGGAGGGTATGGAGTTCTGCGTATCAAAACCGGAGGTAATCACCCGGGAGATTGAAGGAGTACTGCACGAGCCCATGGAGGACCTTACGGTGGATATACCGGAGGAGTGCCAGGGGCTGGTCTTTGAAAAACTTGCAAGGAGAAAGGGCAGGGTCAGGGAGATACAAAATCTCCGTACAGGTCTGCTCAGAATACTGTTCTCCGTGCCCACCAGGGGACTTATCGGCTACAGGGGCGAGTTTTTGACCGATACCCGGGGGCTGGGCATCATGTCCTCCCGGTTTGCGAGGTACTCTCCCTGGTCCGGAGAGATAACCCCCAGAAACAGGGGAGCCCTGATCAGCCTGGAGACGGGGGAGGCCACGGCCTACCAGCTTGAGAGCCTCCAGGAAAGGGGAACCCTGTTCATATCGCCCATGGACAGAGTGTACGAAGGCATGATAGTGGGAGAGAACTCCAGGCCCGGCGATATGCCCTGCAACCCCACGAGAAGGAGGCACGTGACCAACCACAGGGCCTCCGTAAAGGATTTTACCGTAAAGCTGGATGCGCCCAGGAAGATCACCCTTGAAAAAGCCCTGGAGTGGATCGCGGGGGATGAGCTGGTGGAAGTAACCCCCCGGTCCATAAGGCTCAGGAAGACCATCCTGGACGACGGAGAGAGAAGGAAGGCAAAAAGACAGACCGCCTAAGGCTATCTTACAAAGAGGGGCAGGGGAACCGCCAGGCTTACGGTGGCGCCTCTGCCCGGCTCGCTTGAGATTTTCAGATCCCCTCCGACCAGAATCGCCCGATCCTTCATGTTGAGCAGACCCCACCCTCCCTTTTCACCCGCTTCATCCAGGGCTTTTTTTACGTCGAAGCCACTGCCATCGTCGCATATACTCACCCGCAGCATTCCGGAGCCCGCACTTACCTGTACTCTCACCCTCCGGGCCCTGCCGTTTTTAACGCTGTTGACCACTGCCTCCTGGATAATCTTGTATACGGAGACCCTCAGGGACATGGGGCCTTCATCGGCGGCTCCCTCCACAGCAAAACTTACTTCCGCCCCGGAGATTGTCCGGATCCTGGAGGAAAGGCGCCTCAGCGCCGCCTCAAAGCCGTCCTTCAGTCCGGCGGGGTTCAGCTGAAAAAGGAAGGAGCGGAACTCATCCATGGCGTCGCTCAGGTGGTTTCGGATTTTTGCCAGCTCATCCCTGGCCCTTTCAAAATCCCCCCGGGACAGGTACTCTCCGGCAAGATCCATCATCAGCCCCGCGGCAGAAAACTTCTGGATGGGCCCGTCGTGAAGATCCCTGGCCAGGGAGGCACTCTCCCTCTCCGCCAGCCTTATGCCCATGCTGCAATCCTGCAGCTCCGGCGCGGTGGAAATCTCCTCATCCAGATCCGTGTTCAGGAGGTTGCGCACTACCCTGAACCGGTTGCCCATCTCCTCTGTCCTCTTTATTATCCGTCCTACGCGCTGCTCCTCCCTGTCGAGATCGTCCTTTTGGATGGACAGCAGCTTCTCCCTCTCCTCGAAGGCGCCCCGCACCTTCATTAGGTTCATGGCCCGCTCGTAGGCCTCCTTTTCCCGCTCTTCATCCCTTGATAGGGATGAAGCCAGCAAAATCTGCCTGGCCCGCCTGTACTCCCCTTCCATCTTTTCGGCGGCGGCAACGACCTCCCCATACTCCCTGCATACG
>JBMNVK010000168.1:0-2880 GCA_050946755.1 Aminivibrio sp. | reverse complement strand
GGAAGATAGAGTCCACCAACCCTGGCGGCGAACAGCCCCTGCCCAACTACACCAGCTGCAATCTGGGCTCCATTAACGCCGAGGCCTTTGTGGTGGCTTCTTCAGACGGGAAAAAGGCCTTTGACTACGAAGGCTTCAACGACCAGGTCTTCCGCTCCATGTATTATCTGGACCTGGTGATCGACGCCTGCTCCTACCCCCTGGATAAAATTGGCGACAGGACAAAGAAGATCAGGCCCGTGGGCCTGGGCATAATGGGCCTTGCTGACTCGGCCATCATGCTGGACATGAAGTACGGCTCTCCCCGGTTCAGCGAGTTCTGCAAATCCCTGGGGGATTCCATGGCAACGGCGGCCCTGTGCGCTGCGGCGGGAATGGTATCTGAGATGGGGAAAGATCCCTTCCCCGAGGCCGGCCTTGTGGAGGGGCTTTTCTCCCGGTTCGCAGGCGAACAGGGCCATGAACTCTTCCCCGAGGCATGGTACGGCAGTCTTGACCGGGAGGGTTTCCGGTCCCTTCTGGAGAAAATGCGGTCCTCCTCCACCATTCCCTATACGCTGGCCAATGCCCTGGAGGGTTTTGCCTCGGTTCAGGGCCTGGGAAGCGAGAAGGACCGTATGGAGATGGCAGGGGAGGTGCTCCTTGCCTTTGCCAAGGGAAGGATAAGAAACAGCCGGAGGCTCTCCATAGCTCCCACGGGATCCATATCCATGCTCATTGACACAAGCGCAGGGATCGAGCCGAATTTCGCCTGGAGCTGGAACCGACGGATAGCCAGAGCCGACGGTGAGGGCCAGGAGACCAGGGAGTTCTGCCACAAGCTCCTTTCCGCCCCCCAGATCGACGAGCTTCATGACAAGGGCAGGCTTTCCGATCCGATCTATGTCACCGCCCACGATATACCTCCCGGGGAGCATGTGGAGGTTACAGGCATCTTCTCCCGTATGGTGGACAGCGGCATCAGCAAGACAGTAAACCTTCCCTTCGATGCCGTCGTGGACGACGTGAAGGAGATATACCGAAGATGCTTCGACCTTGGCACAAAGGGGATAACGATCTACCGGGACGGCTCCAGATCCTTCCAGCCTATCGAGGCAGCGAAAAAGCCGGAGGAGAAGGTGCTCCATACGAGCAGGGTCAAGGAGCGCCCCGGGCTGGTGGTCTTCGGAAAGACCATCAAGGAGACCACTCCCTGGGGAAGCATCTACGTCACCCTGAACTTCGACGGAACAGAGCCCTTTGAGGTTTTCGCCACCATCGGAAAAAGCGGCTCGGAGCTGAAAGCCATGACGGAAGCCCTCTCAAGGGCCATATCCATTGGCCTTCGCAGCGGAGGAAAGCTGGAGGATTTCATCGCCACCCTGAAGGGCCTTTCGGGCAAGGAGTACTGGCTTTTTGAATTCGATGACAAACACGTGGCCCGATCCATCCCTGACGCCATAGCCATGCTTCTTGAAAAGCTTATCGGCAGAGAAGGACTGGATGCAGCGGTGAGCGGAGTGGAGTGCCCCGAGTGCGGCGCCCCTATGGAGATGATCTCCGGCTGTGAGTACTGCTTCAGCTGCGGATACTCTCCCTGCAAATAAAGAAAGAGGTGCGGGGGATCCCCCCGCACCTCTTTCTTTTTAGCAAAAAAAGCCTTCTAGAAATTAAACCGGCCGTCCTCAGCCCTCAGCGCTGAAGCGAAGCCCTAGTCCCAGGTCAGCCAGCTCCCTTGTCCTCGTTTCAAGGGCTTCCAGGGCGGCCTCATCTTCTTCAGGCCTGGTCAGCGTCTTTTCTTTTTCATCCAGGGGTTTGAGGGCTTCTGTTTTTTCCCTTCCCGGAAACAGTACCTTATACTCCTCGCTGCTGATCTTCATCAGAGATGTCCACACTCCCTTCCATGCTATGCGACGGTGTCGAAGAGGAATCCCAACATTTCGTTTCTCTTTTCAATGAGCCTTACAATTTCATCGGAAGGTATCTTTCTGATCACTTTTTCCTCACCGTTGCTCTCCTTCACGACTACCTGCACAAGACCTGCATCTTCCTGAACGGTAAACTGCAGGTATCTGCTGTGCATGGCAGCGTTTATCTGAAAGTTATCCAGAACCCGCTCCAAAGTCCAGTTGTCGGGAAGGCCTCTTTTGCGGGCACGGTCATCGGAGAAAGCCGTCTGCTCCGTATACCGCTTTTCAGGATAACGGGGGTCCAGATAAGGCCTTTTCGGCTGAAGCAGACCAGCCAGGGGTGCAACCGGATGGATTAAGGCCATAGTGGGCACCTCCGCTCTATACTCTTGTAAACAAACTATACATCGGCAATAAGATAATGTCAAACGATTCCTTCTCCTTGCCCATTGACACTCCGGCTTCAAAGTGTATAATTCCCTCGGACGGAGAAACACCCTGAGAAAACTTAAACTCTTATCGAGAGAGGCGGAGGGACTGGCCCGATGAAGCCCGGCAACCTGCCCTTAGAGGCGCGGTGCCAATACCAGCAGCCCTGGGGCTGACTGATAAGAGAGGCTCTATGATCATCCATCAGAGACCCTCTTGCGAGGGTCTTTTTATTTCTTTTAAGGAGGAAAAACAATTGTCGAAAGAGCGTTACCTCTTTTCTTCAGAGTCGGTGACAGAGGGACATCCTGACAAGGTAGCGGACCAGATATCTGACGGAGTACTGGACGCCATTCTGAAGGAGGACCCCGATGGGCGGGTGGCCTGTGAAGTAATGTGCACTACAGGTCTGGTAGTAGTGTCAGGGGAGATCACCACCCAAACCTATGTGGATATACCCAGGATAGCCAGGGAAATTGTCAAGGATATAGGCTATACCAGGGCAAAATACGGTTTTGACGGGGATACCTGCGCTGTGATTACTGCTATTGACGAACAGTCC
>JBMNVK010000167.1:0-2898 GCA_050946755.1 Aminivibrio sp. | reverse complement strand
GAAATACCGGGTTATTTCCAGTATTGATAAAGACTTAGGAGTTGTTCAGGAAGCCCCAATTAAACCAAAAAAAACAATGTAAATATACTGTTAAAATGGTAAAATATAATACACGGTATTTGCTGAGAGGAGTTGGAGTCTTTGGCAGGCAGGATTTTTCATTCACTGGGAGACCAGGTCTTCGAGACGATCAAGGAGCATATCATCAACAACACTTACAAGCCGGGGGTTGTTCTTCAGATCGATAAGATCGCTGCAGAATTTGGAGTCAGCACTACCCCGGTAAGAGAGGCCCTTCTCAGGCTGGAGGGTATAGGCCTCGTGGACATAGAGAGAAACAAGGGCGCTGTAGTAACTCAGGTAAGCGAAAAAAAATCAAGGTATGTGTGGGAGTTCAGGCGCCTGCTGGAGAGCAGAGTTTCCCGGGACGCCGCCGTCGGATGCACCGACGAACAGATTGACGCCGTGGAGCTGAAGCTTAAGGATGTCCATGAGCACCCCGATGATTTCGCCATATACCAGGAGTCAGATACAGCCCTCCACAACCTGTTGGCCAGCTGTACCGAAAATCCGCTGATTCTGGAGTCCCTGGGAAACCTGAGCGTTCATGCCAGGAGAATACGATATTTTGCAGAGAACGGCCCCTTCAGGGAAGAGGTAATTGAGCAGGTTACAAAAGAGCACAGCGAAATAATCGCCGCCCTGAGACTCCATAACCCGGACAAAGTGGAAGAAGTTGTCAACAAACACCTTATGAACGCCGAGGAGAGGACCATAAAGGCCCTTCTTGAGACCGCAGAAAAGAACTCCGGCGAATAAAAAATCAACAGGGCTTGCCGTATTTGGCAGGCCCTTCCCGGTACAGGCTGTTTCCAAGGCTGTCGATGAGGACTACCAGCGGCATATCCCTGATCTTCAGCTCTCTTACGGCCTCAGGTCCCAGGTCATCATAACAGGCTATCCGGGATGAGACAACAGTCCGGGCAAGAAGGGCCGCAATTCCTCCTGTAGCCCCCAAATAGACGGAGCCGTTCTTTATCATGCTTTGTACAACTGCTTCAGACCGCATGCCCTTGCCTATCATGGCCCTGACTCCAAGCTCGAGCAAGGCGGGCGTATAGAGATCCATCCTGGAGCTTGTGGTGGGACCCACCGATCCAAGGGGAGCTCCTGGCCTGGCCGGGGATGGTCCGGCGTAAAAAATGACAGCTCCCTCTAAATTTACAGGAGGCTCTCCGCCGCCCGCAATAGTACTATGCATCCGCATATGGGCGGCGTCCCTTGCTGTATACACTGTGCCCGAAAGCAGAATCTCCCGCCCCATCCTGAGGCCGGAGGCTTCTCCTCTCAGAAAGGGCGCTTCAAGCCGCAATATATCTCCCACTGTAATGTCCCCCCTAAATTTCAGCACTGCAGTGCCTGTTTGCATGACAGCATATATTTACAGCGACAGGCAGGGAGGCAATATGGGTAGGCTCCCACTCCACCTTAACCCCCAGTGCAGTTATCGTTCCGCCGTATCCTGCTGCCCCGATTCCCAGCCTGTTTATTCTTTCAAGGAGTCTTTCTTCCAGCGCCGCATACAGCGGATGTCCGCTCTTCTCATCCGCCCCCCTGAGCAGCGCCCGTTTTGCCAGCTCCGCCGCCCCCTCAAAGTTGCTGCCGATGCCGATGCCCACTACAATAGGAGGACAGGGATTCGGCCCTGCTCTGTTTATCGTATCCAGCACAAAGCGCTCCACCCCCTCCACTCCGTCCGCTGGGGACAGCATGGCGAGGGCGCTCATATTCTCACTTCCCGCTCCTTTGGGAGCAGCTGTTATTTTAACTTTGTCACCCGGAACTACCCGCACCCGCAGCAGAGCGGGAGTATTGTCCCCCGTGTTTTTTCTTTCGAACAGCGGATCTTCCACTATTGATTTCCTCAGGTAGCCCTTCTCATACGCCCTTCTTACACCTTCATTCACGGCCTCCTCCAGGCTCTGCCCCGAAATAGCCGCCTCCTGACCTACGTCCGCAAAGACGACGGCCATGCCGCAATCCTGGCAGAGAGGGTATATTCCTTCTGCCGCCAGTTCGGCGTTTTCTATAATGCTTTTCAGCACCGAGCGGGCCACGGAGTTTTGTTCTTTTTCTATTGCGGAGCCGATTTGGGACATAACGTCCGGGGGAAGGACATAGCTGGCTTCCAGAAACAGCCTTTCTACCGTCTGTGCAATTTTTTCTGAAGATATCTCTCTCACTGACCCTCTCCCCTATCAGAATATACTTTAAGAAAAAACGGGGGATCTTTGAAGATCCCCCGTCCGTTTATTTTTTCTAGCTGAGCAGTGACAGCATGACTCCCGCTGCCACGGCCGTGCCTATGACTCCTGCCACATTGGGGCCCATGGCGTGCATGAGAAGGAAGTTGCCGGGGTTCTCCTGCTGGCAGACACGCTGAACTACACGGGCCGCCATAGGAACTGCCGAGACGCCCGCCGCACCTATCATGGGGTTGACCCTGCCGCCGCTGCTCTTCTTCATGAGCTGGCCAAAGATGACTCCGCCTGCAGTGCTGAAGACGAAGGCTACAAGACCAAGAAGGACTATCTTGAGAGTAGCGGCAGTGAGGAAGTATTCCGCGCTCATGGTGGCGCCGACAGAGAGGCCGAGGAAGATGGTGGTGGTGTTGAGGATCTCGTTCTGGGTGGCCTGGCTGAGGCGCTCGGTGACGCCGCACTCCCGAAGGAGGTTGCCAAACATGAGGGTGCCTATAAGGGGTACGCTCATGGGAAGGATGAGGCCTGCAGCAATGGTGGTGACTATGGGGAAGAGGATGCGCTCGACTTTGCCCACGGGACGAAGGGTGTCCATGCGGATGGCCCGGTCCTCCCTGGTGGTGAGGAGACGGATGAC
>JBMNVK010000166.1:0-2939 GCA_050946755.1 Aminivibrio sp. | reverse complement strand
CGTTCAAATCCTATCCTCTCGTGGGCGGCGTGGGGGTCCATCACCGCCAGCCCCTCCTCCGTCTCGAACACGAGGTACCCCGAGGCGAGCTGCCCCAGAAAGCGGAAATTCTCCTCCCCGGCGGCTGCCCTCTCTTCTTCTGCTTCCTCCTCCCTGCCGGGCATAAAGGAGGGAGGTTCCGAGCGGACCCTGCCGAAGAGGTCTTCACCTCTAACGCCTTCAGGTCCATCCCTGAAGGACCATCCCCGGGAGTCTTCGGCGGCCCTGGAGGGGGACGAAGACCCTGCGGCAGCTCCCGAGGGGGGGAAGGAGGGGGCCGCTCTGTAGGGAAGGGACGGCACATCCCCTGAAAGCTTAAGCACAGCCTGCTGAACGGCGTCATAGACCTCCCCGGGATAGCGGAACCGGACCTCCGCCTTGGCGGGGTGGATATTTGCATCCAGAAGCTCCGGCTCGAGGGAGAAGAGAAATACCCAGTTTCCCGGGTAGGGTCTGCAGATCACCCCGGCGGCGCCCCTGATCACCGAATCGTTTACCACCCTGCCGTTTACGAAGGAGGTCACCTGGCTTCTCGTCCTGCCGGGAAAGGGCGCCCACCAGCACTCCAGGTGAAGATGGCTCGTGGAGGCCTCGCAGCTCCTCAGATCGACGGCATCCCCCCAGAGTTCTTCCAGCACCCTTCTGCGGTCGCCGTCCCCCGGCGAGGAGAAGCCGTCCTTACCGTCCCGGCTCTCGTAAAAGGCCACGGAAGGGTAGGCCACGGCAAAATCCCGGACCAGGGCTGAAATTCTTCTCCCCTCCGACAGGGCGGACTTCATGAACTTTCTCCTTGCGGGCAGGGTGTAAAAGAGATCCTCCACCGATAGCCAGGTACCCTTTCTGCACGAAATGGGGGTATGCAGAACCTGGCTGCCTCCCTCAATCTTCAGCAGTCCTCCCGCCTCGGCCCCCTCCCTGCGGGAGCGGATCTCCAGCTTGCTCACCGCCCCTATGCTGGGGAGGGCCTCCCCTCGGAAGCCCAGGGTCAGTATCTTCTCAAGCTCCTCCACCGACCCTATCTTGCTCGTGGCGTGCCGGGCAACGGCAAGGGGAAGGTCGCCGAAGGCGATGCCGTCGCCGTTATCCTCCACGGTGATCCGCATCTTGCCTCCCTCGAAGAAAGAGACCCTTATCTCCGTGGCTCCGGCGTCCAGGGAGTTCTCCACCGCCTCCTTCACCACCGAGACGGGCCGCTCCACCACCTCTCCCGCTGCAATACGGGAAAAAACCTCCTCAGGAAGAAGCGTTATCCTCAGGACAGACCACCTCCCTGCTCTTGTCCCTCAGCTTGTAAAGCAGCTCCAGCGCCCGGAAGGGCGTCAGGCTGTCCGGCTCCAGGGATGCAAGCTCCTCTACTACGGCCCGGCTTCCCGCATCAAAAAGAGTGAGCTGGCGCACCCCTGCAGGAGGCTTTTCCTCCTCTTTAATGTGGACCGGGCTCTCCTCTTTTTCAAATCTCTGAAGCAGCTCAAAGGCCCTGCGAAGCACCGGCCTCGGCAGGCCTGCAAGCCTGGCCACTTCTATGCCGTAAGACCTGTCGGCGCTCCCTTTTGCCACCTGGTGCAGGAAGAAGACCCTTCCCTCCTCCTCCTTTACGGCCATGGTGAGGTTTTCTATGCAGGGGAACCGGTCCTCCAGGGCGGTCAGCTCGTGATAGTGAGTGGCAAAAAGCACCCTGGGAGAGACGCCGCACTCCCCGGCCAGATACTCCAGCACTGCCCAGGCAATGCTCATGCCGTCGTAGGTGGAGGTCCCCCGGCCTACCTCGTCCAGGATCACCAGGCTCCTGTCGGTGACGTTGTGAAGAATGTTGGCCGTCTCCAGCATCTCCACCATAAAGGTGCTGCTGCCCCTTGCAAGATCGTCCCTCGCCCCTATCCTGGTAAAGATCCTGTCGCAGAGTCCTATCTCCGCCTTCTCCGCCGGCACGAAGGAGCCCATCTGGGCCATGATGGTCAGAAGGGCGGAGGTCCGCAGATAGGTGGACTTCCCCGCCATATTGGGGCCGGTGATCAGGGCAATCCTCTTCCCCTCCCTCTCAAGGACAAGGGAGTTGGGCACAAAAGGCTCATCGGTGATCACCTTCTCCACCACGGGATGGCGGCCGCCCTCAACCTCAAGATCAAAGCCGTCGTTCACCTCAGGCCGGGTATAGCCCATCTCCCGGGCTGCCTCCGCCAGGGAGGCCAGAACGTCCAGGGCGGCCAGGGTCTGTCCCAGAAGCTGAAGATCCCCCACCCTATCCAGGGTCAGGTCCACCAGGCGGCGGTAGAGCTCCTCCTCCCTGCGGCTGATCTCCGCCACCGCCGTCTCCATCCTCTCCTCGAAGGCCTTCATCTCCCCAGTGATAAACCGCTCGGCGTTCACCAAGGTCTGCTTCCGGATGAAACCCTCCGGCATCCCGGCAGCGGCGGCCTTGCCCACCTCAAGATAGTAGCCGAAGACCTTATTGTACCCCGCCTTTATCCTGGGTATCCCCGTTTCCTCCCGGATTCTCTCCAGATAGGCGTCCAGCCACGAGGATGCCCCCGCCTCCGAATCCCGCCACTCGTCCAGCTCCCGGTCGTACCCCGCCCTTATGATGTGCCCTCCCGTCCTCAGCCTGGGAAGCTCCTCCTCCAGAGCGGAGGCAAGCTCTCCGTCCAGGGCGGAGAAATCGGGCAGACTCCCCGTCCACACCTCCAGAGGGCTTGAGGAGACCAGGGGCATAAGGCCGGGAAGAAGCCTCAGCGTATCCCTTATAGCCCCCAGGTCCCGGGGGTTTCCGGCGTTCATGCTCAGTCTGGCCGCCGCCCGCTCTACGTCCCTGCACTCTCCCAGCAGATCCCGCAGCCTCCGCCTCTCCACCGGACTGGAGAGGAGCCACTCCACTCCGTCCAGCCGCCGGTCGATGGGCTCCC
>JBMNVK010000165.1:0-3021 GCA_050946755.1 Aminivibrio sp. | reverse complement strand
AAGGGTCCTGATGGTCTCCCCTGGCCTGGCAGACCTTACCGTGATTTCAGGACCGGGGAGGCGGCCGGAATCAAAGGCGTGAGTAGGCTGACCAAGGATAAGCATGGCTATGTTGCTTGCATCCACCATGTTCGAGATGGGCCTCATGCCCAGGAAGGAGAGTGCAATTCTCGTCTTCAGGGGCGAAGGACCGGGCTTAAGGCCGGTGGCGAGGCCCAGGCAGTACTTGCTGCATCCATCCCCCTCAAGGGTGATGCCGTCAAAATTGACGGGCCATTCCGTCAGGTCTCCGTCCATGGCCTGCTCTGCCGGGTTATTTTTCCACTCTGCCTCCGGGAAGAGCCCGTAAAGTTCTCTGGCGACCCCCAGCAGGCTCAGCAGATCTCCTCTGTCCGGAGTTATGGAAAGATCAAGGATTGCGTCATCTAGGCCCAGAAACAGAGCTGCATCTTCTCCGACGGGGGCGTCGGACGGCAGCCTCAGGATGCCGTATTCATCAGCCGCATCGGGAACACCCAGCTCCTGGGCAGAAAGGAGCATCCCTTCGCTTAGGACATCTCCAAAAGCTTTGGCCTCAAGGACTGTTCCGTCGGCCATAACAGCGCCGGGCCTGCCGTAAGCAACTCTGTCCCCTTCCGAAAGATTGGTCGCGGCGGTTACAGCCGTAGCCAGGCCCTTGCCGTCCCTGATGCGGGCCACAAAAAGAGTGCCCCTTTCCGGATGAGGCCCCAGGCTTTCGATCTCCGCAATCTGTATGCCCTTCAGCAGGGCACAGGGGCGGTCAATGGACTCCACCTCGGATCCGGTGAGAGTGAGACGCTCCGCCACTTCCTCGAGGGAGGCGGGAAGGTGAAGTACGTCGTTGAGCATATTCCATGAAATCAGCATTTTTAAACCCTCCCTGAGAGAAGATAGGGCACGTTGCCCTCAAAAAGGACTCTTAGGTCCGTTAGTCTGTACTTAAGCATGGCTATCCGGTCGAGGCCTATGCCCCATGCAAATCCGTTGTAAATCTCAGGATCGATGCCGCCGTAGCGCAATACGGCAGGGTGGACCATGCCCATTCCGGCCACCTCGAGCCAGCCGGTTCCCTTGCATATCCGGCAGGCCGGGTTGCGCCCGGAGCACTCCACGCATTCGATATCAAGTTCCAGGGAGGGTTCAGTAAAGGGGAAGTAGCTTGCCCGGTAGCGGGATTTCAGGGGCCGGGAGAAGATGCCCTCCATCATGACCTGAAGGCAGCCCTTCATGTCTGCAACGGAGATGTCTTTTTCCACAAGCAGGCCCTCAAGCTGGTGGAACATGGGAGAGTGGGTAGGGTCGCTGTCCCTGCGGTAAACCTTCCCCGGACAGACGATCCTGATGGGGGCTCCATGCCTGAGCATGGCCCTGACCTGGACGGGAGATGTGTGGGTCCTGAGAAGATGACCGTCGGGAAAATAGAAGGTATCCTGCATGTCCCTGGCGGGGTGAGAGGCGGGGATATTGAGAGCCTCAAAGTTATGGAAGTCGTCCTCTATTTCAGGGCCGAGGGCCACTGAAAAACCGATCCCGGCAAGAATCTCCACCACATCCTGAGTCAGCTGGGCTACCGGGTGTATGCCTCCCCATTCCCTTCCCCGGGCAGGCAGGGTGACATCCACAAGATTTCTGAGCTCCTCTGCCGCTGATTCTTCCTCCTCCATAATAAGCTTTTTCTCCTGCAGACCGGATTCAATAAGATCCCGCAGGGAATTGACGGCCTCTCCTGCGGCAGGCCGCTCCTCGGGAGGAAGAGATCCGAGTTTTTTTAAGAGGGATGTGAGGGTGCTTCTTTTACCCAGAAAGGCAACTTTCAGCTGCTGAAGCTCTTCTGATGAGCTTGCCCGGGAGAGTTGTTCCGAAAAATCTTTTTCTATGGTATGAAGATCGCCGGCGATCGATGTCATCAGCCTTTTTCCTCCTCGTTTCTTTTCAGGTGTGCATTTCCTGCCGTGTCCCTGCTGTCAGGGCAGCGGATAATTAATTATAGCGTCTTTCCCGGGGCAGCGGCACTGTGAAAGCCTTCCATCTTTTTAATTTAAAAAAGGGGCCTCTGCCGCCTGAAAGCAGCAGAAACCCCGGATATTCGTCTTTAAGTCTGAGCAGATCTTTTTGCTATTTCCCCAAGGCACTCCGGGCCGCCTCAGTAAGTTTTACAAAGGCATTCATGTCGTTTATGGCCAGCTCCGAGAGCATCTTGCGGTTAATTTTTATGCCCGCCTTCTTTAGGCCGTTCATGAGGACGCTGTAGGAAAGCCCCTGGGACCTTGATGCGGCATTGATCCTTGTAATCCAGAGACGCCTGAAATCCCTTTTCTTTCTCTTTCTGTCGGCATAAGCTCTGGAGAGGGATTGCAGATAGGCCTCCCTGGCCCTTCTGTAAACGTTTTTCTTCCTTCCCCAGTAACCTTTGGTGATGGAAAACAGCTTTTTTCTTTTTCTATCGCTAGCGCTACCGCCTTTGACACGGGGCATCGCATGTCACCTCTTTCATTTAATAGACCGCTGCACCGGCTGTCATTCAGCTGTAGGGAAGCAGCTTTTTCATATCCTTCATATGAGCATCGTCCACATATCCGCTTTTTCTCAGCTTCCTGAGCCTGGAGGGGCTCTTGTGAGTCAGCAGGTGACTTCTGCCCGCCTTGCGGTAGGAGAATTTTCCCTTCCCTGTTACGGAGAATCTTTTCTTGGCTCCTGAATGGGATTTCATCTTCGGCATGTTCCATTCCTCCTTCCCTGAATAGTGGGACCAATATTAAAGCCCGCCGCTTCTTGTCCGCGGCAGGCAAAATTTATTGCGGGTAGAGACCCTGTACGGTGCTATTTTTCAAGGCTTCCTGCCGGGACTTTCTCTGCTTCATTCTGCTTTTCGTTCTTTTGGCTCGCTGCCCTGTCGCCGGAACCCTTTTCCTGTTTTGGGCCGTTTTTAGTCTGGCTCTGAGGGATGGGGGTGAGCATTATCCTCATGTACCTTCCCTCCATACGGGGTTTGCCTTCACT
>JBMNVK010000164.1:0-3139 GCA_050946755.1 Aminivibrio sp. | reverse complement strand
GCCGAAACGGCTTGTTACCGCCGCATTCAGAGGAAGGAGGGCCAGCTGCATCTTACGGGCCTTCTCAAGATCGCCCTTCTCAAAGTTCTCCTGAATCTCGGCGCAGTAGTCGGGAACCACATTGGCGACCGCCAGCGTTCCGCCAAGTCCGCCCAGCATCAGAGTGGGAAGAAGATAGCTCCCCGAACCTGCAAACACGGAGAAGCCCTCGGGAGCCTTGGCAAGCACTTCCGAAATCTGAACGATGTTGCCGCCGCTGTCCTTAATGCCTGTGATGTTGGGGTGGGCCGCCAATTTTACTGTCAGGGAAGAGGGGATATTGATGCCGGAGTTGCCGGGCATGTTGTAGAGCATTACAGGGATGGGAGAGGCGTCGGCCAGCATGGTGAAGAATTTTTCAAGGGCCGCCTCGTTCATGTCCCTCTTGTAGTAGTTCGGAGTTACTACCAGAGCCACTTCTGCCCCGGCCTCAGCGCACTCCTTCGTGAGCTCCAGGGTCTCTTTGAAGGACTCGCAGCCCGTTCCGGCTATGACCATCTTTTCCTTGGGAAGGTTTTCCCTGGCCGCCTTTACCAGCTTTACCTTCTCATCGTAGGAAAGCATGGTGAACTCGCCGTTGCTGCCCAGAATCACAAGCCCCGCCAGCTTCGTGGCGCCAAAGGTCTTTACGTTCTCCGCATAAGTGCCGTAATCGACCTCGCCGGAGGCATCAAAGGCAGTAGCTATGGGCGCAAAAATTCCGTGAACTTTTCTCAAAATGTATCTCTCCTCGTTAAATATATTGTGCTTCGTATATCATACTTCAAATTCTTTTAAAGTGAAATCGCAATAACAGGAAATAACCCCTGATTTCAGCAATCAGACAACTAACTTCGCCAATCGGGGGTCATCAATTTTCCCCACCCCTCGGCGGAGTCGTCAATTACTCTGTCCTTCATGATCATCCTGCCTCGCACTACAGTGTGGAGGGGCTTTCCTACCAGCCGGAAGCCGTTATACATGGGTGAAGTGTCCCTTGAATGGGTGATGAAATCTTTATTGTTCACCGTGTATTCGTTTTTCATGTCCACTATTACGTAGTCGGCGTCGCCTCCCACCCTGATGGCGCCCTTTCTGGGCCAGAGGCCGAATACTCGGGCGGGATTTTCGCAGAGCAGCTCCACCATGCGCGCCATGGTTAGCTTGCCGTCCCGTACAGCAGTTAGCATCAGGGGCAGCGTCATTTCAATGCACGCAGGTCCTGCCGCAGAAACAAATATATCCTTCATGCCCGACTCTTTTTCAGATACAAGGAAGGGGCCGTGGTCGCTTCCGATAAAGTCCACGGAGCCGTCGTTCACGTAATCCCAGAGTTTTTCCATGGACTCTCTGCTTCGAAGCGGCGGATTGCCCTTGGCGTAGGGGCCGTACTTGTCGATGGCCTCCTCGGTCAAAAAGAGGTAGTGAGGACAGGTCTCAAGGTAGACGTCCATCCCGTCCAGCTTGGCCTGCTTTACCAGCTCCGCCGCCTCGGGGGTGGAGATGTGGGCAAAGCTCACCCTGGTTCCCGTCTCTTTTGCGAACAGGATCAGCTTGGCCACCGTCTCGATCTCAGTAATAGGGGGCCTGGACTTGTAATGATACTCGAAGCCCACCTTGCCCTCGGCCCGGAACTGGCGGATCAGCCGCTGAATAATGTCATTGTTCTCTGCGTGAACCGTCAGGATAAGGCCGGTCTTCGCCACGGCCCTAAAGCCGTCGAGCATTTCGCCGTCGTTGGCCATGGTGAGACCCCGGAACTCTTCATCCCGGCCCTCGGGCGCCTCGTGGAGGAAGGTTTTGAAGGCCACAATCCCTTCCTTTGCAACCCTTTCAACTTCGTCGGGGAACTCCGCTCCTGCGGCGCCAAAGAATGCATAGTCCACAAGGGCCTGGGGTTCGGCCACTTTAATCCTGTTTTTTAGTATTTCAGGAGAGTAAGGGGGCGGCAATGAAATCGGATGCTCCAGAAAACAGGTTACCCCTCCCGCTGCGGCGGCCTTTGTCTCGGTTACAAAAGTGCCCCTCTCCCGGTGCCCGGGGTCCCTCACATGGACATGGGTATCCACCACTCCCGGCAGCACCGGGTTTCCGCCTGCATCAACAACCTCTTTTGCTTCGGGAAGATACTGGTCTTCGGAGAGTATGACGGTTTTGCCATCCTTAACAGCCAGCCCTCCCTCAAAAAATTCTCCGTTGGCGAAAACTTGACCGTTCCGTATTACAAGATCGGCTTTCAAAAAATCTACCTCCTTTTATTTACCTTAAATTCGGTAGAATAAGGGTCTGTATATCGTACACTATACCTATCGCCCTGTTGCGGCACGTCCAGGGAAACACTGCTTAACCACACAAGATATTATGACCCCGCCTTTCTGTCTCTGTCAATCTGCTTTCCCGTGAGGGCGGATTGAATTTCCACTAAAAGCCGATTTAGGATAAAATAGCCGAAAAACATATCTCGGGTGAATTTATTACAGTGCTTGCTTAGGAAAGCAATTGGCGAGGAGTTTAGAATACCGCAAAATTAAGGAGGCAATGATATGAACGATTTCACGCCGTGGCACAATGAGACTCTTGGGAACAAGGTCGTGGAAGCTTTGAAGAAGAACGGCTTTGAGGCCGAGTACTGCGCCAACTCCGGGGAGGCCGCCGAAAAAATTCTGGCCCTCATCCCCGAAGGGGCGTCTGTAGGCTTCGGAGGATCGTGGACGGTTATGTCCCTGGGCATCCAGGAGAAGCTTGCGGAGGGAGAGCATGAACTTTTCGACCACAACGCTCCCGGCCTCTCAAACGAGGAGCGGCAGGAGATGAGAAGAAAACAGCTCTCCTGCGACGTGTTCCTTTCGGGAACCAACGCTGTAACTCTGGACGGCAAGCTTGTCAACACGGATGGCAACGGGAACAGAGTGGCAGCCATGATTTTCGGCCCCGGGAAAGTAATAGTGGCTACCGGAACCAACAAGATAGTCCGGGATCTGGACGCAGCTGAAGAGAGAAGGCAGATGGTCTCGGCGCCCATCAACAACAAGAGGATAGGCCTGCCCAACCCCTGCGCCCAGACGGGCATCTGCATGGACTGCAGCACAGAGACCAGGATCTGCAACGTCACCACCATCCT
>JBMNVK010000163.1:0-3149 GCA_050946755.1 Aminivibrio sp. | reverse complement strand
GCCCTTGTTCTTCCTTTTCAGGTAGTGGGGCTTGGGGGAGCCGTACTGCCTGCCCTTTTCGTCCCATGCGTGGGTAAATACCAGGGCCTGCTCCACCACGTCGCCGGAGATCTCCTTGATCTTCTCCCTCTGTTCTTCATCCAGGAAGAACTCCTCCACCCCCGTGCCGCTGTCGAAGCCGCTGATCACCTCTATCTTTGCCTCCTCGGTAGTGATATGAACGTAGAGGTTTGCAAACCGGTCCAGGTGGAGGTCCCAGTGGTAGTTGATCAGGGACTCCTCCTTGCGGTTTCGTTGCCTTTCCGGGGAGATGCACTCCTTGAAGAGGTCGAAGTTCTTCTCCTTGATGGTGGCCGCAAAGATCTCCACCAGCCCCTCGGGAGACACGTCGTCGGGGATGACCCGCACCGTGTAGAGGGGCGCCTTGATCTCCTCCATCCGCTCCTCGCCGGCGAAGTTTCCGCCAAGCTCGCTGTCGGCCTCGTAGAAGGCGAAGGTGTGCCCCGGGATGTAAAGGGCCACCGGGGTCACCACCCACCCCCACCGGGCGGTGATGGTCTTGACCTTCTCCGCCTGGGGGATGACCATCTCCACTCCGGTGATCCGCCCAAGCAGGGTCCACTTGCCCTCTTCGGGCATATCCCTGTTTATCAGGCGCCGGTAGCGCTTTATGGCCTCATAGGGGCCCAGCCAGCTGCGGCCCGAGATCTCCACGAAGTAGTAGCCCCTGGTCCCTGACCCCACCGAGACGAACTCCCGCCCCAGGTCGATGAACTGGTTGGCTGGGTACTCAAAGTCGTCCAGGATTACGTATCTGTCCCTGATATCCTCGATGGATACCCCGTTATGGTCCGGGGCCGGGAAGGGTTTCTCCAGGACGACGGGCCCGGCGAGGACTTCCCCCGTGAACTCCTTCCACTCCTTGTCTGCCAGGTCTCCGAAGAGTTTTTTGAGCTTCTGTTCGTTCTCCCGGTAGGCCAGCATGGCGGAGGTGATCTCCATGAAGTCCCCCTTGCTGTGCATTAGGGCGGCCCGCCCCCTCTGGAAGAGCTCTTCCACCGCCTCGTCCTCAGGGTATTTCTCCTTCAGCTCCCTGATTCTCTTCAAGGCCTCGTTCTCCTCGTAGCCGAGCTTGAAAGGCTGCCCCCGATACCGGGCTACCTTTTCCTCGAATTTTTTTAAAAAAAACTCCGCTCGGGTTATGTCGTTTTTGGAAGCTTTTTCTGCACACTCTGCTGCCAAAGTCACCGCAGTTACAATAAAAAACAGGGATAGAAGCAGCAAAGCCAATCCTTTCAGCCGATTTCGCCAGGGCATTTCGGAACAACTCCTTCCAGTTAAGTTCTGATTCGTCAGTCAAATTTTACCCTAAAAGATCCCGTTCGTCCCCGCCCAATATACAAAAGAAGGGTGGGATTTCCCACCCTTCGCCAGATATCAACCGTTGGAGCGAGCTCTTCCCGCCCGGATTCAACCCATATTTTCCCTCAGTTCTCTCCTGTTGCTGAACCCTGTCTTGCGGTAGATATTTCTGAGGTGGTACTTGAGAGTGTTCTGGGATATGTAGAGCAGAGAGCATATGTTAAGGTCCTTGGCCCCATCGAGGAGAAGAAGGGCAATTTCCGTCTCCTGCCTTGTCAGATTATAGTCCAGAAGCTGCATGCGCCGCTCCATTTCGATCTCCTTCTCTCCCTTGGGCTCGTCCTCTTTTTGCGCCTCCCCGGGAGCGGCCCCCTCCTCCGCCTTCTTTTTGGCCTGGCCGCCGGCGGCGCCGGTCTGGAAGTATACCTCTCTGCCGTCCCAAAGGGAGAGAATGAGCAGCAGCATAAATATTCCCACCATGGAAAGGGCCGCCATGTCGTGATGGCCGGGGTAATATAAGCCGCCCCGGAAGAGGACGCGGCTGTGGGAGGCCGCCCCGGCGAAGGTGATTATGAAGAGCCCGAGGTTGATCACCACTCCCCGGTTTATGCCCTTGCGGGAGGCAAAGTAGATAAGGAGCAGCCATGCATAGAGATCGAGAAAGGCGAGGCCGCCCTCAAGCAAGAACCTTGCGGGGTTTCGATAGGGAGAGAAGGTCAGGAAAAACAGAGCGGCAGCAATAAAGGGGAAGGCCCCTCTGTAAAAATTTCTCAGGTTGAAGCCGGGATAAAACCGGAATACCAGCACTGCGCCCAGGGAAGCGAAGGCCCTTAACCATCCCGTAGCCAGGGTTGTGCCGCCAAAAACCATGGGGATGAGGCTGGATATGAATCCGTTGGCAGCGTAGAAGCAGAAAAGAAACAGGGCAAGGCGCCAAAGAGCCAGTCCCGGCAGAGGTTCAAGCTGCTCCTCCTCCTCCGCCCTGGCGCCCCCAAGGATCATGAGCAGGGCAAAGGATGCAGAAGGGGCCGCAATAAGAGATAAGGTTGCCGGCCAGAGCCTGGACAGAGCTATAAAGACAACGGATATAAAGGGGGTAATTCCGTAGGCAACCGCTACGTCGTCAGGCACCATGGTGCTCAGCAGTACGCCCCACCGGCCAACAATCAGGGCGGCCCCTGCGGCCGCCAGCAGAACGCCGGAAAAGGCCACCGACGGAGCGGGAGAGAGAAGGCCGGAAAAGATCAAAAGCACCGGAAGGGAGAGCATGAAGACAAGGCCGGCGATAGGGGCCGTCTCCCTGTACCGTTCGAAGAACTTCTTTCCGTAGAGGAATCCCGCCACGAGATAGGTAAGACTGTGTATGGCCAGAAAGTAAAGGGC
Organism: Aminivibrio sp.; assembly: GCA_050946755.1. Classification (GTDB taxonomy): domain Bacteria; phylum Synergistota; class Synergistia; order Synergistales; family Aminobacteriaceae; genus Aminivibrio. The sequence goes on along the minus strand of JBMNVK010000163.1, from coordinate 404 downwards.
GGCGTCCTGCCCCCCGTAACCCCGTTCAGACAGCAGGGTTTTCAGCCCGAAAGACTGAAATAGGGACTCCATCCATGCAAAGAGCAGGCCAAGTCCGGCGGCAGCTCCCAAAATTTTTCTGATCCTCATCGGCAGATCTACCTCCCTGCTGAGCAGATTACGCCTTTTTGACTGTTAAAAGGGATTTTCAATAGAATATCACCTATCTCCCTGTTTCGCCACGGCTTCCTATATGATATTCTTTATCTGTTGCAAAAGAATCATAAAACAGGGAGGACTCTTGGTATGTCTGTAAAAAATGCCATGACGGCTGAGTTTTTGAAGTCCGCCTACGGTGGGGAGAGTATGGCCAATATGCGCTATCTGAGCTGGGCGGACAAGGCCGACAGAGAGGGGTTCCCCAA
>JBMNVK010000162.1:0-3257 GCA_050946755.1 Aminivibrio sp. | reverse complement strand
CTATCCCTCGCGTTACAGAAACACATCGGGCGGATAGTTCAGTGGTAGAACACCTGCCTTACACGCAGGGGGTCACAGGTTCGAACCCTGTTTCGCCCACCAGGCTTCATTAGGAGAATGCGGGGTCGTAGCTCAGTTGGTTAGAGCGTCGGCCTGTCACGCCGAAGGTCGCGAGTTCGAGTCTCGTCGGCCCCGCCATTATTACTCCGGATGAGGCGGGATAGCTCAGTTGGTAGAGCAGCGGACTGAAAATCCGCGTGTCCCCAGTTCAATTCTGGGTCCCGCCACCATTTGATTTTTGAAAAGGGATGCGGAAGTAGCTCAGGGGTAGAGCACAACCTTGCCAAGGTTGGGGTCGCGGGTTCAAATCCCGTCTTCCGCTCCATTAGTCTCAAGGCGGCATAGCCAAGTGGTAAGGCAGAGGACTGCAAATCCTTTATCCCCAGTTCGAATCTGGGTGCCGCCTCCACTTTACAGATTGGGCATTATTCCTCGGTAGCTCAATGGCAGAGCGGGTGGCTGTTAACCACTAGGTTCGAGGTTCGAGTCCTCGCCGAGGAGCCAGACAGTATCCAGGCCGTAACTGGACTTTCCTGTTGCGGCCTTTTTTATGTTTTGCGGCGTCTGCTGACCCTGAACCGGCTGGAACCGGAACATCCCCTTTAAGGCGCCGTTTTTTTCGGTAATACTGCAATAGAAAGAGGTAATGTAATGTTCAAGAAACTTGTTTTCATCTCCGGCAAGCCCTACTGGCTTCTTCCGGAGGGCGGATTTGGGAAAGCGGAACAGAAGAACGGCCGGGTAATCGATCCCGTGCTTTTCCGCAGGCCCAACGACCGCTGGAACAGCGAACTAACCGCCGGGCAGAGCTACTAGCAGGCGGCCTCGCTCCGACAGACAAAAGCTCTTCTCCAATTGGAGAAGAGCTTTTTTTGAACTTCTCTGTATGCATCTTTCCCAGGCCTCCTTCTCTGTCCGGTCGCCGCTGCGGACAGGAGCTTCAGATATCCTGCTTCAGAGGGTCAAAAAATTCAAGTGTCCTTCCGGTGGAGAGATAATCCTCGCCCGCGATGGCCGATGCGAGGCGAATGACGCTCTCTGTGACGGGCATGGCAATCCCCAGCTTTCGGCCTGTTTCAAACGCAGGAACCAGCAGATAGGGCACATCCTCCGTCAGATAGCGGTGCTCCATGGAAGAAGGGGAATCAGGGCCGTGTCCGCAGTAGACAGGGTTATTCAAAATAGCCTCCCGCAGGCTGTCCCCCTCCAGAGAATAAAGTTTTTTCATGTCCTCCAGAGTGGAAAGAAGGTCTAGCCCAAGGGCTTTTCCCACGGCCATTCGCTCTACGTCCATGATCTCCATGACCGCACAGACCGAGTCGGTCATCCCCTCGCCGTAGAACCGGAAAGGCTCCTCTTCTGAATCAATTCTGGAGGCGTTCATTATCATGGTGGGGCAGTGAAGGATCATATTTGTGTTTGAAAGGCCGATGGAGAGGGTATTTGGGGCAGGAACAAGAGGTACCGGAAAGGCTTTCTGGATGCGGTCAATGAAGAAGTTTGTTGTCTGGGAGGGCAGTGCGGAGACGGCCAGAAAGTTTTTCATCCCCCAGACCGTTACGGATCCGGCTCCTTCCAGGCGGCAGGCGTAGGGTATAGTGTCCGATTCCGCAATGGTCAAACTTTCCGGCAGAATATTCCCGAGGGGCTTCTTCATGGCAAGGGCTCCAAAATTGCCCGGCATCAAAAGAAGCTGTGCGCCAGCCTTTATGTATGGGGCTACTAGGCTCAGGATGGCCTCCTGAGCGAAGGAAGGAGCCAGATAGTAAATAATATCTGCGTCTCCGATGTCGGCCGGATCTTTTGTGACCCGGCGCAGCTTCCCCAGGGCGTTTATGGAGCCAGTCAGCCTGATGGTTTTTTCTTCTTCAAGGCTCCGGACGGAGTCGTAAAATTCCGGATGTTCAAAAAGAGTCACCGTAAAGCCCATAGAGCTGAGATGGCCTGCCAGTGCCTGAGCTCCGTTTCCTCCGCCTAAGACTGCAATTTTTTCCATAAAAATTCCCACTCTCCTTAATGAACAAAAGTACATCGTTGACGCCATAAAGATCCTGAAGTATAATTCTACGCTGTTGCACGGGAACTATAATATCATTACGGAGGTAGAAATTTATGAAAATCAGATCGGTTTTATTGCTGACACTTCTTTTTCTGGGGGCGATTTTTGCACAGACGGCCGCTGCAGGGGTAATGGACGGCGATGTAATCAGAATTGGAACGGAGGCCACCTATCCTCCTTTTGAATTCAGGAACGAAAAAAATGAGATAGTGGGCTACGAAATAGATATCGCCCTTGAGATCGCGGAAATCCTCGGGAAAAAAGTGGAGATTGTGGACATGGCCTTTGACGGACTTATTCCGGCGCTCTTAACGAGAAAGGTGGATCTGCTGGCCGCAGGAATGACAAACACCGAGGAGAGGCGCAAAAAAGTGGGTTTCTCCACCGTCTATTACGATATAGAAAATGCCTTCGTGGTTAGAAGCGACGACGATTCCATGACGGGACTGGACGACCTGAAGGGCAAGATAGCTACTGTCCAGATGGGTACCGCTCAGGACCTTTTCATCTCCGGCACTGGACTTCCTGCTGAGATAAAGCGTTTTCAGAAGAACGACGACGCCCTCATGGAGCTTAAGTTTGGCCGCGGTGATTTCTCAGTGCTTAACCTCACCGTTGCCGGCGCCTACCTCAGAGACAATGAAAATTTCTCAGCCAGTCTTAAAATTGCCTTCAGGAACAAGGTCCACCAGGAGGGAGAGGGCATAGCCATGGCCGTGCCCAAGGAAGATGAGGCTTTTTTGAAGGCCGTGAACGATGCTCTATCCTCCATGAAAGAAAGAGGAAGGTTTGAAGAGCTGAAGAAAAAGTACGGAATGGACTAGGACACTTCTGGCATGGCAAGGCTTCTCAGCATGTCCGACGTGGAAGAGCTCCTGACCATGAAGGACTTCATTGAAATCGTGGATAAAACCTACAAAGACATGGGGGAGGGGAAGGTGGTCAACCCTGCCAAGGGAACTCTTGATCTTGGGATCAGCAGCCCCTACCCACCTTATGAAGCTGATATAAACTCCATGCCCGCTTATGTAGGCTGGATGGATGCGGCGGGCATAAAATGGGCGGGCGGATGGATGGATAATCCTGCTCAGGGGCTGCCCTATGTAAGCGCCGTCATAGTCATGGTGAATCCCCAAAA
>JBMNVK010000161.1:0-3314 GCA_050946755.1 Aminivibrio sp. | reverse complement strand
CGTGCTCCCCGGCCAGGGGCGGCAATACCTGGGAGGCGACGGGGGAGAAATCCTCAGGTTTCTCCGAAGAGGAAAGAAGTACCTCCACTTCGGCGGGGAAGCGATCCGGCTTTGGGACGCCCCCTTCAAGAGTGCCTATGGACAGAGTATCGATTATCATTGTGTCTATCAAGGCCTCTCTGCCCTCGTAGAAAGAGAAGACGAGCTCCTGGGGAAACTGCTTGTCCGCCGCCCTCCAGCCTACGGGGTCGAAAAAGTTCGTATCCCCGCCGATAGTCTGGGAGCGGAGCCCGTCTATCAGATTGGCCGCCGCGAAGGATTTATCGTCTCTCTGGGAGGTCCAGCTCTCTACCCTTCCCCCCAGGGCCGCCAGGGCGATGTTCAGCCCCGATCTTGAGGCTCCCGCCGCTGTAGGCGGGGCTAATAGGGCGGTAAGAAAAAGCACCAGTAAAATGAAGACTCTTTTTTTAAAAAAGTCTTTAAGGTTCATGTCAAAACCTCCTTGTTAAGCCTGGGTGCTAATCGACAAAAGCGGAAAAAAACCCTCCCCCTGCCGTCATCAACGAGCCTGCAATACCTACTGCAACGCCGGCCGTACCGGGCAGAAATAACGGAATCAGAAGGGCCTTGGAAGCGATACTCGACAGCAGCACGCAGCCGAATATTTTGACAAAACTGGCCTTTGTCCAACCGCCGGGATGTCCCATGCAGCCTATGAACGTCCCTGCTGCCACAAACGGAAAGGAAAGCAGAATTGCGTACTCCACAAACTCGCTTCCCCAGCCCATAGGGCCTATGCCCAGAGTCTCCCCCGTAGCCGCGTCGATCTGCCACCAGGCAAAGTCATCATACTTCCCGGCTCCTCCCGGACGGGGCGCCGCAATCACCAGGCCCGCAGCAAGAGCCGCGCTTATGCGGGCTCCGGCGTCGGCGGGAAGCTCGCTCAGCAGCGGGTCGTCCGGGGATTTTATCAGAACCCAGGGAACGCCCTCCTTAAGGGACTTGTCGAAGGCCTCTCCGGCGTTGCCCCGGCTTTCGCCAACCCGGAAGGCCTCCCTCATAATCATGGCCTCGGCGTTGGTGTCCAGCACTCCCTGAGCGAGGCGCTCCTTGAAGGCCTCTCCCTCGCCGTAGACCTCCGCCGGATTGCTTACTATATCGAAGGCCTCGAAGGCCAAATTGTCTAGCTCAGGGTCGAACCGCACTCCCGAGTGCCACGCAAGGATCAGGGGCATTGCGGTAAAAAGGCCTGCGCCCTCCCTGCGCCACGAATCCCTGACCGCCGCGAGCCAAAGGGGCTGGGGCAGGGCGGGAAGGGCGAAGGAGAGCTCAAGGTCTCGGAGAAGTTCCTCCGAAGCCCCCCCTTCCGCGACCTTCGCGGCGGCCCGTACTTTCTCCCGCAGGTCCAGCAGGGATTTTGCGTAGGAGTGAAGCAAAAACGCCTCAGAGGGCCTGCCGGGCAGGATCGTTATGTCCGTAGCGGTAAGAAGGGCAGCGGCGCGATGGAGCCTGTCCTCCTCAGATATCCTGAATTCTGAAGGGGCCCTGATGCCGAGACGTCGGGCGGGGCCTGAAAGGTCGAAGATCTCCCGCCGTATTAACTCCTCGTCCCGCCCCGGCGAGGCAATTTTGTACTCTATCCACAGTGCTGTGAAGTTGCCGTCCCCTGCGGAGCTCTTCCCTCCACCGATGGAGTCCAGTTTGGCTCCGAATCCGCCCAGGGCCGAGCCAAGGCTCTTTCCCGTCGTGGGCAGACCCGGCGAAGGATTGTCGTTAATGGCGCCGTCTGCCCCAATCCCCTTTTGATAATGGGCTTTGGAGCCTACGAGAAGCATGGGGACCCACTCCTTCTGGTTTAAAAGGGCGGCCCTTAATTTTTCCATGGTCATCTGTCCCGACAGGGGATGGGCGTCCCCGGGCCAATTTGTGGGAGAATGAACCAGCGTGATCCTCCTTCCCCATGCCTCGTAGGGATGGGCCGCGTGCTCCAGAAGCGTTTCTTCCCTTGCGCTGCCCTTTTCAGCAACCTCGGCTACGACGCGGATATGGACTCTGTGCCTGAGGCTTTCGGGAATTTCCTCCGGAGAAAAAAATCCTCCGACCTCAGCGAGCGGATTTCCGTCCACGGAGGCCGGGTCGAGGTCCGTCCATGCTCCGTCCTTTTTCCACTGAACCCACCAGTGATCCCGGAGAGCCTCGTTTTTTTCCACCCTGGCGGCGGCTTCGTCGGTCCGGGCGGGGATGTCCCCAAGCAGCCTCATAAGTTCCTCGGTCTGGGACTCCGTCCTTTGCCTTGCTTCTTCTCTCAGACTTTTGGCTGCGGACGCCTGTTTTTCCAGAGCGACCCTGACCGAGGGGCCGTCCAAACCCCGTTCCGCCGCAAGAGCCTCGGCTTGCGACAAAATTTCATCAGAAAACCCTTCTCCCTCCGGGCTTTCCGGTCTCGCCCGCGGAAGAGCGGGGGGTAGGACTGAAACCAATCTTTCAAGCTCTCCGTCAGCCAGGGCCCCCCGGACCAGCCGGACCTCCTCCCCGGCCATCTCCACCAGACGGTACAGCAGAAGCGCCCTGTCCAGACTGTTGCCCATCCGGTCCATCAGAACACCCTCGGCCGACCGCAGCATCCCCCGGTAGGGCACGAGTGCCGTGGACCTCCTCACCCAGTCAAACAGCGCCCCGGGGTCGGGGCCTGCCTCTTCAAGTACGGCGCGGGGGTCGAAAGTGTCCCGGAGGATTCCAGGCAGAGCCTCCTCCATCAGGTCGCAGGCCCGCTCGAAATCCTCCGTCAGCCGGATGAAAGCCTCCTCCTCGCTTCCCGGCCTGAGATCGGCGGCGGAGGCGAGGGGCTGAAACACAAAAATTACGGAAAGGACGCCGCATAAAAACTTCCTGAACGCGCTGCTTTTCATCATGAACGCTCCCTCCCTGAAAAATGACATCCATAGGCCCGCCGCAAACCGAAACGGGCCGGAACTCACGGCCGACTTCCATTTGCCAGATAAAATTGGAACATTAAAGGTTATTGAATTATACTGATATATCCGGCTGTATTCAACCTGATGGGGATGGAAAAAGAGCGGCGACAGTGGACGTAAAAGATGTTTTGGGTAATGTTATTGTATTATGACGGGTAGCCTTGAAAAGGGCACTTCGGTTATGAATTTCGTTATTCAATTCTATGGCATTTTTTTATGTAGTATAAAATCTAAAAACTAGATGTTACGCGTTTAAAAAACGAAAATCATGGAGAAGATGACGGTAGAATGACGGATTTGGAGCTGCTCGCAGGCTTGGAGCCCGAGATTCCCGGATGG
>JBMNVK010000160.1:0-3356 GCA_050946755.1 Aminivibrio sp. | reverse complement strand
CAGGACGGCCACCGTCCGGCCTCCTGCATCCAGGCTGCCCTCGTGAGCAGCTCCGTCTATGCCCGCCGCTCCGCCGCTGATCACCACTCCCCCTGCCTCTGCCGCCGCCCGGCCTATCCTGGCAGAGACCTGCTTTCCATAAGGGCTGCACTTGCGGGTTCCCACCACAGCCACGGACGGACCCTCTAGAGGCCATTCCCCCCTGACGTAGAGGAGAAGGGGACCATCAGGGGCTTCTGCAAGCCTTTCAGGAAATTCACCGTGAGAGAAGGGCAGTATTTTTACCCTGTTTCTGGCGGCAGCGGCCATCTCCTTTTCCGACCACTGTCCGTCAGACAGGTGAGAGAGCTTTTTGAGGACGGCAGGGGGGCAGCCCAGTTTTTCCCAGAGGGAGGGGCCTCCATCAAGAAACATCTCAGGGGTAACGTCCTCTTTTATCATGGCCGTCCACACCTTGCGGGGAGATCCGCCGGAGCCGGTCAGCATAAGCAGGACCCTAAGCAGGGGGGTCAAGAGGCAACTCCTCCGTCCCTGTAGGCCAGGGCCTCCGCCACGTGAGATACCTCCACCTTGGGGCTGCCTGCAAGATCAGCGATGGTCCTTGATACTTTCATCACCCTGCTGATGCCCCTGCCTGAGAGCCGCAGCCGCTCCGCCATGGATGCAAGGAAGGGCCGCACTTTCCCGTCAAGGGCCAGAGCCCGCTTTACCAGCCGTTCCGGAAGTTCCGCATTGCAGGAGTACCCCTCGGCTGCCCATCGCTCCCTCTGGATCTGTCTGGCGGCCCGAACTCTGCCCGCTATGCTTTCGCTCGCCTCTCCCCCTCCGGACTCAACCGCTACTAGCTCTCCCGGCAGAAGCCGGGGTACGGGCACGTGGAGGTCAATTCTGTCCATTATGGGCCCTGAGAGTTTCTTTTTATACCGGTCCTGCTCGTGGGCGGAGCAGGTGCACTGCTCCACCGGATCACCATTCCAGCCGCATGGACAAGGGTTGCACGCCGCTATCAGGAGGACCCGGCAGGGGTAGGTAACCGAGCCTGATGCCCGGCTTATGGTAATCTGGCCGTCCTCAAGAGGCTGCCTGAGGGCCTCGAGAAGATCCCGCCGGAACTCGGGAAATTCGTCGAGAAAGAGCACTCCCCGGTGGGCAAGGCTGACCTCGCCGGGCCGCAGAGTAGAGCCCCCTCCGCATATGGAGACAATGCTGGCGGTGTGATGGACGGTTCTAAAGGGGGGAGCCATTCCTTCATCGAAGGCCGTTCCCAGGGTGCTTCGCACCTGGGCCGCCTCGAGAAATTCGTTTCTGGAAAGAGGAGGCAGAATTCCCCTGAGGGCCCGGGCCAGAAGGGTTTTGCCGCTTCCCGGAGCGCCGGTAAACAGTATGTTGTGATGGCCTGCCGCCGCTATCTCCAGGGCCCTTTTGGCGGCGGACTGCCCCCTTATATCGGCGAAATCAGGCTCCGGAGAGGAGGAAATTGTCTCGGGAAATACGGGCTCTATGGCGGGAAGCTCCTTTTCGCCCCTCAAAAACTCAAGAATATCTCCCAGTGTAGAGGCGCTTCTGGCATTGCAGCCTTCAACGAGGGAGACCTCAGGGACGTTTTCTTCGGGGACAAAGAGAGGAAGGTCCAGATCTCTGGCCAGAATAGCGGCGCTTACCGCCCCCCGGACTCCTCTTAGGCGGCCGTCGAGGGCCAGTTCTCCCATGTAGATCCCCGGCGGAACGGCAGGAATGCTCCTCATGCTTCCGGCGATGCTTAGGGCGATGGGGAGGTCCAGAATGGCCCCTTCCTTGGGCAGGTCGGCAGGGGCAAGGTTTACGGCCACCCGGCCTCTTATGGACAGCCCCAGCGAGCGGAGGGCAGCCCTCACTCTCTCCCGGGATTCCTTTACTGCGGCATCGGGCAGACCTACAATGGATATGGCAAAGAGCCCGCCCGTTATCTCCGATTCCACCTCAACCCTGAGGGCCTCCATTCCCTTCAGGGTGATTCCCCAGACCTGACTCACGTCAGATACGCCCCTGCAGTTACGTCTTCAAAGCGCTCCACCAGGGGATCCTTTCCGGTTCTGAGGGTTACGGAGACAACATCGATCCTCCAGGGGCCGTCCCAGCCTCTGGACTCCGTATAGGTTCTGCCTGCCCTCACAAGGCGGCCCATTTTCCTGGGCCCCACAGATTCCTCCCCCCGCTGCATCCACCCCTCGGAGCGGGTGCGGACCTCTACCACCACCAGCTCTCCGTCGGCCAGGGCCACCAGGTCAAGCTCCCCTCCCCGAAAGGAGACGTTTTTCTCTAAAATTTTCCAGCCCAGCGCCTCCAGGTGCTCCGCCGCAATACGCTCGCCCCGGCGCCCCTTTTGAAGATGTTCTGCCGTCACAGCTGCTCTCCTTTGTCCAGTTTGTATATGAAGGCAAGAATTCTGGCCACCGCCTCATAAAGCTCGGAGGGAATCTCCTCTCCCAGCTCAAGCACCATAAGAGCGCTTACCAGGGCGGCATCCTCCACCACGGGAACATCCGCCTCCCTGGCAAGTTCGATGATCTTCTCAGCCACATAGCCCTTGCCCGAGGCGATGACCCGGGGGGCTTCGTCCTGCTTTTCATCGTACTCTACTGCTGCTGCCTGAAGCCGCTTTTTTCTGCCCTCGGTCATACTGTTATGTCTATGCCTCTGCCTGAAATCCTAAGTGTTTTTTTCCCCTGCACGATCGCCAGCCCCTGAAGCACCACGGACAGGCTGCCCAGCTCCCTTCTGAGGATCCGCCTGCGGGCATTCAGAAGGGCAAAGGCCTCCTCTTCGCCGGCTTTAAGAACTACACTCAGGCTCCTGCCGTCCGTCTCCACATCACCCGAAAGAAGGCCAAGCCTGTCTCCCTCTATCTCGAAGGAGAGGGACCAGTAAGACTTTCCCGGCCGTTTCCATGCACCGGTGGTTATGCGGGCCATCAGGGTTCCATCGCCGTCTCCGGCAGGAAGGAAGGCAGGGGCAAGAAGAGTGGGGTCGACGCCGTCCCTGGACGGTCTGGAGAGAAGGCTGTGTCCCCTGAGAAAGAGGGCGCCGTCGTCGTGGCCGTCCATGAGCTCCCTGAGGATTTCGGATGGATTTTCTCCCCGGGCGGACCGGCGCCGGAACTGCTCCCTGATTTTTTTCCACAGGGAGGAAATTTCTCCGTCGCCAAGATTGAAATACCAGGCCAAAATCTGGACATTGCCGGAGGTCATGGGGATGCCCCGGACCCATAGCTCGGCAAGAGGGCCGAGCTGCTCCGGAAGGGCGCCCATGCCGGACCATGCGGCCCTCAGAGAGGCCAGGGCCTGTTCATTGAGGGGAAGCCCCCGGGAGAGAAGAGC
>JBMNVK010000159.1:0-3415 GCA_050946755.1 Aminivibrio sp. | reverse complement strand
TGGACCTCTACGGTGCCCACCATGGAGGCCACATCTCTCCGGGCGCCCTTTTCGATATGGTAGACCACCTGGTCGGTGGAGACTATGCAGTTGTCCACCACCATGCCGCTTGCCATGGCCAGCGCCGACAGAGTGAAGATGTTTATGGTGTAGTCAAGCCTTCCCATGAAGATGAAGGTGATGATCAGGGAGAAGGGGATGGCGCCGCACACGATGAGGGATGCCGACAGTCTCTTAAGGAAGAGCCACGTAACGGCAAAGACCAGGATTACGCCTGCGTAGAGGGAGGTAGTGAGGTTGTTGATGGAGTTCATTATGAACTCCGACGTGTTCATGCCGATATGGTAGTCCACATCGGAGGGGAACTCAGTTCTTTTAAGCTCCTCAAGGCGGTCTATTACCGCCTCCGTTACCTCCACCGTATTGGCGTCGCTGGTCTTGAGTACGGCCATGATGACCGCTTCCTGGTCAAAATGATACCCCCGGAGATCCCGATCCTTATATCCGTCGGCGACTTCCGCCACATCCTCCAGATGGACGGGCCTTCCCCCTGCCACGCCTACCACCGTCCGGCCTATCTGCTCCACGGAGGTGTACCGGCCCGGAACCCGGATATAGTACTCCGTATTCCCCTGCTTGAGCGAGCCTGCCGGGATGTTGAGGTTCTCCCGCTCCACCGCGGCGATAACCGACGCCACAGGGACGCCGAAGGCCTCCACTTTTTCGGCGTCGATTTTTATCTGGATCTCCCTCTGCCTTCCGCCGTAGACCAGCACCTGCCCCACTCCCGGGATTCGGGATATATTCTCGACCACAATCCTGTCCACAAAGTGGTGAAGCCCCTCCCAGGACCGGTCCGCAGTGAAGGACAGGGCCAGAAAAGGTATGGTGCCGGAGGTGATCCTGAGAATGACCGGCTCTTCCGCATCCTCGGGGAGGTCCCTTCTGGCGAAATTAACGGAATCACGGATATCTCCCATCTTCACGTCCAGGTCCACGCCCCATTTGAACTTGACGGACACGGCCGATATATTGTCCAGAGATTTGGAAAAGATGGTGTCCACCCCCTCAATGAGGGAGACCTTGTCCTCCACCACCTTGGAGACCCGCTGCTCCACATCGCTGGCTGAGGCGCCGGGCCAGGTGACCAGTATGTTTACCACCGGCGGCTCAATCTTGGGGAGAAGGTCAAGCTTAAGGCCGACAAACACAATTCCCCCTATGAGAATCGCGGCCAGAAAGACCATGAGGGTGGAGACTCTTCGGTTTACCGATAGTTCCGGCAGGTTCATTTTTCTACCACCTTTACCCGTACTCCGTCCCTGAGCTTCTCCGACCTGGTGTAGACTACCGGCTCTCCCTTTTCCAGGCCGGACAGAACTTCAATAAAGTTTTCCTGTTCCGCGCCGACATTTATCTTTCTAAGCCTTGCCGTCCCATCCTCGATGACATAGCAGACCGACTCCCCCGTCCCTGCCAGTCTGCCCACCGATTCGAGGGGAAGCCCGAACCCCTGCCTGATTCCCGTGCCGATAGTGACCCTGGCGTACATGCCCGGAAGCAGCACTCCCTCCGGAGAGAGGAGGACGTCCACCCTTCCCGTTCTTGTTGCGGGGTCCAGGGAGGGATGGACTCTTGAGACCTCTCCCTCGAACAGGCGCCCGGGAAGGGCATCCACTGCAACTCTTGCCTTCTGGCCCGCCTTAACGCCGGTGAAAAGTCTTTCCGGAACCGCTCCTGAAACTTTTACCCTTTCGCCCCCGGCCAGAATAAATGCGGGAGCCTGGGAGGTAGTGTCCCCCGGGTCGAGATGACGGGTGAGGACCGTACCTGATACAGGAGCCGTGATGATGTGATATCCCAGCATTATCTTAAGTTGACTCAGGGCAGCCCTGGCCTCCTGAACCTGTCTTCCGGCAACTCTGGCCTCCCCCTGGGCATGATCGAACTGCCTGCGGCTTACTACCTGCTCATCGTAAAGGGCAGATATTCTCTCAAAATCAGCGGCCACGGTGGATGAATAGCTTGAGGCCCGGCCAAGGGCCGCCTCCGCCTGCAGAATCTGCTGCTTCAGAAGGCTGTCGTCAACTTCGGCCAGCCGGTCTCCTTCTTTGACCCTGTCCCCTTCAGCAACAAAGACTTTAAGGACTGTCTTTCCGGGAACTTTGCAGACCACTGCCGCCTTTTCCTCCGGCTCAATGTTTGCTGAGAAGGAGACTTCGTCCCTGAAGGAAAAGGATTCAAGGGAGACCGCCTCTACCGGAACGGTCTCCGCAGGAGGGACCTCTCCCTCGGCCGCCACCCTCTCATGCCATCTGTAGATAATGAGCCCCCCGAACAGGAGGACAAAGCAGAGGAATCCAAGCACTTTTTTCATTTTACGACCTCCCGTTCAAAAGCTTCTCCCGTAATGCCAAGGGCCCAGTCGATCTCCGCCCTTGCCTTTTTTGCGTCGTAAATGCCCTCCACAAGCTGATTTCTTGCATTAGCCAGGGCTGTGGCTCCATCCAGGACGTCGATATTGGTCCCTACCTGGGCCACATACCGCCTAAGAGCCATGCGGTACTCCTCCTCTGCCGCCGCCACCATGGCCCTGCCTACCTCAATTCTTCTCAGGGACGATTCAAAGTTGGAGCAGGCCGCTGATATTTCAAGCTCGATCTGGCGGTTCAGGTCCTCCGCCTGAAAGAGAAGCTCTTCGGCGGCGGCTCTGGCCTCCCTGGCCCTTGAGGCGGATTCACCGCCGTCAAAAAAAGTCCAGCCCGCCAAAAGGGTTATCTTCCAGTCGTCCATTTTTGATGGAAAGAAGCTCTCGTCCGCCCGGTACACCTCTCCCATCAATATAATCTTCGGGCCTCCGGACGCCCGGGCGGCCTTTGACGCAAGGAGGGCAGAGTCCATGGCACTGGCCAGGGCTCTCGTCTCAGGCCGGGATGCAAGGCCCATCTCCACTGCCCCCTCGGGTGCGGGAGGAAGATCGCCCTCAAACTCCTCCTGAGGGAGGGCATACCGGGCGCGGAGGGTTGTGCCTGCCGCCCGCTCCAGGGCATGCCAGGCCACGTCAACGCCGTTTGCCGCCCTTATGCGGTTAAGCTCCGCCTCCGATACGGAGACCTCCACCCTCAGCACTTCGTTTTTTGCCACCATCCCGTTGCGGAACAGGGCCTCCACATGACGATGATGCTCTTGTGCCAGACCCAGCATCTCCTCTGCCACGGAAAGTCTGCCAATAGCCCGGCGAAGCTCGTACCAGGCCGAAGTGACCGCCCACTCCACTCCCTGGGCTGTCCGCTCTTCCACCGCCTCTACCCCCATGAGGGCCATCCTGGTTGAGGCAGTGGAATACTTGACCGCCCCACCGCTGTACAGCAGCTGACTGAGGGTCAGAGCGGCCTTCCAGGTGTTGCGGAAGCCC
>JBMNVK010000158.1:0-3547 GCA_050946755.1 Aminivibrio sp. | reverse complement strand
ACCGACCCCTCCCTGTCCTCGGAGGACCAGCCCATGGCGCAGAAGTCCCGGCAGTGGACTGCAGGAAGGCTTCGCCTCAGCAGCTCCGCCTTGAGATCGCCGGAGAAAAGAAGCCTTGGCGCCTCCCCCTCTCCCGGCACGGAGACCACCATGCGGTTCATCTCCCTGAACCAGGCCTGGATCTGCACCGTGGCCAGGGGAAGAAGCCGCTCTCCCTCCCGCCGCCGGGCGTGGCTTGCCAGGGCCAGAAGGCTGTAAATCACCAGTCCGGCAAAGGAGTCATCCTCCTCCCCCAGGGCCGGAGCCACCCTGGCCAGAGTCCTTATAAGGGGGTTAAACTCCGCCGGTCTGCCTCCAAGGGCCTTCAAAAAATTCTGAAAGAACACGTGCCCCCGCAGTAGCCCTCCCAGGCGGACCCGCCAGTCGTCGTCGGCCTCGTCCGCCCCCTGCCGCCCCTCCCGGCCAAACCACAGCTCCGCCTGGGCCTCAAGGTAATCTAGGGGCGAGGGGTAGCTTTCAGGGTCAAGGTCGGGCCCTGCGGAGAGGGGCGGAAGGTCGAACCGCACCGCCATATCCCTCTCCAGAAACTCTCCGGCGGTGAGCCGCTCCTCGGTTATAAGGGCGTCGTCGCCGAACTCCTCGCCGAAGACGGAGTGGGCGTAATCCAGCACCGCCCTGCCGTCCTCCTTCTCCCCCAGGGTAGCGGAGGTGCCCACGCAGCAGAGCCGCCCCTGGGGCACGTCAAGCCGTGCCTTGAGCCGCCGCAAAAGGCACGAAAGGTCGGTGCCCTGGGCGCCGTCGAAGGTGTGAAGCTCGTCCACCACCAGATACCGCAGGGTGTCGGGGCCATTGTACCGCCAGAGCTCCCTGTCGGCAGGCCGGAGCAGAAGAAAGTCCAGCATCTTGTAGTTGGTAAGCAGAATGTCCGGCGGGTTCTCCCGCAGGGCGTAGCGGCAGGTGATGGCCCTGTCGGGGGTCATTGTCTTGACGGGCTGATCCAGCTTGTCCTCCGGGTCGGACCCCACGTACAGCCCGGCAGTCACCTTGCCCCGCAGCTCCGGGTTATTGTGGATGGCCCTGGCGGTCCGCTGAGCCTGGTCCGACGCCAGGGCGTTCATGGGGTAGATGAAGAGGGCCTTTATCCCCCTCTCCCCCCGACGCTGAAGGCAGTAGTCCAGCACCGGCCACAGGAAGCACTCCGTCTTGCCCGACCCGGTGCCGGTGGCAATAACCGTGGAGCGGCCCCTCGGGTAGGCCAGCCGGGCGAAGGCCCTCTCCTGGTGAAGGTAGGGCCGATAGCCCAGGGGCACGCCAGGGAAGAACTCCTCTTCCTTTTGGCCAGGGCTGAAGGGAAGCCCCACGGAGACGTAAGGCCCCCGGGCCAGGGCGGCCTCCCGGGCCAGAAACTCCTCCACCACTCCCCCGAAGTAGGGGGATGTGACGGGGAAGGTGGTTTTAAGGTAGTCGTCCACGCCCCGGCGGATCTCCCAGGCAAGCAGCGAGGGTATCACGGCGTTCAGCTCCTCCCGAACAGGCTTTTGATGCCGTCAATAAGGCCCGTTCCTTTTTTGCCCGCCCGCCGGGAGAAAGCCTCCCAGGCGGTGCGGTAGTCCTCCTCCCTGTCCTTCCTTGTGAAGGGGGCGGCGTAGTTTATGGTTTTGGTAACGGGGCCGCCGGGGAGGGTATCGTCCTCGTACTCTTTGGTTACGAAGCCTTCTGCTTTATCCTTAACCTGGTTAAACTCCGGCCTTGAGAGGCCCACGCCGGGCAACCCCATGCTGGGGGTGAAGACAATGCGCCCGGCGGCGTCGTACCAGGTGTCCCCTTCGTACTGGCGAAGCACGGGGAACTGTACCCGGTAGATGGAGAGCAGCTCCTCCAGGGTCATCCTCAGGGCCATGGCGGCCAGCACGTCAATCTCCACCAGTGCCTGGCGGCGGGAAAGGTCCGTCCGGAGTGCGCAGCCCCTGTTCCAATCCGGGGTGAGGCGGGCGAAGAAAGTTTGGTCCAGGCGAGGGTCAGAGGAGGTCCAGGAGTCTTTTAAAAAGGCCTCGTCCCAGCACTCCGCCCAGAGAGGGGCGTAAGCCCCTGTAAGGCAGTTGAGGGTGAGGGAGCGGGCGGCGAGGAGTGTGGAGTAAGGTTCGATTTCAATGAAGGGCAACAGCCCTGCAAGGTCAAATCTAAAATGTGATTTACCTGTTGTTTTTACAAAAAAATCAAAGGGCACTGAAAAGTACAGCCCACTTTGCCTTGCTAATTTTCTTACATTTTTAAATAATATGCAGAAAGCAGTATCAATATGCGCAACTTGTCTTTGCACAATCGCGCTTTGCAAAGTCCTCTCCGAAGATGAACCAATCATAGTCCTTGACAGTAGTCTGTAAAAATCTGTTATGGGTCTGCCATCCCAGGGAACCGTAGGGATTCTTGCACTGTACTCCGTTCTGCTGCAGGCGGGGACGTAATTAGTCCTGGGCAGGTAGTCCTCCGGCAGGTCGGTCAAGTCCAGGACGTCATAACTTTTGTTGCTGCTGCATACAGCCCTTGGGGTCTTGTAGAAGGGATTGCCGACGAAGAAGTGGGGGCCCGATAGCACCCATTCAGATGCACTTTCGGGAAAGTGGGTCTCCCTTTTGATTGTGCCGTCGTTCTGCCGGTTGGCCTCATCAAACATTACCGTGGTAAAGTGTTCCCCCTTCAGGTCGGATAGCCGCCGGGGGGCCTTTGCAAACTTTCGTAGCACCTCAAGCAGGGGCCTGCCGTGGAGGACGGGGAGGCGAGCCTGCTCCGGGGGAGTATCGGGGTCATCGTAGAGGGTGGCGAAGAGGGCGAGCTCCTCCCTGCCCACCCTGACAAGGCGGTCCCTGTGGCCGGAGGTGTTCCACCGGTTGTCGTTAGTCTTTATGCCGGGCAGTACCCCGCCCCCGGCGGAGGCGAAGCACTCATCTACCGTGGAGGGCGAAAATAGATTAGCGATGTTGTTAAAGCCAATCCTCTCACCGAAGGGCCCGTAGATGTTCAGGCTGAATATGGTTTCATTATGCACATCACCGAAAAGTTTAAATTCATTGTGAAACTGGAAGTGGTATTTCAATCGAGAGTAGATTCCCCGCCTTAAGGTCCCTCCCCTAGGGTCGTCGTAGACTCCCTCAGGGTGGACGAAGGCAGAGTGGCCCTTCTCCCCTCCAAGCCGCCACCCCAGGGGGAGGAAGCACTTGTACAGGTTGGACTGCACCCCTGCAAGTTCCGGATAGTTGCTTATGTCGTTAAGGAAGTTCTGCTGACCCGCCGTCTCCTCGTAAGCGGCAAAGTACCTCTCCTTAAGCGTCTCATCCCTCAAAAGAACCTCTCTCATTGATGCCAGTTTGGTGGCGCTCAATTTACGGAACACCAGCAGAGGTGAGGTCTCCCCCAGCACGTCCCCTTCGATCCACTCCAGTTTTATCCAGGGGGGGTTGCCCAGCACCAGGTCAAAGCCGCCCCTGCGGGCGAAGATGTCGGCGTACTCCACCTCCCAGTGGAAGAAGCGGTATTTTAGGGCAAGGCT
>JBMNVK010000157.1:0-3585 GCA_050946755.1 Aminivibrio sp. | reverse complement strand
CAGGGTTAACTGCTATGACGCTGTACTGATTCTTGAGAGAGTCGTCTCCCTCGACGGTGATCACGAGGTCGACCTGGTCCTTCCTGGAATCTTCATACTTGATGAAGGTTCCTCTGTCGGTGAGGCAGTATCCCTTCTGCTCGCCAGCTATCATGAGGGTCTCAAGCATTCCCTGGCCTGTCTGAATATACCATTTTTCTTTGTCAGGCTCCGGAATTCCGGCGTTCTCCCACAGGACAAGCTCTGCTACGTGAGTTCCTGATTTGTCCGCCCGGCTGGCAAAGGACGCACCGGCCAACGCTATCTTTTTCATTGCCTCAGCGGCGCTCATGCCTGCAATTTTGGCGGGATCTTCAGCAGGTCCGACTACGATAAAGTCGTTATACATCACCTGGCGGCGGTTTACGCCCCATCCATCAGCTACAAACTGCTTTTCCACCTCAGGGGCGTGAACCAGCAGCACGTCCACATCTCCGTTCCGCCCATATTCAAGTGCCTTGCCCGTGCCCACCGCTACCCACTGAAGCTCGATATCCTTCTGCTCGAGAAGGAGCTCCGCAAGGTAATCCAGCAGCCCCGTGTTATCAGTGCTGGTAGTGGTAGCCATCCTCAGAACCTCGGCACCGCTTGCCGCCCCGGCAAGGGCGAAAACAAGCAGGCATAGAACCAGAACGTAACGCAGCTTTCTTAACTTCATCTTTTTTCCTCCTTTAAATTTAGTCCTGTTTTGTTACTTCAAAAAATAAAAAGCCGTCCCGGCGCAGTGTGCAGGGGACGGCTTTACAGACAGCCAGTCTCCTTGCCAAGCACGGGAGGCCCGCCTGTTTCCGGACGGACCCTAACGGCCCGCTGCCATGGGCAAACCTTTAGGCAGACGGGCTCGGAGACGAACAAACTTTATGCAGTTTCTATAATACCATTTGACGGGATTTTTTGCTTTCCTTCTGCAAGTTTACCCATGTCGCCCGGCTTAACTTTCACGGGCTGCGTTAGTCAGGATCCCTAAAAGAACCAGGCCCTGATCATCTCCTTCAGCTCCCCCATTCCCCTCAATCCGTAAACCATAATAAGCCACACGGCCGCCACATAGACCAGGATGGCAACTGCTCCGAACATAAAGGCGGCTATCAGGGCAAGTCCGTCCCGCTCGCTCAGAGCTACGCCAACGGTGAAGATGACCATGGCGGGAAGGGTGTTGGTCAACGGTATGGGCAGGATCATTATGCCGCTCATGATCAGAAGCAGGAGGCAGCAGATCTTGCCGGCGGTCCTGCCGGTAATTGGAAGAAGCCTGGGCCTTATAAACTTTTCAACCAGGGCAAAAAAGGTCGCGGCTCCCTTTATCATCCTGTCCGCCATACTTCTTTTTATTACCTTCCTGGAGGCCCACTGAGGTATCCACGGAGTCCTCCTGCCCAAAATCATCTGGATACAGAGGAGAAAGATCACCACTCCGAAGGGAGTGCTGAAACCAGGGGCAGGAACAGGGAGGGCGCTTGGGAGGGACAAGAGCGTTAAAAGGATGCCAAATCCTCTTTCTTCCACCGCGCCTGTTATGTCTCCCAGAGTGAGGTCTTCACCAGCCTTGAGCTCAAGCAGTTTTCTTATATCTGCAGATAAAGCGGGGCTTTTTTCTGCCATGAGAGAAGAGCCGTCCTTTCGTCCCGGAGGGGACAGGTTTTATTTGCTGACGCGAATTTTAGCACAAAAGAAAGGCCTTCTGCCACCGCCGGCCTCAATCTGCTGCACCCGAAGATCCCCGGTCAAAAGGCCCCGCCGTCGGTCGCGGCGGGGCCAGGAGGGCAGAAAAGTCGACGAAGAGAGGAGCTTACCGCTTCTCCGTCTCCCTGAAGGGCCTGGTTAAGACCAGGGGCAGAGAAAGCAGAGGAAGAAGGGCTATTACAAAGAGGGTGGCATCCACTCCGTAGAGATCCCCTATCTTGCCGAAGGGGGCCATCATCATGTTTCCAAGCCCCCAGGAAAGACCCATGACTATGGAGCTGGCGATGCCCCTTGCGTTTGGAGTCAGCTCCTGGGCGATGGCCGCAGTTATGGGCATGGTCGCATTTACTGCTGCCGTCCCCAGGGCGAAGAAAAGAATGGCCATCCACCCGCCGGCGGCCCGGCCTGAAAACAGAAATACGGACGCCGCCGCCATGGTAAAGGCAAGTGTTTTTTTCTTGCCGTGCCTGTCCGCCACCCTGCTTATGACAAGCATTGCCACGGAGCTGCCCACCATGATGAGAAACAGAACGGTCCCTATAAAGGACAAGCCTGCTCCCTCCTGAGCAATTTTGAGGGGAAAGAACATTCTTACTCCCTGGCTGGCCATGTCTCTGATGGTGGACATTATCAGCAGGGGATAAATTACCACAAGAACTGATTTCAGCGAAGATATAACCCCTCCCGGGGCGGGGGGCGCCGCTGCTTCTCCAGGCCTGGACAGGGAGGGAATGGTCTTCCAGGTAAAAAGACCGAGGATAATCACCGGAATTAATGCTGCAACAGGCATCATCTTTACGCCCACAGTGTTTACGAGGGCCACCGCAAAAAGTGGACTTGTGGTTGTCCCCAGGGTGCCGGCGATGGAAAAGAAGGCCAGGGAGATGGTGAGCTTTTCACCCGAGACCACATGGCCGACTCCGCCATGACCCTGAGGATGGAACATGGCGCTTCCAAAGGCCCATATCCCCACAAAAAGGAGGGCCGTTCCGTAAGAGGGGGACTGGGGGATCAGGGTGGCGCCTATACAGGTAAGGATAGGACCCCAGATGATAAGCCACGGATTGCCCGACCGGTCGGAAAGGTACCCTATGAAAGGCTGCACCACGATGTGGATTATGCCCAGGAAAGTACTGAAAAAACCCGCCTGAGCCATGGAGATGCCCAGACGGGAGACGAGGCCGGGGATAAAGGTAGGCAAAAAGGCAGCGTAGAGATCATTAAAAAAGTGGCCTATAGAAAGTATTGAAAGCTTGAAGCCTGAACTTTTTGTGCTTAACAGGCGGGTGGCTTTTGTGGTCATAAAGACGTTTCACTCCTTCGAAGTTTAGGTCTGATACAGATAGTACCACGAAAGAAGGGGAATGTAATACCGCCCCGGAGCGAAAAAACGCTCCGGGGCGGTCTAAAGTCATGCCGGCAGCAGCACTCCGTCAGTCAAGCCTGTCCATCTCTGCTTTTCTGCGCATCTCCGCCTCCTCGATGCTCTTTTCAAGGAATTCCCGGCTCTGGAGCCGCCTCTTTTCTATCTCATCTTCGAGGAGCTTCTTCTTTACAATCTTTTCGTAAGTCTCGGCCGACTTTCTGACCGTCTCATGATGGCGGTCCATGATCTCAAGCCGCTCCTGCTCCACCGCTTTTTTGGCCTTCTCCACTTTCTTCATGGCCTCTTCGTGGTCTGTTTCTTTTTCCTCCCCCAAAACCGGAGGGAGAAAGATATCCCTCCCGGCAGGTTTGATCTTCATTGCCCTTCCCCCTCCCCTTCAGGCTTAATTACTATTCGGATTAAAATTTGTCCCCCTTGAGGAAGACACGGTGATCTCCAGTCCCCCGCCCTTCTCGTCCACTGTTACGGACGAGCCC
>JBMNVK010000156.1:0-3624 GCA_050946755.1 Aminivibrio sp. | reverse complement strand
TAAAGGCCGCTGCGCTCAGAAGCATCGTCTTCAGCATGGCTAAACTCCCATTACCTTCACGACGACCCGCTTCTTGCGCCTTCCGTCAAATTCGGCGTAGAAGCACTGTTCCCATGGTCCAAGATCCATTCTTCCGTCGGTTATGGGGATAATAGCCTGATGATGAACAGTAATTCTCTTGAGATGAGCATCTCCATTGTCCTCTCCTGTAAGATGATGGGCGTAATTGGGATTTACAGGGGCTACCTTTTCCAGCCACTCCATAATATCCCTGTGAAGACCGGATTCGTCGTCGTTGACGATGATGCCTGCGGTAATATGCATGGCAGACACCAGGAGCATTCCGTCGGTGACGCCGCTCCGACCCACAATTTCATCCAGTCTGGAGGTTATCCGGACCAGCTCTTTCCTTGATTTTGTCTCAAACCACAGATATTCAGTATAGACCTTCATTAGAATCTACCTCCAACCACAGTATAAGGTACGAGATTATGGTAGCATAAACCGTAGGAAGGAAAAGCTGCAAATCAGATGCATCTGCAGCAAAAGGAGGTTATGCCGTTATGGGAGAGGACTGGGGAGAGGAGCATTTCCCGGAGCCAGCCGTTCTTAATGGCATGGAGTTTCTTTTTTCCTTTATTGAGGGGACCGACGACGTAATATCGGTTAAGACAGAGGATTTTAGAATAATTTATATAAATAAGGCTGGCGAGACTTATCTCGGCGTAAAACCAGGGGAGGCCCTCGGAAAAAAATGTTATGAGCTGCTCTCCAGGGAACAGCCCTGTGCCGGGTGCCTGGCCATGGCAGCTATAAAAACCGGCCTTCCTCAGTTTCGCGAGCAGCATATTCTTGAAAAAGACAACTGGTTCGAGATAAAAAATTATGCCTTTTCGGGAAGTGGGGGGGAAGTTGTAGTAGTCGAGATTCTGAGGGACTGCACTGAAAAAAAGAAGGCCCTGAGAAATCTCGAAAAGGCCATGGAGGATCTTGCCCAAAAGAACAGGGAGCTTGAGGAGGAGAGGCTAAGAGCTGAAGCATGGGCAAGGGAAGCTGAGAAGGCAGAACGGCTGAAGAGCATCTTTCTGGCAAACATGAGCCACGAAATACGAACTCCCATGAACGGCATTATAGGCATGACTGATCTTCTTCTTGACACCCGGCTGTCCGCGGACCAGAGAGAGTCGGCGGAGATAATTCGCAGAAGCGCCGATTATCTTCTCACAATGCTTAACGATCTTCTTGATATGTCAAAAATTGAAGCAGGGAAAATTATTGCCAAGTCCGTTCCCTTCAGCCTGAGGGAGATCATTGAGGACCTTACGGCGGAGGCTGCGGGGCTTGGGGCGGCAAAAGGGCTGGACGTGGGATATTTTATAGACCCCTCCGTTCCTGCCATGGTCAGGGGAGACTCGGGCAGGACGCGGCAGATTCTGATAAATTTTCTGGATAACGGGATCAAGTTTACAAGCTCGGGAGAGGTAAGGCTGGACGTAACTCCGGTACGGATAGGCCTGAGCCACATGCTCCTCAGATTTGTTGTAAGCGATACAGGGATCGGCGTGGCGCCGGAAGAGCAGTCATCCCTGTTCAAGCCCTTTTACCAGGCTGATTTTTTTGCAGTGCGAAAGCACGGAGGCGCCGGTCTTGGGCTTTCCATCTGCAAGGGTCTTGCAGATGCCCTGGGCGGCGCTGTAGGGGTGACACCCAGGGAGGGAAGAGGGACGGCCTTCTGGTGTGAAATTCCCTTTGAAAAGCTGGCCTACGGAGATGCAGAAGACCTGGTGGTGGATCAGTGTCTTTTGGGTCTGTCCGTGATTATAGCGGGTAAGGCAAAGCTCTGGCAGGAAGAGGCCGCCAAGCTTGCCGCCACCTGGCTCTGTTCTGTAGTCAGAGCAGAAACCCCTGAACAGCTTCGGCTTATTCTGCGGGAGAGGGCAGGCAGAGACAATGATGCTTCCTGTGCCGTGTTTATTGACGAAGAGGACCTTGACCACGATGGAGGCTGGACCTATGCCCTTCCTGAAGAGTGCAGGAAGAGGGCCAGCTTCATCAGGGTCTGCTCTCTCCAGAGCGCCCAAAACCTGGACGAGAATGAAAAAAGGGGGTTCAGCGGCAGTATTGCCCGTCCTTTACGCCGGTCCAGGTTCAGGGAAGCCCTTCTTTCAGCCGCAGAGGAAGGACGGGGCAAGTTGGCCCATGCGGGGAGCGTAGGGGCATGTCAGGCCGGCGGTGATCCGCCGCAGATTTTGCTGGCGGAGGATAGTGCCGTCAACAGGAAGATTGCACTTAAGATGCTTGACAGGCTGGGGTGTTCTGTCAAGGAGGCAAAAGATGGAGAAGAAGCCGTGTATCTTCTCTACAGAGAAAGCTTTGACCTTGTGTTGATGGATCTGCAGATGCCCAGAAAGAACGGGCTGGAGGTGGTCAGAGAGATCAGGTCTCCTGAGTGGGAGGGCAGGAACGGCCGTGTGCCAGTAGTGGCCATGACGGGGCAGGCTCTTCCCGGGGATAGGGATATGTGCCTTGAGGCAGGGATGGATGATTATCTGGCGAAGCCTGTGGCGTTCAGGGATCTTAAGGAGATGCTTTCAGGGTTTCTTCCGGGACGGTTAAACTTAAAGACTGATTAAAACGCATCCGGAACGGGATGCGGCAAAGGACGTGATTTTTTGCGGGGCGCTTTCCTTCCCTCCTTCAGGAGCTACCTTATAAAGGTCTCCAACGGCATGGCTCTCGGGCTGTTTTCATCTCTCATAATCGGTCTGATCTTCAGGCAGTGCGGCCTTATTTTTTCCATTCCGGTACTGGAGCAGCTGGGCAGAAATGCCCAGCTTTTAATGGGCCCGGCCATAGGGGCGGGTGTGGCATTTTCGGTGGGAGCGCCCCCTCTGGGGGTCTTTTCCTCCCTTATTGCCGGCGCAGTGGGAGCGGGGACTTTTGCGGGAGCCTCAGCCGCCGCAGGGGAGCCGGTGGGCGCCCTTGTAGCCGCCTGGGCAGGAGCGGAGACCTCCCGTCTGGTTGCTGGAAGAACAGGCGTTGACATAGTAGCTGTTCCCGCTGCTACCATTGCCGTCGGAGGAGCTGTGGGCATAGTTGCCGGGCCTGCGGTGGCAGCCTTGATGTACTGGCTGGGGGGTATTATAAACGGTGCGACAAACCTTCACCCCGTTCCTATGGGAATAGTGCTGTCCGTAGTGATGGGCATGGTCCTGACCCTGCCTTTCAGCAGCGCCGCTCTGGCCATATCGCTGGGGCTGTCCGGCCTTGCCGCCGGAGCGTCTACTGTGGGGTGCTGCTGTCAGATGGTGGGCTTTGCTGTGGCCGGATACAGGGAAAACGGGCTGGGGGGACTCATCTCTCAGGGACTGGGCACCTCCATGCTGCAGATGCCCAATATAATAAAAAATCCCTGGATATGGGTTCCCCCCATTGCTGCATCGGCCCTGCTGGGCCCTCTTTCCACAACCGTTTTCCGCATGGAGAACAATTCCATCGGCGCCGGCATGGGGACCAGCGGTCTGGTCGGACAATTCTCTACTCTCGAGACAATGGGCCCCTCGTCATGGCCTGAAATTTTTATCCTTCATCTTCTTCTCCCCGGCCTGCTGTCCCTCTTTTTTG
>JBMNVK010000155.1:0-3682 GCA_050946755.1 Aminivibrio sp. | reverse complement strand
AACTCCGAAGCCTGTCTCCTCGTAGATCTCCCTGAACTTGTTTACCACGGGACCTCTGGCTGCCATAACCTTCCGGAACTGGTCAATGCTCTCGTAGAAGTAGGGCAGGTTGAGAATGCCGAGCTCAGGCACAAAGGTAACGAGAGTAGTGGCTCCCCCGACCAGCATATCCACTGTGCCCAGGCGCATCTCCTCGAAAACCGTCTCCTCGGAGCCCAGCTGGGAGCCTCCGAAGACCTTGGCCTTGATGGCGCCGTCGGTGCGGGCGTCAAGCTCCCTCACCAGAAAGTCGGCAGCCTCGTGCCAGGGGTGGGGCGGGTTGACTGCAATGGCAATTCTGAGATTGTAGGTCTTCTTATCCGCCGCAAATCCTGCCATTCCCATGGAAAAAACCAACGCAAGTACCAGTAAAATCATTACTGCTCTCTTCATACATACTACCTCCTTAAGTCTTTAATCAAATCCTGGTTATTTTATCAACACGGACAACTATTATGAGGTATAACCGGAAAAAAATCCACAGGTAAATCTATCAAATCCGGAGGAACGGACGCTACCTCTTCCTGCCGCCTCTATGGCCCCGCCTCATGCAGGACTGAAGATCGTTGGAAGTGTAGGCGAGATGATCCGCCAGGGCAGCAGCGGCAGCGTCCGGATCCCCCGCCTCCACCGCCGCAAGGATCTCCCTGTGCTGCCGCTGGGATTCGTCCTTCATGGAGGTCAGATGAATGCGTATATTCCGGTCCGTCTTCTGCCGGAGCCTGGCAAGGGTATCCAGGGTGATGGGCCTGTCCGCTGGCTCGAAGAGCATATTGTGAAACATCTGGTTCAGGTCCCGCCAGCGGATGCAGTCCTCTTCCCCGTCCATCACGTCAAGAATTTTCCCTGCGTCGTCCGCGATGCGCTTTGTTATCCGGGGGAAGGCTATCCTCAGCAGATTGGTCTCCAGGGCGGAGATCATCTCGTAGAGCTCCCTGGCCTCGTCTACGGAAAGGGCGGTTATAATGGCCCCCCGGTATCCCTGAAAGGTCACCAGCCCTTCCGTCTCCAGCAGGCGGAGGGCTTCCCGCAGCGGAATGGGACTGACGCCGAGCCGGTGGGCCACCCTTGCCTGATGCAGGGGCTTTCCCTCGGGGAGAATCCCCCTGTAGATAGCCTCCCGCAGCACCCCGGCTATATAGTGAGGCGCCGAGCTGTCGCCGCTCGTCCGCCCGGCGAGCTCTTCCAGAGTCATCTCTTCTTTCACTTAAAGGACCTCCTCCTTCGAAGAATTATATCTTTTTGCGCTAAAATATACGGGAGCGCAAAGAATTATACTACGACTACGGTCGACCACAAGACCCGCAAAAAATGCTAGAATGCTAAAGGGATGATACATTTTCGATGCCGTCCCCTGGACGGCGCAAAATTTCTAAAGAGAGGTGCACGCTTTGTTCGACACGCTGTTTCTGGACGCAAAAATCGTAGATGGCGGAGGCGGCCCGTGGTACAGGGGGGACGTGGGGGTAAAAAGTGGCAAAATCGCGGAAATAGGCCGGCTGGCCGGGAAAGGTGCAGCCCGGACCATTGACGCGGAGGGCAGGGTTCTGAGCCCGGGCTTTATCGACGCCCATACCCATTCCGACTTTGTCATCTTCAGGGACGGGGTAATGCTGTCCAAGCTCTGTCAGGGAGTTACTACCCAAGTGGCGGGGCAGTGCGGCCAGAGCGCCGCTCCCGTCAATGACGATTACGCCGAACTTTTAAAATCCTATCTGGGCTTTATCCTCGCCGGCACAGAAGTTCCCTGGAACTGGAATACCTTCGGCGAATGGCTTGCGGAAGTGGAAAAACTCCCCTTGGCCGTAAACTTCGCCTCCTGCGTCGGACACGGAACCATCCGGGCGGCGGTCATGGGCTTTGAGGACCGGGCCGCGACCCCTTCCGAGCTGGAGCTCATGAAGGCCCATCTGAGAGAGGCCATGGAGGCGGGAAGCTTCGGCCTCACCAGCGGCCTGATATACCCTCCCGGCGTCTACGCCCCCAGGGAGGAGATGTGGGTCCTGGCCGAAGTGCTCGCCGAGACGGGAGGAATATACCTCACCCACATGAGGAGCGAATCGGGAGACCTTCTTGAAGCTGTGGCCGAGACCATCGAACTGGGCCGGCGAACGGGCGTGCCGGTGCAGATCTCCCACCACAAGGCCCTGGGCAAGGACAACTGGGGGCTGGTAAACGCCTCCCTCCGGATGGTGGACGACGCCAGGGCCTGCGGCATCGATGTAACTGTAGACCAGTACCCCTACGACAACTGCAGCACCAGCGTCCGGGCCTGTCTTCCCCCCTGGGCCCAGGCGGGCGGAGTGGAGGCCATCTGCGAACGGCTGGCGGACCCCGCCGCAAGGGCAAAAATTGCCGGGGAGATAAAAGACTCCCTTGACATGTCCAGGCCCTGCGGCTGGGAGAGCATGATGCGCCACGGAGGCGGTCCGGAAGGGGCCCTTGTGGTCTACTGCCCGGAGACACCGGAGTGGGAGGGCAAAAATATGGCCGAAATCTCCGCGGGCATGGGAGTGGACCCGATAGAGGCGGCCTTCAGGATAATAGAGGCAAATAAAGGAAACGACCTGGCCTGCTACGCGGCCATCGGCGAGGAAGACATTAAAACCGTGCTGGCCCACCCCGCTGTCATGGTGGCCGCCGACTCCATACCCCCCGCCGAGGGGGCCAAGGCCCACCCCAGAAGTTTCGGGACTCACCCGAGGGTTTTGGCCAAATACGTAAGGGAGGAGAAGACCATCTCCCTTGAGGAGGCGGTCCGCAAGATGACCTCCATGCCGGCGGCCCGGTACGGAATGCAGCAGAAGGGACTGATCCGGGAGGGCATGGACGCTGACATAATCATCTTCGACCCGGAAAAAGTTAAAGACAACGCTACCTACGAAAATCCCACCGAGCCCGCCTCAGGCATGGATTATGTGTTTGTAAACGGCGTCACGACCCTTGAGGGCGGCTCCTTCACGGGGGATGCCGCCGGACGGGTAATGCGGAAAGGACGCTAAGCGCTACCGCAAAAAATGGTTTAGAGAGGCCTGGAGAAGCATCCTGATTTCAGCGGCAAAAATGCCGCAAAACGCACTACTTGAGGAGGAAAAAAGAGTGAACAAATTTTTCAAACGCGCGACCATGGCTTTACTTCTTGTCTGCATCATTGCCGGGGCCGCCGCCGCGGCGCCCAAGTACAAATGGTCCTTCGCCCAGCCCTGGACCCGCCCCGTAGCTGACAAGGGCTACCAGCTCTTCTGCGACAAAGTGAAGGAGTACACCAACGGCGATATCGAGATCACCCTTCATCCCAACGGCCTGCTTGGCACCCACGACGAGTCCTTCCACGGCGTGCGGGACGGAAGCACGGAGATAGCCGCCCTTTCGCCCTACGTAAACCTGATCCCCGGCGGCATGATGAACTGGATGCCCTGGACCGTCAGCACCTTTGACGAGGCCAGGATTGCCTACGCCTACCCCGACGGCATAATCTTCAAGGTCATGCAGGTCGCGTGGAACGAAGTGGGCATCGAGATGCTCTTCAGCTGCGCTCAGGGCGCCTACGGCCTCGGCAACAACGAGCGGGCCCTCAGGCATCCTGACGATATGAAGAACCTCAAGATGAGAGTCTCCTCCTCCCTGGCCTCGGTGCGCTGCC
>JBMNVK010000154.1:0-3691 GCA_050946755.1 Aminivibrio sp. | reverse complement strand
TCCGATGAGGGGGACAAAGGGAGGGTATTTCAGAAGGGGGGTGTAGACAAACTTTTCCACGGCCACCCCCAGAAGGGCGCAGACCGCCATGGCCATGCCGACGGCGGCCATGAGGCTGTCTGTGACGGTAAAAACATAAAGGCCCACGTAGGCTCCCGCAGTGTAAACGGCGGCGTGAGCCACGTGAAGAATGCGCAGGACACCATAAACCAGGGCGAGACCAAGGGTGATGAGGGAGTAGATGGCCCCCATGGCAACGCCGTTTAGCAGCTGTTCAAAGAAGAGCTCCATTTCAGGCTTTCCCTCCAGCAAAACAGAATGGCGTCAAGAAAACAAATAAGCTTGGAATTTTAAATGTGTGCTCAAGCTGAAATTATTCTATCACAATTTCCCCCCCGCAAACAGGTCTCCCAGGGTTACCCCCACAGGCCGCTCCTGATCCCGGATGGTGCGCATGGCCGCCCTGAGCGAATCCCTGATCTGGTCGGGGGAGTAGGCCTGGGGGAAGTACAGGGCTGCCGAATCGCCGTGGCCCCCGCCCCGGATTTTTTTTCCGTCCCTGAGGATTCCCACCACCTTTCCTGCCATTCCGCCCCGGCTCCTCAGGGAGACGGCCCAGTCGCCGGAAAATCTCCTTGCCGCCACGGCCACAAGCAGGGGAGGAGTCTCCGTCCGGTCGAGCATAAGGCCGCCGAAATCCGATACATCTCCGAATTCCAGGATCCCCGGGGGGATGAAAACCAGCTCCCTGTCTGCTCTGGCCGTCTTCTCGGCGGCGGCGGCAAATCTTTTCTCCTGCTTTTCCACAAACTCCTCGGCCGCCCCTCTCTCATGGGGCTCCAGGGCAGCGTCGGGGTTCCCTGCCAGTCTGGCCAGCAGACTGTTCGGCCCGCACATGGTCACCAGCGCATTCCACAGTCTGCTGTCGGGATTTGCATTTATCCACATATCCCTGTCGTTGGCGACCTCCACCAGGGGTGCCAGAAAGGAAAGATCCGCCCCTCCCCGCTCTGAGAGCCACCGGTAGTAGACCATGGCGGCACAGCAGGACGTATCGGCCACCAGCCACGGCCTGCCCCCGTACCGGGCGGCAGTGGTCTCATGATGATCGAAGACAAGGGGCTCATCCCCCTCAGAATAGAACTTGTCCACACTGTCTACCGTTCTGGCATCCTGACAGAAGAGGTCGGCGACCATAAAATCCTGGCCCGCCGCCATACTGTCCATGATCAGCCCGTCCACTGCCCCGTATCCCACCAGGGAGACTTTGAGAGGGCGCTTTCCCTTCCAGCGGTACCAGGCAACCGCAGCTGCAACTACTCCGTCCAGATCTGTATGGCTTATTACGTGAAGAACTGCAGAACTCATCAATCTGTCTCCTCTGAAAATAAATTAACCTCTCCGTTTAGTCTACCAGTTCATTTTCTATGAAGAGGCTCCTATTGTCTACAGCCCCTCTCCGGCCCGGCCGGACGGCGAGGGGTCCGTCCGAAAAGTAAACTTGTGCACAGTCGTGGATTAAATGTGGATAAGTCGTAAAGCCCTTTATCCCTCAGGGTCCCCCTCTTGTTCTGCGGGGGGTGAATTTTAAAAAAACTTTCCTCCCGCCGATTCTATCAGTAATTCTACCTATCCACAAAAATAAACCGTAGTTGTGGATATGTGGATAAGTTTTGTGGAAAAATACCAGTATTTTGAGCATCATCCCCCTATTTTGCGTATAACCTCCCTTAATTTCAGGTTATTTATGCAAGTTATCCACAAAAGAGCCCCTTGTGATAATATGGTGTCATTCTCAGCAAGAGGTGAACCAGCTTGGAAAAAGATCTGAACCAGCTATGGGAGGAAATCCTGGAGGAGGCCTCCGGCGCTCTCCCCGCCGGCACTGCGGACCTTTGGCTTAAAACATGCATACCCACTGAAGTAGTAAACGGTACTTTAATAGTCGACGTGCCCAATGTCTTTGTCAAAGAACAGATATCCACCCGCTTTCTGAAGGATCTTGTCCTCATTTGCAGGGAATCGGGAAAAAGCGATGATATTGAGCTCCGGGTGGGGACGGAGACCAGAAAGGGCGAACAGAAAAGAGCCCAGAGGGCAGCCTCTGTAGTCCATGCGGAATCCCGGGGCGGACTCAACCCGGGCTATGCTTTCAACTCCTTTGTCGTAGGCAAATCCAACCGGCTCGCCCATGCCGCAAGCCTCGCCGTGGCAGAGACTCCCGGAGAGGCCTACAATCCTCTTTTCATATGGGGAGGGGTAGGGCTGGGCAAAACTCACCTTATGCACGCCATCGGCCACTACGTACTGGACCGTCATCCCAGTCATAAGGTAACCTACGTGAGCTCCGAGAAATTTATCAACGAATTTATTCAGTCCATCAAGAACAACAAAACCCAGGAATTTAAATCAAAGTACAGGACTATGGACGTGCTGCTCATCGATGATATTCAGTTTCTGGGGAACAAGGGCAGCAGCCAGGAAGAATTTTTTCATACTTTTAATCAGCTTCATACTTCAAAAAAACAGATAGTCATCTGCTCCGACAGACCCCCCAAGGATATTCAAAGCATTGAGGACCGACTTGTGAGCCGGTTTGAATGGGGCCTTGTCACCGATATCCAATCTCCTGACCTGGAGACCAGAATTGCCATTGTGCAGAAGAAAGCCCAGCTCAGGAGATTTCAGATTCCCAATGAAGTGATAAATTTTCTGGCAGTCAATATCCCGAGCAACATCCGGGAGCTGGAGGGAGCCCTCAACAGAGTGGTTGCCTGTGCTGAATTGGCAGGCGAGCCCATCAACGAAGAAAATACCGCCCACTGGCTGAAGGATATTATCCGAAAGGACATGAGAGGCCCCGTGAGCGTGGACGATATTCAGCACGCTGTTGCCGAGTACTTCAGCTTCTCCGTGGACGATCTTCTCAGCTCCAAAAGGACATCCGACCTGGCCCTGGCCCGTCAGGTGGCCATGTTTCTCTGCAGGAAGCTGACGGAGATCAGCCTTCAGCAGATAGGCTACTCTTTCAAAAAGAAGGATCATACTACCGTACTCCATGCCCACAGAAAGATAAGCAAGATGGTAAAAGAGCAGCCCCGGATGAAACAGATTGTGGATACCATAGAGGCAAAGCTGTGAATAAGCCCGAATATGTGTGGATAACTATGATTGTATAAAACATGTACACTTTTTTTTGTGGATTATGTGTATAACTTTCACCTGCAGATTTATTTTTATCCACAGCTGTTTTGCCCGTCATTTCATGGCGTCGGCCGGTTATCCACATAATACACAGCCCCTATTACTACATCTGCTACTAAAACCTAAAATAATAATAGATGCTCTTCGGGGAGGTAAACTCAATGAAGCTTCAAATCAATAAAAGTGAATTCATGAAGTACTGGCAGATCGCCGAAAGATGCATCAGTTCCAAGAGCGCGATAAACGCCCTTACCGGAGTTCTGGTAAAGGCAGGCGCTGAAAGCGGGGAAAGCATCGTCCGGCTCGAGGCGACAGATCTAAAAACATCAGTGAAATGCCTGGCCGGAGGCGCACTGACAGAAGAAGAAGGGGAAGCAGTACTTCCCGTAAAAACTGTAGGAGAGCTTTTAAAAAAAGCGCCCTCAGACATCTTCACCCTCTCAGTGAAAGACGGAACAGGGCTCATCCTATCGGGCAGAAACAGATA
>JBMNVK010000153.1:0-3718 GCA_050946755.1 Aminivibrio sp. | reverse complement strand
GCCCGCATGGAAGCAGATTAAAAGGGCGTACCGCTACCCGGAATTTGCTACTTTGATACGGTGGTTCAACATGAGCTGGTTTTTCTACGCCATGGGCGCCATGATGGTCCTTACCATTCTGCACTACCTGTGGCATATAGCCGACAACGCGTACGAGCTCAGGAAGCTTGCCTGGGTCTCAAGGAACGAGGGGAAGGGGAGCGCAGATGTTTGATATCGGCACAATAACAACAATAATTGCCTTCCTGATAGGCATTGCCATCGGGCTGCCCATAGGATGGCTCTTCATAGGGTCCACCGCCCTCGGCCTCTTCGTGGCCGGAGCGCCGGCCACCTTCATGGCCAACACCTTTTTCCACTCCCTGGACTCATCCACCATCATGGCGATTGCCTTCTTCGTCTTCGCCGGCGCCCTCATCTCCGAGGCAGGGCTGGCGGACAGGATAGTAAGCTTCTCCTACTCCCTGGTGGGCAGGCTCAAGGGAGGACTGACCGGGGTGGGAATCGTGGCCACTCTTTTTCTCAGCGCCCTCACCGGCTCGTCGGTGCCCTGCATCGCCGCCCTCATCCCCCTTCTTGTTCCCCGGCTTGAAAAATTCGGCTATGAGAGGGTTTACACTACGGCACTGCTATGTTCGTCAAGTTACCTGGGGTATCTGATACCTCCCAGCGTACCGGCCATGATCTACTGTCTGCTCGCAGGACAGTCCGTGGCCGCCCTTTTTATCGCCACTGTATTCCCCGGAATTTTGCTTGCGATAGGCTACGGCCTCCTCAACTACTTCATGGTGGACAAATACACCTTCGAGACGGACGAAAAGCCCGTTCTTCCCACTACCTTCACCGAGTCCGTAAAGGACATTATGAGCACAGGAAGAAAGGCCATTCCCGCGCTGGGCGCTCCCGTTCTGATTCTTGTGGGAATCTACGGCGGCATCTTTACCCCCAACGAGGCGGGAGGCATTGCCGCAGTCTACTGCCTTCTCATAGGCTGGTTTGTATATAAAGAGCTCACCAACGAAAAACTGTCCAAGGCCCTTTCCAGCACAGTGGGCACCTTCGGCATGACCACCCTGCTTCTGGCGGGGGGCACGGTGCTCACCCGCTACCTCACCAGACAGGGAGTGGCCCAGGAAGTGGCGGCCTTCATGCTCAGTCTCTTCGAGAGCAAAATTATGATCCTCCTCATGCTGAATATTTTTCTGCTTATCCTCGGCATGTTCCTCGACGGCATTCCCATCCTCATTCTGGTGGTGCCCCTGGTAATGCCCCTGATGCAGCAGCTTGACGTAAACCTGGTTCACCTGGGCTCCATAATGGTGGTAAACGTGGGCATAGGCGTGATGACTCCGCCCTTTGCCATGTCCATTTTCGTGGGGTCGCGACTGGGAGAGGTATCCCCGGCGGCGCTGACAAAGGCAATGCTGCCTTTCCTCTTCCTAGTGTCAATTCCCGTGCTTCTTCTTACCACCTACATTCCGGCCCTCTCCTGCTGGCTTCCCGAGCTTCTTCTGGGCGCCCAGATCGTGGGACCGTGGTAGGTGAAAAGTTCAACCGTTAAGGAGGGATAACCGCCCATGTTTGATCTCATAATCGAAAAGGGCCTGTGCTACGCCGGCGACGGCAAAGAACCCTTTAAAGCGGATATAGGAGTAAAGGACGGCAGGATAGAAGAAATTGGAGATCTGTCCGCAGCCGAGGCGGCCAGAAAGGTGGACGCGACGGGGCTTTCAGTGTCCCCCGGGTTCATCGACACTCACAGCCACTCGGATCTGGTGGCCCTGGCGGAACCGGAGATCTCCAACAAGACCGCCCAGGGAATAACCACGGACATCATCGGCCAGGACGGCATGTCCCTGGCTCCCATTAAAACAGAATTCATAAGTCCCTGGAAAAAAGCAATGGCGGGCCTTGAGGGAAGCTACGAGGTGGACTGGCACTGGCACACGTCCGCTGAATATCTGGCTGCACTGGACAAAATGGACCTTGGGCCCAACCTGGCCTATCTCGCCCCCTTCGGCAACCTCAGAATGTGCGCCGTGGGCCTGGACGACCGTCCCGCATCAAAAGAGGAGATCGCACAGATCTGCTCCCTCCTGGAGGACGCCATTGCCGCAGGCGCTGTAGGCATGTCCACCGGCATGATCTATCCTCCCTGCAACTTCGCCTCCGAGGAGGAGATGGTGGAGGTAATGAAGGTGCTGGCAAAGCATGATCTGGCCTTTGTTACTCACCAGAGGAGCGAGGCGGATGATATCCTCGCCTCCATGGACGAGATATTCACCCTTGGAAGAAAATCAGGCTGTCACGTACACTTCTCCCATTTTAAGGTAGCGGGCCTGAAGAACGCTCACCTCTTCGACCAGGTGATGGAAAAACTTGATGCCGGTTCAAGGGAGATGCCTGTCTCCATCGACCAGTATCCCTACACCGCCGGAAGCACTACCTTCAGCGTGATTCTGCCCCCCTGGGCCCATTCGGGAGGGGCCGACAAGGCCATGGAGCGGCTCTCAGACCCTGAGGCCAGGGAGAGAATGAAGAAGGATATCCGGGAGGGCATCCCCGGGTGGGATAACTTTGTGGACTTTGCGGGCATGGAAAATATTTTCATAACCTTCGTAAAGACCGAGAAAAATATGGACCTTGTGGGCAAAAACATGATCGAAATGGGAGAGATCAGGGGTAAGGATCCTCTCGACGCCTCCCTGGACCTTCTGCTGGAGGACGACATGGCCGTGGGCCTTGTGGACTTCTACGGCACGGAGGACCACATCGGCAAAATAATGGCCCATCCCCTCCAGAACCCCTGCACCGACGGCATCCTTGGCGACCATCCCCACCCCCGGGTATATGGAGCCTTCCCCAGGATACTGGGCCACTACGTCCGGGAGAAGAAGCTGTTTACTATGGCAGAGGCAATCAAGAAGATGACCTCCCGCCCAGCGTCCCTGTTCAAAATAAAAGACAGGGGCCTGCTGAAAAAAGGCTATTGGGCCGATATCACAGTCTTTGACGAAAAAACCATCATAGACACCGCCACTTACGAGGATCCCAAGCAGTTCCCCGAGGGCGTCCCCTATGTAGCGGTCAACGGCAAACTCGCCATCGACGGCGGAAAAGTCGTAGGGGGCAGGAGCGGCAAAGTGGTAAGGTTTGACCCCAAAAAATAATAGCTAACCAAGGCAGGAAGAAAATAATGAAAGAAAGGCTAGTAGACCTGTGCAGGGGCATGGTACGCATTCCCAGCCTGTCCGGAGATGAAAAAAAGGTAGCCGATTTTATCGAGCAGAACATGCTTAACCTCGGCTTTGACTCGGTGGAGAGGGACCGGTACGGCAACGTAACGGGCAGAATCTCCATGGGCAGCGGCGGAAAGAGGATCCTCTTCGAAGGACATATGGACCACGTGGACGTAAGCGATCCCTCAAAATGGACTCATGACCCCTATGGCGCAGAAGTAGTCGACGGCCGGATTTACGGCCGGGGGACCACTGACATGAAGGGCAATCTGGCTGCTGCCATCGTCGCCGCCGCAACGCTGAAGGCCGAGGGAGGGAATCTCGCGGGCGAGATCATCGTCTCAGGAAGCGTATTCGAGGAGTACTTCGAGGGGGTGGCGGCGGAGGCCATCGGCGAAAGATGGAAACCCGACTGCGTGATCATAGGGGAGCCCTCCTCCCTGACGCTTAAACGGGGACAGAGGGGCAGGGGGGAGATA
>JBMNVK010000152.1:0-3768 GCA_050946755.1 Aminivibrio sp. | reverse complement strand
CAGGCAAGGAAGAGACCTTGAAGAGGCTTCCCTTTTTTCTCGCCATGGAGAGCTGCCCCAGGCGATGCGTCTACTGTCACCAAGGTGAGATTACCGGAGTCTCCTCTCCCCCCTCCCCTGTCGACGTAAGAAAGACCCTCTCCGGGCTTAAGGAAAGGGCTGAGATCTGCTTCTTCGGGGGAAGCTTTACCTGCCTTCCCCTGCCCCGCCAGAGGGAGTATCTGGACTGTCTGGCCGACGCCCCCCCCGGGAGCACCGTCAGGCTTTCAACCCACCCTGAATGCATCTCTCCGGCCATTCTGGAGTTTTTATCCTCCTACCCCCTGTCCATGATAGAGCTTGGGATCTCATCCCTGGACGACAGGGTCCTGTCCCTGTGCAACAGAGGCTACAGGGGCAAAGA
Source organism: Aminivibrio sp. (assembly GCA_050946755.1). Taxonomy (GTDB): domain Bacteria; phylum Synergistota; class Synergistia; order Synergistales; family Aminobacteriaceae; genus Aminivibrio. Next base: position 3,365 of record JBMNVK010000152.1, on the reverse strand, counting down.
GGCGCTGGCGGCACTGGGGATGGTGCTGGACAGAGGATTTCACGGAGGAGCCCAGATGATGATTGGCCTTCCGGGCCAGTCAGAGGAGAGCTCATTTGAAGATCTGAAGCGGCTAGCCGGCCTGGCCCGGGGCAGAGATCTGACCCTGCGGATTTACCCCTGTCTGGTACTTGAGGGGACGGCCCTGGAGAGGCTCTACCGGGAGGGGGCCTTCACGCCCCTGGATGTGGACAGAGGGGTGAGGTGGTCCGCAAGGCTTCTGATGCTGTGCAGAGATCTGGGGCTGCCCGTTCAGCGCATCGGCCTTCATGAATCAGATACCCTGGGCGCTTCCGTGGCGGCAGGCCCCTATCACCCGGCCTTCGGCGAGCTGGCCAGGGGCGGGGAGCTTGCCATGATGCTGGCCAGAGAATCCCCGGCAGGGCCGTGGATCGTGCCCCGCCGTCTGACATCTCTTATGAGAGGGCACGGAGGGTACGGCCTGAGCCTTCTGGCGGAGGAGACAGGGCTCGATCCCCAAGAGGCCGCAGAGAGAATGACCTTCGTTGACGACTGAAGTGCTGATTGACGGGAAGCTTCCTTCAGGCTAGACTATTTTAAACTCCAGTTCGCAAATTTAACGGCAGTTTCGGAGGTGCAGTAATGGACGGAGCTCAGCTTCAGGCTATGTTGCGTGAAAAGCTAGAAAATATGCCTAACAAGGCCCGCCGGGTGGTGGAATATCTGCTTTCAAACACCAGGGAGGCGGCGTTTCTGTCCATCGGAGAGGTGGCTGAAAAGCTGGATGTGTCCAAGGCCCAGCTGGTAAGGGTCTCCAGGATGGTAGGATTTGAAGGGTATGCCCATCTTAAGCAGACCCTGCAGAAGACGGTGCTGGAGCATGTGAACCCCACAGCCCTGCTGAGCAAAATAATGAAGGACCGCAGGGATCTGCCGGAGGAGATTTTGCGGATGGAGCACGCCAATCTGGAGGATACCTGGAATCAGCTCAAACCCCGGAACATCGTAAAGTTCTGCGAGATGGTAAGAAAGGCAAAAATGGTCTACTGCATGGGATGGGGAATTTCATCCCTGGTAGCGGAGGCCCTCTACACCCGGCTGATTGAGATGGGAATCCGCAGCTGCCTGGTGAAGCGGGGCTCCATGGCCCTCATTGAGCAGGCCAGGACGATGGCGGAAGGGGATCTGGCAGTGGTGTGCGAGCTGCCAAGCTACGTGATAGAGGTGACCGAATCCATTGAGAGGGCCAAGTCGGCAGGAGCCTCGGTAGTCACCATTACGGACAGCGCCGCCGCGCCGGTATGCCGCTTCGCGGATCTCTCCTTTTTTATAAGCGAGACCAGCCCCACCTTCGGAAGCAGCATTATAGGCCCCCTCTTCCTGATACATATTCTGACGTCCGTGCTGTGCGTCAATCTGGGAGAGGAAGTGCAGGCCGCCCTGCAGGACCAGGAGATGGGCCTGTACGACGAGCGGATCTACCATCCCGCCTACGGCCTGAGGTACTGATGCCCTAAAAATACAAGAAAGGGCGGGAGGCTCCTTTACAGGGGCCTCCCGCCCTCGCTTTTCGCCTTTGTTCAGGAGACGTCCAGGGTATCTCCGCTTTTCATCATCACTACTTTTGCTCCATCCCCTACCAGGGCGGCAAACTCGGACGGGTCGGCCTCGATCACCGGGAAGGTATCGTAGTGTATGGGCACGACTATCTCCGGCTTTATAAACTCCACCGCCCTGACGGCATCTTTTATATCCATTACGTAGTTGCCTCCTATGGGAAGAAGAGCCATCTTTACCCCTTCTGGCTCCAGAAGCTGCATGTCCATGGTCAGCCCCGTGTCGCCGGCGTGGTAGATCTTCGTCCCTCCCATGTCGAAGAGGAAGCCGCAGGGGTTGCCCCCCGTAATCATGTCATCGCCCACCTGGATGCCGGATCCGTGGAGGGCCGGGGTCATCTTGACCCTGCCGAAGGGGAAGGTGAAGGACCCTCCGATATGCATGGAATGACACTTCAGGCCCTGTTTGCCGAAATGGTGGCTTATTTCGTGGTTTGCCACCACGGTGGCTCCTGTTTTTTCTGCTATTTCAACCGTATCCCCTATGTGATCCCCGTGGCCGTGGGTGACAAAGATGTAGTCCACTTTTTCAAAATCCTCAGGGGCGGCAGAGGCGGACGGGTTTCCCCTGAGAAAGGGGTCCACAAGGATGACCGCACCCTCTCCCTTTAATTCAAAGGCCGCGTGGCCAAGATAACGAAGGCTTATCATTCTCCATCTCCTCCTCATTTATTGTTATTTTTGTCTTTTTCGTCCTCCGCAAGTACCGAAATTTTGAGCTCTCTTAGCTGCTCCGGCGATACGGGGGCCGGTGCGCCGGACATGAGGCAGACCCCTTTTTGAGTTTTGGGGAAGGCCATAACGTCCCTTATGGAAGAAGCGCCGCACAAGAGCATGGCTATTCTGTCCATGCCCAGGGCAATTCCTCCGTGGGGAGGGGTGCCTGAGGCCAGGGCGTCAAGAAAGAAGCCGAACCGTGCCCGGGCCTCCTCTTTGGAAAAGGCAAGGCTGGAAAACACCTTTTCCTGGACCGCCGGGTCGTGGATTCTAATGGAGCCCCCTCCCACCTCGCTGCCGTTGAGCACGCAGTCGTAAGCCCTTGACCGGACCCTGCCGGGATCTGATTCCATAAAGGGAATGTCCCCGTCCATGGGGGAGGTGAAAGGATGATGGACCGCCGCCCATCTGCCCACCTCCTCATCCCTTTCAAAGAGGGGGAATTCCACCACCCACAGAAATTCCCACCGGTCCCGCTCGATAAGGCCCCGCTCCTTAGCGAGGTCAAGCCGCAGATCTCCCAGAATCTCCGATACTTCCCTCCGGTCGCTTCCGGCCAGGACAAAGAGGGCGTCTCCGTCGGCAAGGCCGGCGACCTCAATAAGGGCGGCCTGACCGACTTCGTCCAGAAATTTTACCAGAGGACCCCTCAGGGATCCTTCCTTCAGCTGGAAGGGAGAAAGACCTCTTGCACCGAGGGCTTTGGCCTTCTCCTCCACCTCCGACAGATTTTTGCGGGACAGGGCGGCGCCCCCCGGCAGAGGAAGGCCCCTTACGTATCCCCCCGAAGCCAGGATTTTTTTGAAGGGCTCGAACTCCGAGCTGCCGAACACGGCGGACAGGTCCGCAATCTCAATGGATATGCGCAGATCGGGCTTGTCGCTTCCGAATCTGTCCATGGCCTCCCAGTAGGACATTCGTGGGAAGGGAGTGGGTATGTCCACGCCCAGTATCTCCCTGAAGAGGCCTTTCATGTATTCTTCCATGAGGGAGAAGAGATCCTCCTCGGTCAGAAAGCTCATTTCGATGTCC
>JBMNVK010000151.1:0-3885 GCA_050946755.1 Aminivibrio sp. | reverse complement strand
TTTTTGCCCGGTCGCAGGCCTCTCTCAGGGCAACGTGGGTAGAGACATGAATTACCCGGATGCCCCCGCCGGTGAGGAGCATGGCATAGTCCTTTGTCCCTGTGAGATCGGCAAAGATTTCGGTATGGCCGGAGTAGTTTATCCCTCCCGCATTGAGAGCCTCTTTGTTTATGGGCCCCGTTACAACCGCGTCTATTTTTTTCTCAAGGGCGTCCTCGATGGCTTTTTTAATATAGGCGAAGGCCGCCTGGCCGCACTCGCCCTGGACGGCGGCAAACTCCCAGGGACCCTCCGGGACCCCCAGGGATACGAGATTGACCCTGCCCTCTGAGGCCTCTTCCGGGCCGTCCAGCAAAATGATCTCCCGTCTGCTTCCCACTATGGAGGCCGCTCTTTCCAGAACCCGAGCATCGCCGTAAAGCACCGGCACGCAGGATTCCAGGACTTCTTTGTTTTCAAGGGCCTTGAGGGAGACTTCAGGGCCAATTCCCGAAGGGTCTCCGATGGTAATGCCGATTTTTGGTCTTTTCATTTCACTAGCCCCCAGGTCAAGAAAAGGCCGGTCTCTTTTTGAAACCGGCCGCCTTTTATTGATATTTCAGGTTCAGGCCTGGTCTGCCTTACCCTTGCTGCTGATTCTGTAGAGGAAGTCCACCAGCAGCGGACAGAGAATGGCCGTTATGACAATGGATGCGCCGACCTGCACGGTGGCGGCGGCGGCATAGGGCGCCCAGGTGGGGTCCACCGCAGCTATGGCCGCGGGAGTTCCCGCCGCATTTCCGGCGGTGGTGCCAATTCCGGCGCCTACGGCGTCGCTGCGCTTTTCTTTAGCCGGCACAAGGAACTTGTAGGCAAAGAAACCGCCCAGTCCCGTTACAAGAAGGGTCAGAAGTCCCAGGGCAATTCCCGGGCCGCCGGCCTTCGCTATATCCATAAGGTTCAGCCCCGCACCCAGGGGGAAGGAGAAAAAGGGTATGGAGAGCATCACTCCGGGAGCGAGGAAGTTTCTCATGTCCTCGTCCAGGTTGCCAAGAATCATTCCTATGATGATGGGGACTATGACGGCTACCATGGCTATGATGGGGATATTGGCAAGCCCCGTCATGCCCATGGCCACCATGGTAAAGAAGGGGCCGTCGTTGGTGGAGATGATGGCCACTGCCCCTATGTCCGATTCGTCGCCGTACTTCTGGGCCAGGGCCGTATAAAGGCCGCCGTTGGAGTTGGCCATGGCCGCTATCAGGGCGAGAGGGGTCAGTCCGAAGAGACTGCCCTCAGGGCCAAGGAGCTTTCCTACCAGGAGGCCGAGGGAGATGCCCAGGACCACTTTTACCACATTAAGGATTACGCCCTTCCAGAGGGCTACCCCTGCGGTTTTGATGGTGATCTGGGCGCCGCTGCAGAAAAGCAGCACGGCGATGAGGGGCAGGGCGCCGTTTTTGAAAAGAGCGGTAGTAAAGCTGCCTATTTGAAGGGATTCAGGGGCAAACGTGTTTACAATGGCGCCTAGAAGCAAAAATACGACCATCAGGCCTCCCGGAACCTTCTGGATAGTCTTGAGAATAGGTACTTTTCCAGTCATGGCACACACCTTCCTTCAAAAATTTTGTTCTGAAAGCCTTTAGAACGTGGACGTCAGCTTGTAAATTCCGAACTCCATATGCTTCAGGGCTTCCGCCTTGGTAAGTTTGCCGCAGCATACTTCCCTTATCTCCTCCCAAACCCGCTCTCCGACCTGGGGGATGGATTCTGACCCTTCGATAATGGTGCCTGCATTGATGTCTATGTTCTCCTCCATCAGTCTGTAGGTGATGGGGTTGCCCGTAATCTTGATCACGGGAGCAAGAGGAAAGCCGGTAGGGGTCCCCCTGCCCGTGGTGAAGATGACGATCTGGGCGCCCCCGGCCACCATGCCCGTTATGGACTCGATATCCTGCCCCGGGGTATCCATGAAATAAAATCCCCTGCCCTCAGGGACTTCGCCGTATTCCAGCACGCCCTGCAGGGGACTTGAGCCTCCTTTGTAGATGCACCCCAGGGATTTTTCCTCAATGGTGGTAAGGCCCCCCTCGATGTTCCCGGGGGTGGGCTGGCTGCCCCTCATATCCACACCCATGGCGTTGGCCTTTGCCTCGCAGGCCTTTACCATCTCTATGAGTCTGTCCCCTATCTCCTTTGTCACCGCTCTGCGGGCCAGAATGTGCTCCGCGCCTATAAGCTCGGTGGTCTCGGAGAGTATGGAGGTCCCTCCCATTTCCACCAGCTTGTCGGAGACATAGCCGTGGACAGGGTTGGCGGCAAGGCCTGAAGTGGTGTCTGAACCACCGCACTCCAGGGCCAGTATCAGCTTTGAAAAATCTGCCTCGGTGCGGCTTATCCGGGATACCTCCTGACTCAGCTCTCTGGCCAGCCTAAGCCCCTGCTCCTGGGCCTTCAGAGTTCCCCCGCACTTCTGGATAATAAGAAATTCCGTACGCTTGCCCGTTTTCCCAATCTCCCGGGCCAGCTCATCCGCCTGAACACTCTCACATCCAAGGCCTATCACCAGTACGGCGGCTACGTTGGGGTTGGCCCCCAGGCCCGCCAGCGTTCTGAAGGTAACCTCCAGATCCGGGCCGATTTGAGCGCATCCGTGCTGATTCGGAAGGGCCACCGCCCCTTCCACCTGATCGGCAATCCTGGCCGCTACTGTAGAGGCACAGACCGAGGCCGGTATGATAGCTATATGGTTTCGGATTCCAACCCTGCCGTCCGGCCGTACATATCCCATGAATTTCACTCTCCTGCCCCTCCCTTCCGCTCCTCCAGATCCCCTCTGCCTCTGAGGCTCTCCAGGTTATGGACATGAACGTGCATTCCCTGCCCGATGAAGGAGGTCGCCCGGCCGATTACCTCTCCGTATTTAAGGACCTCATCACCGGCCTGGATATCGGCCAGGGCGAACTTGTGCCCAAAGGGAATATTCTCCCTGAGGACGATCTTTTCGACCTCTCCGGCCCGCTCAAAGGCTGCCTCCTGGCCGTCCGTCAGGTCGTCCAGAGCCGTGGCCACAGTGTCGGTGTCGTTTGTCAAAAGTGCGCTTCTCTTCATCCTGCCCTCTCTCCTCCCTACTGCTCCACTATCACAGACACGCCATCAGGAACTACTGTTATGGATCCGTCATCCCTGCCCAAAATCCTGTCCGCCATGGCCAGGGCCTCCTCCAGGGACGGGGCCCACTTCATATTCAGGTGCTCCACCATCTCCCTGGGAGCGGAGGTGACCATGATGACAGTATAATCAATCAGAACCCGGACAAATATCTGGATCTGCCACTGGTCGGGCTCTGTCTCGTCCCTGCCCCGGGCCATGATCATATCCATTATGCCCCGGGGAGTGGGCTCCGTCTCGAAAGAGCGGTAGAAGGCCTCTCCTCCGTGGCCGTCGCTGCACTCCGACGCCACAATTATGACTCCGCCCTTTTTGCAGGTGGCCTCTCCCGCCGTCATGCTCTTTACCGCCTGATACAGATTCTGGTCCAGGGGATAGCCGCCATTGCTGGTGATGACAATATCCGCCGGAGCTGCCTTGACCTTGCCGTACATGCTCATATATTCGCATCCCGCTTCGTGGGCCTCCTCCATCTCGCCGCTGAAGGCGGCCACTATCTTTTTGTCGGAGTCAATAACCACGTTGCAGATAAAGGCCAGCCCGCCCTTGCGGGCGCCGTAGACCATATCAGTATGGATGGGGTTGTCCCTGATTATGCCCGTCCTCGCCCTGTCGTGGGCGATGAACTCGGCGCAGTGGTTGGCCATCACCGTCTTGTAGCTGGCCACGCCGGGAAGGACGGACTTGCGGCTTCCTGAGTAGCCGGCGAAGAAGTGAGGCTCGATAAAGCCCTCC
>JBMNVK010000150.1:0-3940 GCA_050946755.1 Aminivibrio sp. | reverse complement strand
AGACCTGGGCCAACGTAGCCCCCATCATCCGCAACGGCGGTGAATGGTACTCCTCCATGGGCACGGACAAATCCAAGGGCACCAAGGTCTTTGCCCTTACGGGCAAGGTCAAGCACACTGGCCTTGTGGAGGTTCCCATGGGCATCACCCTGCGGGAGATCATCTTCGACATAGGCGGGGGCATTCTTGACGACAAAGAGTTCAAGGCTGTTCAGATCGGCGGCCCCAGCGGCGGCTGCTTGACTGAGGAGCATCTTGACACTCCCGTAAGCTACGAGAGCCTGACGTCCCTTGGGGCCATCATGGGCTCCGGCGGCCTCGTCGTAATGGACGAGGAGACCTGCATGGTGGACGTGGCAAAGTTCTTTCTCGAGTTCACCCAGAACGAGTCCTGCGGAAAGTGCGTCCCATGCCGGGAGGGTACCAAGCAGATGCTGCTTCTCCTCGAGAAGATCTGCGAGGGCAACGGGACCATGGAGGATATAGATATCCTCGAAGGCCTGGCCCGGATGGTACAGGAGATGTCCCTCTGCGGCCTTGGCCAGACGGCGCCCAACCCTGTGCTTACTACGCTGCGCTACTTCCGGGACGAGTATGTAGCCCATATCCGGGACAAAAAATGCCCCGCAGGCGCATGTCCTGCCCTGCTTGAATACAGGATAATACAGGAAGCCTGCAAGAAGTGCGGCATCTGCGCCAGAAACTGTCCCGTCAATTGTATCCCCGGCGACCGAGAAACGGGATACGTCATCGAGACCGAACGGTGCATCCGTTGCGGAACCTGTTTCGATAAGTGCCCCTTCGGCGCTATCGAGAAGAAGTAGTTCCCGAGGAGGATCGACATGAGTGAAATCACGCTCGTCATCGACGGAGTTGAATGCAGGGCGGCAAAAGGAGACACCATTCTAGGGGTCGCCCGTAAACACGACATCTATATACCGACCCTCTGCTGGATGGAGGGACTTACCCCCATCGGCTCATGCCGCATGTGCGTCGTGGAGGTAGAGGGAAATCCAAAGCTGCTCACCGCCTGTACCACCCCGGCGGAGAACGGTATGAAGATACACACCCATACGGACAAGCTGAAGAAGTACCGTCTGCAGATTCTGGAGCTTCTCTTTGCCGGAAGAAACCACTTCTGCATGTTCTGCTCCCAGACAGGGGACTGCGAACTTCAGACCCTGGCCATAGAGCACGGAATGGATAAGGTGAGATATCCCTTCCTTTACGAGCCCTTCCACAACGACACAAGCAACCCCAACATGCAGGTGGACCACAACCGGTGCATCCTGTGTCTGCGCTGCATCCGGGTCTGCGCCGAAAAAGTCGGCGCCCACACCCTGGACCTCGAGAAGAGGGGCTGGGGAACCAACATCACCTCGGACATGGGCCAGCTCTTCGGCGAGAGCGATACCTGCGTATCCTGCGGCGCCTGCGCCCAGGTATGCCCCACGGGAACCATCACCCTCCGGGATTTTGTCTACCGGGGCCGCCGGACGGACTGCGATGATGTGGTGGAGACTATCTGTCCCCTCTGCTCCCTCGGCTGCAAGGTGAAGGCCTACGTCCGCACGGGAAGCATTGCCCGGGTGGAGGGCCTCTCCGGGGACAGCCCCGACGGCGGCCAGCTGTGCCACAGAGGCCGCTGGGAGCTGCCGAAATCCACTGAAAGAGAGCGGCTTACCGCCCCCATGATCCGCACCGGGTCAACCTTCAGGGAGGCTTCGTGGGAGGAGGCCCTCAGCCTTATAGCTTCAAAGCTGGGAGCCGCTTCGGAAGAAAAGAAGGCAGGAGCCCTGCTGTCGGAGCTCTCCACTGACGAGGAGCTCACCGTGGTATCCTCCTTCTTCAGGGATACGGTGAAGATAGATAAAGTTGACGGCTACTTCGGAAATGCTCTCCGGGGCTTCATTCAGGGCTTCCAGCCCTTTGCCGACCAGGGCATCCGCCCCTTCACCGGCGCCGGCCATATTCTTCAGGGTGATGCCATCGTAGTCCTCGGGGCCAATCCCCAGGAGGAGGCTCCCGTCTCGGCAAGCTACATCCGGGTATCCGCAATTATCGAAAGGGCAAAGCTCATCAATATGTCCCGGAGCAGGAATCCCTTTGACGGCCTGACAGATGTGGATGTAAGGGTAGAGAACGACGCCGACTTTGAGAAGATGCTCCTTTCCATCAGGGAGGCCGTGGAGAGCGGCAGGGATGACCTGGAGGGAGAGGCGGGAGAGATTGCCCGCATCCTCAAAAACGCCCGCAAGCCGGTCTTCGTGTTAGGATCGGCCATCACTGAAAGTCCCTCCCTGGTAACGGAGGCAATAAACCTCGCAGTGGCGTCCAAGGCCTTCTTTGACGACGGCCTGGGCGTAGTGCCCATGCTCAGGGGCGGAAACTGCCTCGGCGGCCTCAATACCGTCATCGGGGACAGGGACTGGATCAGCGACAGCGATCTGGACTTCCTGTACGTTCTGTCCTCCGGCATGATCGACGAGGACAAGCGCGCCCTGGAGGCCATGAGCCGGGCCCGGTTCGTGGTAGTCCACACCCCCTTCATGGTCCACCCCCTCGTGAACATGGCAGACGTGCTGCTTCCCGCACCGGCCTGGTTCGAAAGGAGCGGCCACTACTGCACCATGGAGGGAGAGCGCCGCAGAATGAACATGGTAGTGCCCCCCAAGGGCGACCTGAAGGGGCTGTCCGTTATAATGAGCGATCTGGCAGGCAAACTCGGACTTACCCTCCAGCCCGCCTCGTCCGCTCCCTGTGAAAACGTCTACGAGGCAAAGGCGCCGTCATCCGCCGCCAAGACCGTCTCGCTGAAGGAGGTTCGATGATAATGGCTAAGCCGAAAGTAGCGTCTGTATGGCTTGAGGCCTGCGCTGGCTGCCACATGTCCTTTCTTGATATCGACGAAAGGATAGTGGATCTCCTTGGCAAAGTGGAGCTCACAGCCACGCCCATCACCGATATCAAAGTATTTCCCGAGGTAGAGGTGGGGATCATCGAGGGCGGCCTCGGCAACGAGGAGGAGCTTCAGCTCGCCAAGGATCTGAGGGAAAAATGCAAAATCCTCATCGCCTGGGGCGACTGCGCAGTCTTCGGAGGAATAAACTGCATGCGGAACTTCATGTCCGTGGAGGAGGTTCTTAGGGAAGGATTTGTAAACACCGTTACTACGGTGAATCCCGAAGGGGTAATCCCGGGCAAGGATATCCCGGCTCTTCTCCCCCAGGCGATCCCGGTGGACAAGGCCGTTAAGGTGGATGTCTATGTCCCCGGCTGTCCGCCGGACGCAGACACTATTTGGTATGTCTTCAGCGAGATTCTGGAGGGGCGGATTCCCACCGTTCCCACCGACATCATGCGCTACGACTAGTGGAGGCAGCGAGTTATGGAGAAAACAAATAAAAACACCATCGTGGTAAACCCCGTTACCCGCATCGAAGGGCACGGCAAGATAACCGTGGATCTCACCGATGCCGGGGAAGTCGATAACGTCCGTTTCCACGTAACCCAGTACAGAGGATTCGAGGTGTTCTCCAGGGGCCGGGATTTCCGGGAGATGCCTGTAATTACGCCCCGCATATGCGGGATCTGCCCCGTAAGCCATCATCTGGCCTCAGCCAAGGCCTGCGACGACATACTGGGAGTTACTCTGACCCCGACGGCGGCTAAGCTTCGGGAGCTCATGCACATGGCCCAGGTGATTCAGTCCCACGCCCTGTCCTTCTTCCACCTGTCGAGCCCCGACCTTCTCTTCGGCTTCGATGCAGACCCTGCCATCAGGAATGTGGCAGGAGTGGCCCAGGAGTACCCTGACCTGGCGGTGGCAGGCATCACCATAAGAAAGTTCGGACAGGAGATCATCAAGACCCTGGGCGGCAAGAAAGTTCACCCCTGGCACAGCATTCCCGGAGGGGTAAACAGAAGCCTGCTCACAGAG
>JBMNVK010000149.1:0-3955 GCA_050946755.1 Aminivibrio sp. | reverse complement strand
TTGAGGGTTTCGGCGTCAAGACGCTTTCTGAAGTGAACCATCATGGACGGGTCGAAGGGTCTCTTCTCGGAGCGGTATCCTTCGAACCCGAGAAAGTACTGGATATACGGGTTTTCCTTGATCTGTTCCACTGTCTCCTCGTCGGTGAGATCGAGGCGGGCCTGCACTAAAAGAGCGCCCAGGGCGACGCGGAACGGGAGAGCGGGGTTTCCGGTACTGCCGAAATGATTTCTGTATCCGGAGAGAACCTCGAGTTCTTCCCAGGGTATGAGGTTTGCAAGACGGACCCATCTGTTGTTTGGGTCAGGTATAAATTCGAAGGGCATGTCTTTGAAAACCAGCTTCATCTGACCTACTGGAGACTTATACACATTCATCCCACGCTCTCTGCAGGGTTTTTGGGGCTTTTAGGCCCTTTTTCGAGCACTATATTACTGGAAATACCACGTTATTACCAGTATTAACAAGGACTTAGGAGTTGTTCAGGAAGCCCAAATTATTGCACAAAGAATGTGCATTTCGCGCATATTATCTCCCAATCGACTATATTTTGCAACATTGCAGAGAGTCGGCCTCTCCGGAAGAGAGAAAATACAAAATTTGACACTACGGATTTTTTAGATTATTATCCTTGAAGGAAATTCTTCCCAGTATATTAATTCATGGAGCTTTTCCTTCATAAAGGGAGGTACCATGCTGAGAGAACGGATTGTCAATAAACTTAAAGACATGACCCCCGGGCAGTCAGCCGTGGCCATGTTCCTGCTGGATCACCCGGGAGATGCAGCCTTCCTTACTGCATCCCAGCTTGGAAGCAGGGTGGGGGTGAGCGAGACCACGGTCATCCGCCTCTCCCATTTTCTTGGCTATTCAGGCTATCCCGAGCTGAGGGGTGAGATTACGAACCGGCTGATGGACCGTCTGTCCACTCTGGAGCGGCTCAAGGACTACGGCTCCGGAGAAAAAAACGACATCTACGAAAAAGCCGTCAGGAAGGACCTTGAAACCCTGACGGAGGCCCTGGCCTCCATCCCCTCAGAGGAGCTGGACGAGCTGGGCAGGGTAATGGCCGCCACGCCGGCCATATATCTGGCGGGATACAGGAGCTCCATGTCTCTTGTATACTACCTCTCCTTCTACCTCTCCTGGATCCTTCCAAGCGTCAGAATCATAAATCACGACATGCCCTACGCCCTCCTGCTGAACGCCCCCCCGGAGAGCCTTGTGCTGGGAATCAGCTTTCCCCGGTACTCCCGCTGGACGGTGGAGGTGCTCGACCAGGCGGAATCCATGGGCCTTCTGACCGCCTCCATTACCACCGACCTGGCCAGTCCCATGGCCGTGAAGTCGCGATACGTGGTGGCCGCTCCCTACATGCCCGTATCCTTTATAGACTCCTTTGCGGCCCCTATGAGCCTCATCAACTGCCTTATCCTATCGGTGGCCCGAAATCTGGGGCCGGAGGTTACAGAGAAGCTAGGAACCCTGGAGGAACACTGGAAAGAAGAGAAAATCTATGTTCCTGACAAGCCGAACCCCCTGAAGCGGGGGCGGTGGAAAAAGGAGGGAGTGCCCGGGAGAAGATAGGCTTCGGTTTTAGTACTGAAAACATATTTTCTTTTTCGGAAGGAGCTGGTTTTTCGGTGGATTTTGGACATCTCATACCCAGAAGCTTTAAGGGAAAGATAAGGACCGCCGTCAGAGGCGAAGGCGTTTATCTGTATGATGAGGAAGGAAAGGCGTACTACGACGGCTGCTGCGGCGCCCTTCTCTCCAATATCGGCCACGGCGTAAAGGAAGTGGCCGACGCCATGCATCAGCAGCTCCTCACCATGGAGTTTGCCCACCCTTCCAGGTGGAAGAACAAGCCCTCTGTAGAGGCCGCCGAAGAAGTGGCATCCCTGGCCCAGGAGGGGCTGGACTACGTATGGTTCGTCAGCGGCGGAAGCGAGGCCATTGAGTCCGCCATGAAGATAGCCCGGCAGTACTTCGTCGAGAGGGACGGAAACGGATCGGGCAAGCACGAGATGATAGCCCGGTGGAACTCCTATCACGGAAGCACCATCGCCACCATGGGCCTGGCGGGCAGCATGGGCAGGAGAAGGACCTTCGCGCCCCTCTTCAAAGAGAACCCCAAGATCTGCGCCCACTACTGCTATCGCTGCCCTCTTAACCTCAAATATCCCGAGTGCGGCGTGGCCTGCGCCCGGTCCCTGGAGGCGGAAATACTGCGCATGGGGCCTGAGACGGTGGCGGCCTTCTTCGCCGAGCCCGTAGTGGGCTCCACGGTAGGGGCCCTTCACCCGCCGAAGGAGTACTGGCCCATCGTCCGGGAGATCTGCACCAAGTACGACGTGCTTCTGGTGGCCGACGAGATAATGACGGGCGTGGGGAGGACGGGCAGGCATTTCTGCACCCAGCACTGGGACGTAACTCCCGACATAATCTGCTCCGCCAAGGCCCTCTCCGGAGGCTACACTCCCATAGGCGCCATGATCGTCAGCAATACTATCGCCGAGACCATCCGGGACGGCAGCGGCGCTTTCCAGCACGGCCACACCTACAACGGCAACCCCGTCACTGCTGCGGCAGTCACGGCCACCATCCGCTACATGAAGGAAAACAAGGTATTTGAAAACGCAGCTGAAAGAGGCGCCCAGTTCGAGAGACGGATTCCCGAGCTTGAGGAAATCCCGATTGTGGGCGAGGTAAGGGGCATGGGCATGATGAGGGGCGTGGAGATTGTGGCCGACAAGGCCTCCAAAGCACCCTTCCCCGCCTCCGTAAAGGCAGCGGCCTTTGTCACTGAGGAGTGCATGAAGAGAGGCCTCGTCATCTACCCCGGAACGGGGCAGATCGGCGGCGTGGCGGGAGATCAGTTCCTCTTCGCTCCCCCCCTCGTCTCCACCGAGGCAGAGATGGACGATATGATGGGACGGCTCGTCGAGGGGCTCAAGGCCTCCGCCGAGGCGCTCAGGAACAAGGGGTAGAAGCCCCTTCGATCACCAGAGAGAAAAAGGAGGAAAAGTTTCATGAATAAGAGAATTTTAGCATTTGCGCTCATCGGAGTTCTGGCACTGGCTTCCGCCGGTTTCGCCACCACCTTCATCACTATAGGCAGCGGCGGCGTGGGCGGGACCTACTACCCCCTCGGCGGCGCCATGGCCGAGGTCCTTACCAACGCGGGCATCGACGTGAAGGCAACCTCCAGGGCCACTTCGGCCTCCCGGGAGAACTGCCGCCTCGTGGCGGCTGACAGGGCCCAGATAGGCATGTCCATGGCCTCCACCCTCTACCAGGCCATCACCGGCACCGAGGCCTTCGAGCCCGACGGAAAGCTTCCCCTGCAGATCCTCATGAGCATGTACCCCGCCCCCCAGCACCTGGTCACCGTCAAGGGCACGGGCATCACCAAGCTTGAGGACATCAAGGGCAAGAAGGTATCCGTGGGCGCCCCCGGCGGCGGCGACCAGATCCTCACCAATCTCATCCTTAAATCCGCAGGCATAGACCCTGAAAAGGACTTCAACCGGCAGCAGCTCACCCAGCCCGAGGGCGTAATGGCCCTGAAGGACGGCAACGTGGACGCCGTATTCTGGAATTTTGCCATCCCCGGCTCGGCGGTCATGGAAGTCGCCGCCCAGCGGGAAGTAGTGCTCGTTCCCCTCGGCGAGGAGCTTGTTAAAAAAGTTGTGGAGGACAACCCCTTCCTCGTCCCCTTCACCATTGAGGCCGGCACCTACGAGAGCATCAAGGAGGACATCCTCACCGTGGCCGACGGCAACTACCTGGTGGTCAGGGACGACATGGATGAAACCCTTTCCTACAACATCACCAAGACCCTCATCGAGAGCAGAGAGCAGTTTATGAACATCACCACCCAGGCGGTTCATTTTGTGCCTGAGAAGGCCAGCATCGGCATCACAGAGTTTGCCTCAGGCGCCAAAAAGTACTT
>JBMNVK010000148.1:0-4010 GCA_050946755.1 Aminivibrio sp. | reverse complement strand
GCTCCAGAGAATTCTTTATGGCCTCCTGAACATCCCATGCCACATCGTGGATTCTGAGGCCGTACTTTACCATCAGATACACGTCCACTGTAACCGCCGGGGGAAATTTTTCCTCCACAGAGACCCGGATCCCGTCGCTAGCCTTCCGTCCTATTCCCAGCTTTGAAGCGATTCCCGGGCTCGCGGGCTGTACTCCCGTAACGGTTGTAAGGGTCTTCTTTGCAAGCTCCATAATAACTTCCTCGCTGATGTGGATAGTTCCCGTCACCGAGGACAGATCGTCATTATCCCCCTGTTCAGCCGGCTCGCTCAGCCCGCCTTCGGACAGCTCGACCTCGTCCATTTCAGGGTCTGTGGATCTGTACATCTTCTCACTCATTGCGAGACCTCCCTCCTGAATTGCGTGGTAATTTACCTGTTATGCTGCGGAAATTCCGTTCCGCAGTCCGGGCACTGAAGGGGTTCGTCCTCTTCGTATTCTTCGGGCTGATAGTAAAAATTATGCCCGCAGGAAGGACAGACGACGGCAAGGTAGCTCTCGTCGAACTCCTCGTCCATATCGTCATCCCAGTCGTCCTCATCGAAGGAGTAATCCTCACCGCTGTAGTCGGAGAAGGCCCTCTCTAGAGAATCAAGATCCTCGTCGAGAATGGCGCAGTCATCCGCCAGCTCGTCGTACATCTCCCTGAGCTCCTCGATGAGCTCCGTCTGCTCGGCAACCTCTCTGGAGAGCGCTTCGAGAGCATCCACCAGGCCTGCAAAAATCTTGTTCTGCCCCTCATCCTTGGCCGGGCCCAAACCGTGAATCAATCCCTTGAGATAGGCTATTTCCTCCCGTGCGCTCATTTCAGTTACCTCCCTTATCCGGCGTTATTTTTTTGCCCGCTCGATATACTGCCCCGTGCGGGTATCAACGACTATTGTATCATCCACATTAATAAAAAACGGAACTGTGACGGTTATCCCCGTCTCCAGCGTGGCGGGCTTGCCGCTGCTTGAAACGGTATCCCCCTTGAAGCCGGGGGCCGTCTCCGTGACCTTCAGCTCCACGCTCTTGGGAAGCTCTATTCCCATTATCCTTCCCTGATAGAAGTCGATGTCCACTTCCATATTTTCCACCAGATAATCTGCGACAGAGCCCAGCACTTCCTTTGAAATGGGGATCTGGTCGTAGCTGGTCAAATCCATAAAGACGTAGTCCTCCCCATCCATGTAGCTGAACTGGGCGGGCTTAAGGTCAAAAATCACCCGTTCGAACTTCTCTCCCGACCGGAAGGAATTTTCGATAATGGAGCCAGTCTCAAGGTTTTTGAGCTTCGTCCGGACGGTAGCTCCACCTCTTCCCATTTTGTGGTGCTGAAAATCCACAACCTCCCAGATGGCCTCCTGCCAGATGATCTTAATGCCTGAATAAAAATCAGACGTATCCACAATCTGCGCCATACTACCCAACCTCCCACAATGTACAGCAAATTGAAGTAAATGCAAGGGATTTTCCGAAAAAAGGAAAACCGGTGCATTGCATCAGCTATTATACAGTCAAAGGGTTTGAATTGTCATCCTGAAGGATAGGGTGGGGGTTGTTCCTAGGAAGGCGGCCAGGAACATGCCGCCTAAGCGATCGACACAAACGGAAAAACCGCCCGTTTGGTCGCCTGCTTATGTCGTCCCGAACCGGTAGGGAGGGACCTGGGCTTTACTCTTACAGCATTAAAACCCAAGATCAGATCCCTCCGCCGCTGTGCGGCGTTCGGGATGACAAATACTGCTGTCGTCCCGAGCGAGCGAAGCGACGATCGCGAAGCATCCTGAGCGTAGCGAAGGAAGGACCTGGTTTTTATTCTCACAGCGTTAAGATCAAGATCAGATCCCTCACCTTACGGTTCGGGATGACAAATATTTATGTCGTCCCGAACGTCGCTTAGCGACGGAGGGACCTGGGCTTTATTCTCACAGTATTAAGATCAAAACCAGGTCCCTCCCTACCGGTTCGGGACGACTCACGCCCCAACAAAAAAGCCCCCCGCAAGGGGGGCTTTCAGGGGTTTTCTATTTCAGTACGTATTTCTCTACCGTGGTATCGGGGGTCTCCAGAACGTAGGGGATTACTATCATGGCTACCTCTGTCTTATCCCTGGTGTGGGATTTGAACTTGAAAAGCTCTCCCAGCAGGGGGATGTCGCTCAGCAGGGGCACCCTGTGCTGCTCTATCTTGTCCTGGTCCTTGTACAGGCCTCCCACTACGAAGGGCTCGCCGTCCCGCACCCGGATATTGGTGGTTACCTCCCGGTTTGTGGTCTGGGGGAACTGCTCCCCTGCCTGGCCCCGGTAGGTGCCTATGATCTCGCCTGTCTCTATTCTGAGGTCGATGGTCACCATGCCGTCCCGGCCCACCGTGGGGGTGAACTCCAGAATGGGGCCCACTTCCTTCTCGCTCCAGGTGGGGTTGCCCGCCTCATCCCGCTCGGAGATGTAGGGGTAGTTCTCCACCAGCTTTATGACGGCTTTTTTGCCGTCCATGGTGATGATGGACGGGTCCGCCAGCACTTTGCCCTTATTCTTGGTTACGATGGCCCGAATTCCGAAATCGAGCATCTTGGTCAGCTCTCCTCCGGCGATCCTCTGAAGGCCGTCCCTGGTGATGGGCCTAAGAGGGGTCGGCCTGTCGTCGCCCTTAAGGGGATCGTAAGACCCGGGCTGATCGGCATATACGTAACCTGCCCCCGCTCCGGCGGAGCTGTAGTTAAACCACCACTGGTTGTAGACGGCATCGATGATGGTCTCAAGCTCATCCTTGCCCGTATCGGTAACCTCAAGAATTCTTGCCTGTAGCATTACCTGCCTGCCGGGGTGGTCCACCTGCTGGAGAACCCTCTCCACCTCAAGGAACTGCTCGGGCCTGCCCGTGACGTAAAGGGTGCGCATCCGCTCGTCCACCACCGTTTTTGTCACCCCTGCCAGGCCCTGCACAAGGCCCGCCACCGCCTTCATATCCGCATAGGCAATGCGGTACTGCCGGGTGGACTCCTTGCCGGTGGTCCTGCCGATGCTCTCCGGGGTGCCTACAATTATGGTCTTGCCCAGGATGGCATAGCTCATGTTGTGCATCCGCATCAGGTACCCCATAGCCTCGTTGAGGGGCACGCCCGTAAGGGTCATGGTAACAAGTGTGTTGGGCACGGAGGGGTCTGCCACGATGTTCATATTGGCATAGGCCCCTATCATGCGGAAGACATCCCTCAGCTCCACGTCCCTCAGATCCATGGTCACGGGAATGGTTTTGGTGAAGGGGTCCCCCGCATTTGCCGCTGCCGGCGCGGGAGGCTTGAGAAGGTCCTCCTGGATGTGCTCCCGCTCTACGTAGGTGCTTGTAGTAAAGCGCATAAAATACCGGTTTGCCGGCGCTCTGCCCTCCAGCGTCTTGAGAGCCATCTGGCCGCTTACAGCCATGTGGAAGACTACGTCCTCACCCTTCTGCTCCGCCTTCACCATGCCTACCAGGGGAAGGCCGAAATCCCGCTGCCAGGTGACGGAGGGAAGATAGGCCCCCTTCAGGACAAAAGATACGCTGTCCGTGCCCAGAGCCCCCACCTCAGGCAGGGGCAGAGAGGTGCCGGAAAGTTCTACCGCCACCAGATCCGAGCCCATTTGCCGCACCATAAGCCCGCCCACCGGGGGCAGATGAGAGTAGGAGGGCTTCTCCTCCGCCAGAGCCGGCAATTCGCCCGCAACGGCTCCGAAGGCTATGATGGAGAACAGAAGTAAAATCAGAAATTTGGAAAAATGCCTCATAAGGTTCAATCCTCCCCTACAGTCCCGGAGTTAAGTCCATATTTTTGCCGGCCCAGCGCACCGTAACCTTATCCGGCCCTATCCGAACGATCTTTCCCTCGCCCCCTGCGAAGGAGTATCCGTTTCTTACAATAATGCCCGTACCCACCCCTTCAATGTCCATAATGGCCATGGACTGGCCGCCTGCCACCATAATGGCCCGGACAAACATGATGGGG
>JBMNVK010000147.1:0-4038 GCA_050946755.1 Aminivibrio sp. | reverse complement strand
AGAAATTAAGGGAGTGCGGCGCCTATGGATGCAAAGGGAAGAATAGTATGTTCCGAAATTATTGACGACACCCTGGAGCTTCAGATCTGGACCAAAGGGAAGACCCCCAGGCTTGTGATAGTCAACAGGGCAAAAAAGACCAGAAAGCTTACTCCCCTCGGCTGGCTGGAGGGAGCCGAGAGAAAGCTGGCCATGAGGGGGGCGGGGGGCAAAACCGCCCGGTATCCCATGGAGGATCTGGAGGAGCCCGTGATGAGGATGCTCCAGATTTTTGCGCAGGATCCGCTCTTCAAAGGCCTTTTGTGGCATTCATCCCTTTTTCTGTCCGATATGCTTAACTCCCCCCGGTCCGTTTTTGAGAGGAGTGAACTGGCCCTGCTGCCGGAGGAGAAGCGGAGCCGCCTCTGGCTTGCCGATGTCACCGATGGCGAGGAGGCGGGGCGGTTCAGGCCCTTCTTCCCCCTTTCCCGGGAGGAGGCGGAGGTCTTCGGAGAGGAGATCTCCGTGCCCATAACGGCTGGCAAGGGCATAGCCGACCTCAAGAGCACGGGAATCACGAGAAAGCTGGCCTCCGTGTCCCCTGCCAGATGGTACCACACCACCCGTACTGCGGCGGCGGCGATCCTCCTGGGATTCACCCTCTTTCATGAGGAAAGCGACGACCTGTCTGCCTTTTTCTGGAGCGGAGCAGAGGAGGGGCTGCCCTCAAAGGATCATTTCAGCGGCAGCTTTGACGACCCCTCCCTTCCCCGGTTCATAAGGAGCATGGCGGGATATGTCCGCCATTGGGCGGCCCTGGACCGCATCGAAGCGGAGACGGTTCTGGACGCCTATGATGAGCTTTCAGCCAGGGGCTTCGGCAGAAAACGCAGGCTTGAGATCCCTGCAGGCCCCCTGGGCAATACGGACTACACCGTAACCGTCTATCTGGACGGATCGGGCTCCATGGCCGTAGGGTGTGCCCCCAGGCAGGTTACGGACAGGCACCGGGGAGAGATTGTATTTTTCATGCCGGAAGAAGTCTATGAAAAAGCCCTGCAGGACGACTCCTTTGGCGGGACAGAGGACGACTATTTTACCCTCTCCACCCTCCTCCAGGCCAAGCTGTACAAAAAATGGCAGCAGAGAATAGACCGCTTCACAGAGGGCTTTTTAAACCCGGGAGGCTTAGGGTAGTGACGGGGGGCGAGATTCGGGTCGGGACCTGCTCCTGGACTGACAGGGGGCTTCTTGCAAGCGGATGGTACCCTGATGGCGCCCGCACTGCCGCCGGAAGACTGGCCTTTTACGGCCGCAACTTCGACACGGTGGAAGTGGACAGCACTTTTTACGCCATACCCGACCAGGCGTCCGCCTTTCAGTGGGCCACCAGGACCTATCCGGGGTTTATCTTCAACGTAAAGGCCTGGGGGCTCTTCACCTGGCATTCTGTCAGATATGAGACGCTGCCCTCCTGGGTGCGGCAGGAGATACCCAGGCCCCAGTCGGGCAGGCTGGACTTTCAGGCCGTTCCCCGGGAGATGAGGCCCGTACTGTGGAAGAAATTCACCTCCGTGCTGAACCCTCTTCTGGCCATGGGCCGCATGGGATACCTCCTCTTTCAGCTCCCCCCTAAAGCCGCATGGTCGCCGCTGATGATGCGCTACCTGGAGAGGGTGGCGGAGGTCACCTCTCCCTTCAGGGTGGCTGTGGAGGTGCGGAACAGATCCTGGATGGAAAAGGAAGCCAGGCAGTCCTTCCTGGCGCTGCTAAAGAGCGCCAACATGGCTTACGTAGCGGTGGACGAGCCCGAACTGCCCTGGACTGTCGGAAGGGATTTCCCCGCGACGGCCACCTGGGGCGCCGTAGTCAGATTTCACGGAAGAAACCGGGATGCCTGGTCGAAGAGAGGCGTATCGGTGGCTGAAAAATTCCGGTACAACTACACCGACGGGGAGCTTGCCTCCTGGGAGGAGCCGATCAGAGCCGCCGCTGAGGAGGCTGAAAGAGTGTACCTCATGTTCAATAACTGTTTCAGGGATTATGCCGTAAAAAATGCCCTCAGAATGAAGTGTCTCCTGGGAATCGCCTGCTCCCCCGGAGAAGGAGTCCAGGGAGAGATCCCTTTCGATGAATAAGGATGAAAATAAGAGATAACATTCAATTTAATCCAAATATCTCGTTTATTTGCAGCTGTTAGCTCTTATCAGATGTTGCTATTCGCGGCATTACCCGATAGAATTACCCTGACGGGCTATCCGGACATAGAGTAAATAAGCAACGAAACAGAAACAGGCAATAAAAGCAACGAGTCCAAGACAGCCTGCAACAAGAAACACCCTGAAGACCCGGAAACAACGCAAAACAGCAAATGCTAAAACTGAGGAGCTGGTAGCTTGACCACGTGTCACGACCACCGTTCCGGATAGCCTGTCAGAAAGCGGAGGGGGAAACCATCCCCCTCCTTTTATTTTATGCTATGAAAAAAAGCCATAATGCCCGTCGGCGTAGGAGATTGCAGATAATACACCAAGGGGGTATAATGCCCGGGATTTAACCTTACTATTCTAAAAAAAGGCGGGTGTCGAGGCGTGAAAAAATTCGATCTTCTGGTAATCGGAATGGGCCCGGCGGGAATGGCTGTCACTGCCATGGGAGCTGCCATGGGCCTTTCAGTGCTCTCCATTGAAAAGGACAAGGTGGGGGGAGAGTGCCTCAACTGCGGCTGCATACCGAGCAAGGCCCTTCTGAAGGCCGGACAGGCCCTCCATTCTGCCAAAAATCTTGAAGGCTACGGCATCGATGGAGAGTTCAGCCTCCGCGCCTCCGATCCCATGCAGGTCGTCAGGGACAAGACTCACGCCATAAACGACAAAAAATTCCAGAAGGCCTTCGAAAGGGCAACCATGATAAAAGGCGTGGCAGAATTTGTCGATGACCGGACGGTCCAGGTAGGGGGCGAGAACTACACCGCGAAGAAGATCTTCATCGCCACTGGGACGGAGCCCTTCGTCCCTCCCATTCCTGGTCTCTCCGACGTTCCGGATATCCTGACCAACACAAATATGTTCGAAATAGAAAAAATGCCCGAATCCCTTGCCATCATCGGCGGCGGCGCCATAGGATCGGAGATGGCCCAGGCCTTCTCCCGCCTTGGCACAAAGGTGTCCCTGGCCCATATGGATCCCCATCTGGTCCCTGTGGGCGACGAGGAGGCCGCCCGGCTGCTGGAGGAGATCTTTGAAAAAGAGGGGATAGGGGTCTATAACGGGGCGAAGATTACCTCTGTCTCCGTAAAAAACGGGCAGATCGTCACAGAGACGGACAAAGGAACCCTGACATCGGAGCGGATTCTTGTGGCAGCAGGCCGGAAGCCGGTGCTCGACCCTCTGCATCTTGACAGGGCGGGGATTGAATTTACAAGAAAAGGCATAACGGTGGACAGCCACATGAGGACCAACAAGTCCCATATCTACGCTGTGGGTGACTGCAACGGCCACAGCCTCCTCTCCCACGCCGCCATGCATCAGGGTATGCTTGCCTTAATGCACGCCCTTTCGCCCTTTTCTCTTCCGATGCTTAAGCGAGAGCGGTACGTAGTGCCCTGGGCCGTATTCACCCAGCCGGAGATAGCCCAGGTGGGCATGACGGAAAAGGAGGCCCGGGAGAAGGGGCTTAAAATCCAGGTCATGAAAAAGGACTTCCGCTCTTACGGCCGAACGGTGGCAGACGGCCACCCTGAGGGATTCATCAAGATAATTACCAACGGCCGGGGCAGAATCTTCGGCGCCACCATAATAGGGGAGGCGGCCAGCGAACTGATCCACGAGTGGACCATGGCCATCCAGCACAAGAGAAAGATGCATCACATAATGCTGATGCAGCATGCCTTCCCGTCCGTCTCCATGATAAACAAGATGATTGCCGAGGACTGGATGATGGAGAAGATGAAGTCGAGCTGGATGCAGAGGATGATCAGGCTGCTGAAGTAGATATGACGGAGCCTCAAAAGGCGGGTTGGCAACCAAAGTGCCGGCCCGCCTTTTTATTCAGCCCCGG
>JBMNVK010000146.1:0-4137 GCA_050946755.1 Aminivibrio sp. | reverse complement strand
CTGTACTCCAGGGAATAGGAAGCCCGGGAGGACCGGGTAACGCCGTCGGCAATCTCTTCTATCCTTTTTTCGATAAAAGCCCGCATGCCGGAGTCGAAGGTCCGGACAGCTCCGTAAAGAGTTACTGTATCCGCCACTATGTTGGCTGCCGCACCGTACTCCACTTTGCCGATAGTGAGACAGGCCGGGGTCATGGGGTCCACCTCCCGGCTGATTATCTTCTGCAGCGCCAGGATCAGCTCCGCCGCTACAGGGAGGGGATCGACACACAGGTGGGGCCATGCGCCGTGACCTGCAGTTCCGTGCACCTTCAGCGTGAAGAGGTCGCCGGAGGCCATGACATGGCCCGGCTTCATGCCTATACAGCATTTCGGCACCTCGTGCCAGATGTGGGGGGTGATGATGGCATCCACGTCCGGATTCTTCAGGCATCCCGCCTCCACCATCTTTATTGCGCCGCCTGTATTCTCCTCCGAGGGCTGAAAGATGAATTTAAGGTTGCCCTTCAGCCCTTCCCTGTACCGGGCCAGGATTCTGGCCGCCCCCAGGGTGACGGTCATATTTCCGTCGTGGCCGCAGGCGTGCATCTTTCCGGGGTTTTCTGAGGCGTAGTCCACCCCTGTCTGCTCAGTGATCTCAAGGGCGTCCAGACAGGCCCGGAGGGCGAGGGTGGGCCCCGGCAGCGCTCCTCCCATTACTCCCATGACCCCGGTACCGCCTATGCCCTCTGTTACTTCGTACCCCCACTTCCGCAGCAGGCCTGCTACCCTTTCGGCGGTATAGTGCTCCTCAAAGCCAAGCTCAGGGTGACGATGGAAGTCCTTCATAATTTCCACCAGCTCCGGAAGTATCTCCTCTATTTTTTTCTCAAGATTTGTCATGAACTCATCTCCTTATGGTCCGCACCGCCTGAGTCGCAACGGCCAACCTGATTGTCCTTCACCTGATCATTGCCGCCGCTCACGAAAAACCGTACTTTCACTCGTATCAGCGGACTTTTCTCGTCGAAGAAAGTGCGGTCAGGGCTATGTTCGCTCATGAAGACCTAAGCTAGCTGGTGCAGCTGAAAAAGAATAAACAGCAGCGCGGTTTAGCGCCCGTTCCTCCCATCCGCAGGCGGGCCGAATATCGCAAGCCAGATGCAGGGAGGATCAACGCTGGTGGCAGCCACCCGGTGCTGCAGGCTGGCGGGAAGGAAAGCCCAGTCACCCTTCTTCAGCTTTTGAACAGCGCCATCTTCGAACTCAAGTTCCGCCTCTCCCTGGAGCAGCGTTACCCACTCGTCTTCTTTCTGATCATACCAAAAGCCAGGCGGCGAGGCCTGTCCGCTCGAAATGATCCGTTCCACCCGGAAGGATGCCCCGCAGAACAGCTCTTCAAATACTTCCTCCTCCGATAGCTTATCGGGAAGATCAAACAGACCGCCTTTAATAATTCTTACCTTTTCCTCCACGGTGCGCCTCCGGGACCCGAGTGGTTTTCTGTGCAGCCTCGGATTATTTTAAACTGCGATTTTGAGATCCGCATATTTGACTACGAGCCTCGTCGTCTGCCTGCCGCTCCTCCACAGATCTTCCAGGTACAATAGGTCGTACTCAGGATATTTTTCCCTTCCCTTTTGCAGCTTTCATGCTCATTGTAACGCACAGAAAAACTGCTGGATCCCGTCCTTAATGAATTGATGCTGAAGAGCTGAGGTCGGGATCAGAACAGTTGACGACCCATTTCAGAAATAATTCAGGGGAAGGATTTTCCCTTCCCCTGAGCAAAAAATACCCATATTAAAAATCCATTTTTTGGGGATTACGACTCGGTCGGCACTAAACCCGTACTCCCGTCGGCAGTCCTGAAACGGCTCACGGAACGCTGCAGATCTTCTGAAAGCCGCACCAGATCATCAGCGGTGGCTGCAATGCCCTCGGCCATCCGGCCCTGTTCGCTCATGGAGCGGTTTATGCTGGTTACCTGCCCCGCTATTTCCGCACCTGATCTGGCCGCATTATCCATGCCTGCGGATACCTCATGGGAGCTTGCTGACTGCTCCTCCATGGCGGCTGCAATCGACTGAATATTCTCGGTGATGGAGGCCAGCTTGAGCACCATATCGTCAATTGTCTGCCTGGTCTCCCTGGCCCGGACTACCAGTTTGTCTATCTGCTCAACACTCCCCTTCTGATCTTCAAGGGCGAGGTTGGTTTTATCAGAAATCTCACCGATAACCTGGCCTACCTGGGAGGCCGCCCTGTTGGACTCTTCTGCCAGCTTCCTCACTTCTTCAGCAACTACGGCAAATCCTCTGCCTGCCTCCCCTGCCCGGGCAGCCTCAATAGCTGCGTTAAGCGCAAGGAGGTTTGTCTGATCAGCAATACCGGCAATAGTGTCCACAAATCCCGTTATGTCTGATACGGAACCGGCAAGGTCGTTAACCGCAGTGCTTACCTGCTGGACAGACCCAGATACGTTTCCTATCATGTTGGACATATCCTCAAGAGCCCTGCCGCCCTGCTCCGCCGCTGAATATATTTCCTGAGCGCTCTCCCCTGCCTCCGCCGCTGACTTGGCCCCCATCTGGGCCGACTGAGCTACTTCGCTTACCCCCAAGTTAGCCTCTTCGATCTCCCTTGCGGAATCTTGGGAGTTTTGGGCAACCTTATCCACAAGTCCGATCACCTCATGTACTGAGGCACTGCTCTCTTCGGTAGCTACGCTTATATCTTCGGCCCGGGTCATAAGTCGGACGGATGCATCCGCAACCCCTCTGGTAAAATCCGCCACGGAGGAGATAAGGCGGTTAAAAGATGAGGAGAGGTGCTCCATCTCGGCCAGCCTGCATCTTACTTCGAAGGAAGAGCTGAAATCCCCTTCCGCAAGCAGGTCCATCTTTGCCATGACCTGATGAAGA
Organism: Aminivibrio sp.; assembly: GCA_050946755.1. Lineage (GTDB taxonomy): Bacteria > Synergistota > Synergistia > Synergistales > Aminobacteriaceae > Aminivibrio. The sequence goes on along the minus strand of JBMNVK010000146.1, from coordinate 1,235 downwards.
GGCCTGGATACGCTGGATGCAATCCAGAGAGAAATCGCAAGAGCAATAAGAGCAGCTGCTACAAGCACCCCGATAATGATGTTCCGCATAGCCCTTACGGGTGCAAGAAATTCATCTATCGATGCTGCCATTATGACCACCCAGCCGGTGGAGGGGACAGGCGAATAAGCCGCAATCAAGCCCGCGCCATCCTCAGTGTAGCGGACTATCCCCTTCCTGCCTTCAAGACCAAGCTTCATGCCATCAGCGAAAGCCGCTGTTATTCTGCTGCTTTCCGCTGCTCCGTTGACTTCGCCCACATACTCTTTTTCGGGATGCACCACAAAAAGACCGCTTGTATCTATTACCATGGCAAATCCCGTTTCTCCCCATCTCTGGGAAGAGGCCAGGTCGGTCAGAGTCTGGGCAGTTATGCGTCCGCAGAGGACCGCATTCAGATTGCCTTGTTCGTCCAGTATCGGTGAGGCCACAATAATTACTGTTTCTCCTGTAACCCGGGAGACCAGGGGCTGCCCTACGGCAGTTTTCAGGGTATTACGGGCGCGGAGATAGTACTCCCGATCGCCAAGCTTGTTTATCGTGCCATCGAGGTAGTGTCCGTTTCCCTGAAGATCAATAATAAAATAAGTCTGAATCTGTAATTTTGTGGCATCCAGAGAGGAGAGAAATTTCTTCTGCTGCTCCAGGTCGCCGTTCTTCATTTCTGCATGACCGGCGGCAGCTTCGATAAAAGCAATTCTTGCAGCCATGTACTGTTCAAAACTTTCCCTGAGTGAGTCGGCAACTGCAATTCCCTCACCTGCTGCCTCCTCGGATGCATGAAGCGCCTGAGCAGACTGACGCTGGGTAATATAAACCACCCCAGCCAGAAGAATGAGTCCCAAAACAAGAAATGATAAAAAAATCCTTCCGCGCATGGTGTTAAACCGTACTTTCATGAACTTGCCTCTCTTCTGTTTATATTTTTTCGAATAATATACTCAACATTCTCAGGACCTTGAAAGCTGAATACCGTTGTCACGACAAAGAAAAGGCCGTCATTACACCTAGTTTTTTCCTCAGAAAACCCGGCGTCCTGAGGATGAAGTCCTCGAACATGCGGTTCAAGAGCTCCTCAGTAAGCGCAATTCCCTCGTGAATCAGGGATTTCAGAGCCTCAAGAAGCAACGATAGGGCCGCAACAAAGGTGATGTCCTCAAGCTCTTCGCAAAGGCTATGGAAGAGTTCTCCGTATG
>JBMNVK010000145.1:0-4192 GCA_050946755.1 Aminivibrio sp. | reverse complement strand
CCATGTTCGAGGACAAACTCGGCAAGCATAATATTGAAGCCATAGTCAACGTGGAATAATATTTTTTAGGGGAGCGCTCTCAGGACCGCTCCCCTTTTTCATTTCTGCTACCTGCGACGAACGGAGGCGTATTATGAAAAAATGAAGAAAATACTCGCTCCCATGGAAAAATTATTTGCATTTCTAACTATTGTGGGAATGGGCCTTATGCTGGCAATAATATTTATACAGGTTATTTCAAGGTATTTTTTCAGCTACACAGCAAGCTACTCCGAGGAGCTCTCCAGGTACCTCTTCGTCTGGGTTACCTTCCTCTCCCTGCCCATTGTCTCCCGCCAGGGCGGACACATGGTGGTGGGGCTTCTCCTTGAAAAATTCACGGGAAAAAGGCTCCGCCGCCTCAGAATCACGGGCGACCTCTGCGGCATGGCCTTCCTGATGATCATGATCTGGCAGGGCGTTCGCATGATCATGCTGGCCAAGTGGCAGGTATCCCCCGCCATGGAGCTGCCCATGTCCTATGTATATGTAGCCATACCTCTGGGCTGCGCGGCCATGCTGATGATTGTCCTTGACGACTTTATCGATCTTCTTGCGGGGAGGGAAGAGGCATGACCGATCTTACCCTTTGGCTGATGCTTTTTTTCTTCATCGCTATCTTGCTTACCGGCGCCCCCATCGGCGCAGCCCTGGGTCTTTCATCGGCCATAGTAGTGTGGGCGACCATGAAAGTGCCCCTCATAGTGGTGGCCCAGCGGATGTTCACGTCCATCGACTCCTTCTCCTTCATGGCGGTACCCTTCTTCATGCTGGCGGGTTCGTTCATGTCCCAGGGAGGAGTCACCAAGCGTATTGTTGACTTCGCCAACGCCCTGGTTGGGGCGCTGGCCGGGGGTCTTGCCCTGGTGGTAGCGGTAGCGGGCATGTTCTTCGCAGCCCTCTCCGGCTCCTCGGCGGCCACCACGGCGGCTATCGGCGTGGCCATGATCGACGAGATGGAAAAACGGGGCTACCCCAAATCCTTCGCGGCGGCGGTGGTAGCCACCGGCGGCACGGTGGGCATAGTCATCCCCCCCAGCGTCACCATGGTAGTCTACGGCGTCATAGCGGGCACCTCCATCGGCGACCTTTTCATGGGCGGCTTCGCCCCCGGCATCCTGATGGGCCTGGCCACCTGCCTTGTAAGCTGGGTAATAGCCAAGAAAAAGGGCTACCGGGGCGGGGAAAAGGCCAGCTTTAAAAAGATAGCCTCCACCTTCAGGGACTGCATCTGGGCCCTGCTCATGCCCTTCATCATCCTGGGCGGGATTTACGGCGGCATCTTCACCCCCACTGAGGCCTCGGCGGTGGCGGCGGTCTACGGCGCTTTTATAGGAATGTTCGTGTACAAGGAACTCAAGTGGAAGGACATCCCCAAGGTGCTTCTTAGCGCCGCGTGCAGCACCACCATGATTATGTACGTAGTGGGGGCAGCTAACCTATTCGGCTGGATTCTTACCAACGCCCAGGTGCCCCACAGGATAGCGGCGGGCTTTACAGCCATGACGGAAAGTCCCCTAGTCTTCCTCATGCTGGTCAACCTGCTGCTGCTCTTCATAGGCACTCTTCTCAACGCCTCGGCGGCGGTGGTAATTCTCACTCCCATCCTGCTGCCCGTGGCCCTGAAGCTGGGCATCGACCCCGTCTTCTTCGGAGTGCTCATGGTGGTTAACCTCGCCATCGGGTGCATCACTCCTCCGGTGGGGCTCGACCTGTTCGTGGTCTCCAGCATCACCAAGCTGTCCATCGACAGGATTATGAGGGACGTAATGCCATACCTCATAGCCCTGATCGTGGTGCTGCTGATCGTCACCTGGTTCCCGGATATTATTCTCTTCCTGCCCCGGCTCATGAGGGGAGGCTAGAGCGGTTCCGCCCCGCCCCCTAGGGGGCGGGGCTTTTTTCAGGAGGTTTTTACAATGAACGAGACAATTAAGCGCCTTGCCAAAGCCCTTGCCGAATCTTCCTCCACGGTGGTATTCACTGGAGCGGGGATGAGTACCGAATCGGGCCTTCCCGACTTCAGGTCGTCGGAGGGGCTGTGGGGAAAGCACAGGCCGGAGGAGCTCGCCTCCACTGAGGCCCTGAACAGAAACTTTGAGAACTTCGTCACCTTTTACCGCAGTCGCATTGACTCCATGGGGGACGTGGAGCCCAACCGGGGGCACAGGATTCTCGCCGGATGGGAGAAGAAGGGACTGGTGGACGCCATAGTGACCCAGAATGTGGACGGGCTGCACCAGGCAGCGGGGTCGAAAAATGTCCTGGAGCTCCACGGCACCCTGAGGAAGGTCCGCTGCCAGGCCTGCGGCGCCGAATACCCCGCGGGAGACTACGCCTCCCGGACGGACTGCGCGAAGTGCGGAGGCAAGCTGCGCCCCGCAGTGGTGCTCTTTGGGGAGATGCTTCCCGAGGACGCTCTCTCGGAGGCCATGAACATTTCTTCCGTCTGCTCCCTTTTTATCGTGCTGGGATCTTCCCTGGCCGTGTCCCCGGCAAACCTCATGCCGGAGCAGGCCAAGCGGGGCGGCGGGGCCCTCTATATAATCAACAATACTCCCACCCACCTGGACGGCATTGCCAACGGCGTAATAAGGGCCTCCATCGGAGACGTTCTTGCCGCGGCGGACGATCTGCTGGCGGAGTCCTGAAAACCCCGCCGGGGCAGGTCCGTCCTAACCCTACAAGTTAAATAGGAGTATAATAGGGCAAAGTCGGAGGGGTGTTTCTGAAGCCCGCCCCGGCAATCACGGCGACCACGGCCGTCCATGGCCGTTCGCCATGACGAGGAGGGAATTTCGATGAAAACTTATGAAGTGGGGCTTGTACCGGGTCCGGTTTCAGTCCCCGAGGAGTTCAGGAAGGCCTATCTGGAGAACTTTGCCAGCGCCGACCTGGAGGAGGATTTTTTTCTCCTCTGCGAAGAGAACGAGAGACTGCTGCGGCAGATGTTAAAGACTGAAAATTCGGTTGTAATCCAAAGCGGCGAGGGAATGGCCGCCCTGTGGGGCGCCCTGAAGAGCTGCTTAGCCCCCGGCGACAGGCTTCTTGCCGTCTCAAACGGCATCTTCGGCCGAGGCTTCGGCGAGATGGGAGAGGGGCTGGGCATGGAGGTAAGGATTATCGAGGCCCCCGACGGAGAATTTCCCGATGTGGAGGAGATCCGCGGGGAGGCCATAGCCTTCCGCCCCCATATGATCACCACCATTCACTGCGAGACTCCCAGCGGCCTGCTTAACCCGATAGCCCCCCTGGGAGAGATCGCCAGGGAGGCGGACGCCCTGCTCTGCGTGGACTACGTGGCAAGCGCCGGAGGGGCCGACGTTCGCACCGACGAATGGGGAATCGACCTCGGCCTTCTGGGCAGCCAGAAAGTTCTCTCCCTGCTGCCCGATCTATCCATAACGGCGGTAAGCCACAGGGCCTGGAGGGCGGCCGAACGAGTAAACTATCAGGGCTACGAGGCCCTGCTTCCATGGAAGGACGGGGTGAAGAACCGCTACCTGCCCTACACCCACAACTGGCACGCCATGAGCGCCCTCAATCTGGGCCTTAAGCGCCTGCTTGAGGAGGGGCTGGAGACATCCTTCGTCCGCCACGAAAAGGTTGCCAAATACTGCCGGGAGAGGCTGGCGGCCATGGGAGTGAAGATCTACCCCAAAAAAGAAGAGCTCTCGTCCCCCACCGTGACGGCGGCCCTGGTGCCGAAGGGCTGGACCTGGGAGAAGCTGGACGGCGCCCTGCGGGAGCGGGGGATGGCAGTAGGAGGCAGCTACGGCCCCCTGGCGGGAAAGGTCTTCCGCATCGGCCACATGGGCTCCCAGGCGGACATGGAACTGGTTAAAAAGGGCATGGACATTCTGGAGGAAGTTCTGGGATAATTCAGAGGCAGGAGCTATTGCCACTGAGCCGGTGATATCTGTCGTCCCGAAAACCCAAAGGCAGATCCCACCTTCGCTTCGCTACGGATGCTGTGCGATCCTCCCTGCGGTCGTTCGGGATGACAAAATAGGGGCACCGTTACAACCGGTTTCTGTCGTCCCAAAAACCTAAAACCAGATCCCACCTTCGCTACGCTACGGATGCTGCGCGATCGCATACGTTCGGGATGACAAAACAAGGCCGTCATTACAACCGTTTTTTGTCATCCCGA
>JBMNVK010000144.1:0-4230 GCA_050946755.1 Aminivibrio sp. | reverse complement strand
CAGCGTCATAGCAGTTAACCCTGCCAAATGGGAAAACCTTCGCTACGACCTTGCGGTCAATTTCATCGATTGGATGGTATCTCCCTCCACCCAGAAGGCCGTAGAGGGCTTTGAGCTTCTGGGCAAACAACTTTTCTTCCCCAACGCAGGAGAATAAAAACAGGGGCGGCGGGAAAACCCGCCGCCCCTGTTATTTAGTTTGGTTTCCTTATTTTTTAGGATTCCTCTTCGATGGTTACTTTTTTCATCTTTTCAGCCTGAACCTTCTCAGCAATCTCCACAGTCAGAACTCCATTCTTGAAAGTAGCTTTCGCTGAGTCAGGGTCCACTTCTGCCGGGAACTGAATCGACCGGGAGAGGGTTCCGTAGTATCTCTCGCAGCGGAAGACGTCCCCTTCGGAAAGAGTCTTTTCATCAGTCTTCTCCGCTTTAAGGGTAAGCCTGTCCTCAAATACGTTCAGTTCGACTTTGGCAGGATCAATGCCCGGAAGCTCGAACTCGGCATAGACCTTGCCGTCCTTCCGGTAGAAATCCCCCCTGGGGGCGACGGCTCTCTCCTCATCTCCGGAGTAGTCCATATCGGACGAAAATTCGCCAAGGGCTCTGAACATATTTCTCATCATTCTGTCCACCGGGCTGAAGCTCGCTACAGGTCTTGCTATATCGTTAGGTCTGATGGCTAAAAATCTCCTCATTACACCCACCTCCAAAATTGATCAATACTGACCTTTCAGTAACCATTATATACGTCAGCATTGGTCAGGCAAGTTGGGTATGGGGGAAATAAAGGAGAATGTCCCCTTTTATTTGTTATTTCAGCGGGTTTACTCTGTTAATCTCAATAAAATAAAAAACATAGAATAGCCCCTTCCCGGCATGTACTGGCAGGGAAGGGGTATAAATGCCGGGAGGGGGGACGATTCTTCGAAAAGTTATTGCGCAGCCGGCTGTTCCGTCTCCCTTTGTCTGAACAGGAGGAACAGACCCGATATGGCCGCTGAGCAGCTCAGGGAGATTAAAGTGCTCTCCTGCAGGGCAAGGAGGCCGAGGACGGCCAGAATAAGCCTCTCTGCCGGGGAGAGCCGTCTCTTTCCGTAGCCTACTATGGCAAAGCCCAGGCCTGCCATAGCTGCGCCCCCGCTGATGATTGACACTATGTTGCCGGCAAAGGAGCTTTTCAAAAGAAGGCCCGGGTCGTAGCAGAAGGCAAAGGGCACAATAAAGGCCAGCACTCCGAGACCGCAGGCGGTGAATCCAGTCTTGTTGGGAGGAGACCCCGCAACGGAGGCTGCGGCGTAGGCCGCCAGTGCGACGGGGGGAGTTATGTTGGATATTATGGCGTAGTAAAAAACGAAGAGGTGGGCCGCCAGAGGCATTACCCCCATTTTAGCCAGGGCCGGAACGCCGAGAGCCGCTCCAAGTATATAGGCGCTGGTGGTGGGGAGGCCCATGCCGAGGATGAGGGAGACTATGGCGACAAGGATAAGGGCCAGGAAGGGGATGCCTCTTGAGAGGGCAATGACGGCGCTGACGAATTTAAAGCCTATCCCTGAGAGGGCTATGGACCCGATGACCAGGCCCGCAGAGGCGCAGGCGGTGCATATAAGGGGTATATTCTTAGAGCCGTCATGAATTGCCTCCAGAATCTGCCTTGGTCCCATCCTCTTGCCGGGGGTGAGCAGCGATACAGCCCAGGCCATACCTATGCCGGCGATTGCGCTGAACATGGGAGTATATCCGACCAGGAGCATATAAACCAGCAGTGCAATAGGGGTCATCATGTAGAGTTTTTTCACCACTGATTTTATGGAGGGAAGCTCTTCCGCCGGAAGTCCCTTCAGGCCGTCCTTTAGGGCGGTAAGGTGAACGATGAGAAGGACTGTTCCGTAGTAAAGCAAGGCCGGCAGTACCGCGGCGATCATAATGGCGTTGAAGGGGACTCCCAGGAGGGCCGCCATAACGAAGGCTCCCGCTCCCATAACGGGGGGCATTATCTGTCCGCCGGTGCTGGCTACCGCCTCAACAGCCCCTGCAAAATGAGCCTCGTAGCCGATCCGCTTCATAAGGGGAATGGTAAAAGAGCCCGTACCATAGACGTTGGCCACTGCCGATCCGGAAATGGAACCAAATAGAGCAGAGCTGATTACGGCAATCTTGGCGGGACCTCCTGAGGCTGTGCCGGTAAAGGCCTGGGCAAACTCCATGAAGTATTCTCCCACTCCGCTCTTTTCAAGGAATCCCCCGAAGATCAGGAAGATCATTACAAAGGTGGCAGAGACGCCCAGGGAGGAGGAAAAGATGCCCTCGTCCGTAAGGTACATGCCCTCAATGAGCCTGTCGAACTCTGTAGGCACTCCCTGCAGCAGCCTGGGCAGAAAGGGAGCATCGCAAAAATAGGTGTATACAGTAAAGCAGAGAGCCACAATGACGATGGGAAGGCCTACGATCCGCCTCGTTCCCTCAAGAAGCAGGACTATCAGCAGGGTGCCCAGAATAAGCTGGGCAGCGGTAAGCTCATCCACTCCCTGCATGCGCATCATGATTTCATCGTAGTTCATCATAATATAGAGGCCGGGAAGGGATGAAAGTCCCGCAAGAATCCAGTCGTTCCAGGGAACCTGGTTTTTCTTTTCGAGATCATTCGCCTTCTGGCGGAAGGGGTAAAGAATAAAGCACATGGGAAGGACCCAGGTCAGATGGATGGCTCTTTGAAGATAGGCCTCAAAACTCCCGAAAATGGCCGTGTAAAGGTGAAAAAGTCCCATGGCAAGTACATATACGTAAAGCCCTTTTGCCACGACTCCTTCCAGTTTTCTCATCGAATTAACTCCCTCCTTGATTGCTCAGGGGCAGCCTGCGGAGCCCGTGGAAAGCGAAGGCGGGCCGGTTGGCCCGCCTTCGGATAGCTAGCTCCGGAAGAAAAAGCTTGGCTGTTATTTTCCTGCCGCTTCGCTCCAGTAGCGCACGGCGCCCGGATGGGTGACTATGCTTCCTCCGGGTACGGCAGTTTCAGGGTCAAGCTCCTTGATGTCAACTACAGCTTTGGCAAGGGACTCCTGGCTTTCATGCATCGACTTGCAGAGATCGTATACGAGCTGTTCGTCGAGGTCTCCCCGTACCACTACGCAGGTGTAGTCGCCCACCACCCTTACGGTGGGAGTATCTTCTGTTACGCACTTGTATACGCCCGGATCCACGGTGAAGGTGACGGTGCCGTAGGCCTCTCCCATCTTGTCCAGGGTGGCCTGTTCCGTGGTCAGAAGAACTACGTCCGTCTGGCTTTCAATCTGCATAACGATGGAGGCAACTTTGCCAACGGAGAAGGCGAAGACGTCAAGATGGTTGTCGGCCAGCAGGTCAGCGCCGCTGGAGTAAGACGCATACTCCACGGAGCCGCCCCATTCTTTGAAGTCCCTGCGGTAGTCGATGCCGAGGCCTGCCTTGAAAAGGCCGTTGACCACGAACTCCGAGCCGGTGCCGGTCTTGAGGGTGGCGAATCTTGTCGGTATTTTTCTCTGGACAAGGTCATCCAGCGATTTTATATCATGCTTTTCTACAAAGTCTTTTCTTGCTATAAAATAGGTGTACTGGGTATAAAGGTTTGCCAGCATCAGAGTGTTGTCGGCAACCTCCTTGAAAGTGGGGTCGCTTGCCTTCTGCGCTACCGCCACCATGGAGGTATTGGAGAAGGCTGTCTCGCCCTTTGCGTTGTGGGTGTTGATTATGTTGGCCACCGCTCCTCCGGTGATAGCCGTTGTGGGGACAACTTCAGAGGACCACAGGTCTGAAAGGGCTCCGCCGAGGGCAAACCAGTTGCCGCCCGGAGGTCCGGACAAAAATCGCAGCTGGTCCGGCCTGACTGACTCCGATGCCAGGGCGGCGCCGGAGAAGACCAGAAGAAGGAGAAGGGCAGCCAGTGAAAATGCGCGTTTCTTCATTATAAAAGTCACACTCCTGTAGTTTAGATTAGAATTCATAGGAATCCTTACGTATAATCATAAATGCAATCAAAGAAAAGTCAACAATTCTACTATTTGCTTGGCAGGTAGATTTGTCAATTGTCAAGTCCATTTTAGTGTGTAAATTGTTCCCCGGTAATTTATCAAGCTGCTGTCCTCACATTTGATTTTTGTACCGTCTGCACACTGTAGTATTCTTGCATGTCAAAGTATTTCTTACCGGTAGACCACCTCTCGTCTTGTTCAATCAGCAGGGCCCCTATCAGACGTA
>JBMNVK010000143.1:0-4250 GCA_050946755.1 Aminivibrio sp. | reverse complement strand
GCAATGTTCCTCTACATGCTAAACTCCGCCATGCCCCGGCTGTACACCGCCCAGAGAAACCGCACGTGGGACAGAGCCTTCACTACCGTGATCAGGGGAAAGAAGCTCGTAGTGCTGGGGGTGGGCCACCAGGGGGGAGAAATAGCCCGCATGGCAAGGGAGATGGGGCTGTACGTCACGGGCATCCACCCTAACCGCAGGGAACACCCCCACTGCGACAGAATGATGGCCAACAGCGAAATGAAGGAGGCCTTCGCCGACGCCGACTTTCTGGCCATTGCCGCTCCCCTTACGGAGGAGACCAGGGGCATTATCGGGGAGGAGCAGATGAGCTGGCTGCCCGAGAGGGCGGGCATAATAAACATCTCCCGGGGCCCCCTCCTGGACGAAGAGGCCCTGATCAAAAACCTGACCGAAGGGGGGCTGTCCGGCGCAATTCTGGATGTGTTCAATACGGAACCCCTGCCCGCCGACTCCCCTCTCTGGGATACGCCGAACCTGGTAATAACCCCCCACGTTTCATCGGACGACGTAGTAAACTACATGCCCCTTACCCTGGACCTGACCATCACCAATCTTCGTCACGAGCTGGCCGGGGAGCCCTTTGAAAACGTGGTGGACGTGAAGAAGGGGTTTTAGCAGCCCCTTCCTGCAGATAATCTTTTAAAAGGTACAAGTTTCAGGCTGCGAAAAACAGGATTTCACCCTCACGGCTTCAGGTGAGGTGAATAAATACAAAGAAGGGAGATTTTAAGCAGTGAAAAAAAGGTTTGCACTTCTGACATGCGTGTTCTTGCTTGGCGTTTTGGCCGGCGTCCCGTTTATGGCAGCGAATGAAGCCTCAGCAGAGGTAAAGCTGTCCCGGGAGATAAGGTACATCGTCCCCTACGATCCCGGCGGATTGAGCGACATAACCGCCCGGACCATGGAGCGCATTATCAGGCAGCAGGATCTGCTCAAGGTGCCCTTTACTGTGACCAACATCTCCGGCGCCAGCGCCGGAAACGGCATGATAGCGGTCCGGGACGCCAAGCCTGACGGCCACACTCTCCTGCATCACCATACCTCTTTCATAACCCACAAATCCTTCGGCGTAAGGGACTGGGCCTACGAGGTCTACGAGCCGGTAGCCCTGCTTTTTGAGGTGCCCTGCGTTCTCTTCACCAAGACGGGAAAGTATAAAACCCTGGAGGAGTGGGTCCAGGACGTGAAGGCTAATCCCGGAAAAACAAGCTTTGCCACGAGCTCCCTCGGGGGCAATGCCCATCTTTTTGCCGAGCAGGTTATGAACGAACTTGAAATAAGGGATATGGTAAACCTTGCCGCCTACGGAGCGGGCGGACCCATGTTTACGGCCATGCTGGGAGGGGAGGACAACATCTCAAGCGCCCCCCTGCCTCAGGCCATGGATCACCACAACAGCGGAGACATGACAATCCTTGCAGTAGGCTCTGACGAGCGGCTGCCCTTCCTGCCCGAGGTGCCCACCCTGAAAGAACTGGGCATTGAGATTCCCATGTCTGTAGCCTATCGCATGGGAGTGTGGGCCCCCAAAAACACGCCCAAGGACGTTGTGGACTACTGGTACGGGCTGCTTGAAAAGGTGATCAGCAGCGACGACTTCGCCAAATCCTCGGAAAGCCTGGGAGTTTTCCCCAAGATCAGGGACGGCAAGTACCTTTTCGACATATTTGAGTCAGACACCAAGACTATCGACGACCTCGTTGAAAAGCTGGAACTGAACAAGTAGCCTGTTAAAAACATTTTAGCAGGTTGTCCACTTACCCGGCCCTGGCATACTACTGTATTCGGGGCCGGGTTTTCAGCCGGAGCAGGTGAAAAAATGAAGGATAATTCATCTACGTCAGTAACCAAGCAGGGCATACTATCCCCTTTACTAGTCTTCGACGGGGTACTCTTTCTGTTCGGCATTCTATTTTTGCTTGAATCAAGGCATATCAAGAAAGGCTTTCAGCAGGTGCTGGATGCCCGTATTTATCCCCGGGTGGTGGCGGTAATTTTCTGTGCAACCATCCTGGCCCATCTTATCCAGCTTGTCCGGGAACGGCGGGCCGGGCAGGCCGAGGAGGGAAAGAATCCTCTGCCTGCGGGGACGGCATTCAGGATCGGCGCACTTTTTGTGCTGTTTATCGCCTATATTTATTCAATACAGACGCTGGGCTACTTCGAGGCCGGTTTTCTGTTTCTCTGGTTAAGCATAGCCCTTCTGGGCGAAAACTCATGGCAGTGGAGGGGAAAAGCCCTCGTCATTGCGCTGCTGGTGATTTCAGTCACCTATTTTATTTTCGGGGTACTACTGAACATTTACGTGCCTCCTGGACTGTTCCTCTGATATTTTTGCTCATGTCCTAAACTAGAATAGACGAGTACCTGGGAGGTTTTTATTTTGCTGGAAAATATTTCTTCAGGACTTCAGTTCCTTGTTCAGCCCGGCTTTGTCATGCTTACTTCTCTGGGAACGCTGCTGGGGCTGATTTTTGGGGCCATCCCCGGCCTGACAAGCACCCTGGCGATTGTTCTGATCATGCCCGTAACCTTTGGAATGGACCCAACCCTGGGGCTGGCCATGCTGACAGGGATATATATAGGAGGGGTCTCCGGCGGCCAGATTTCTGCCATTCTGCTTAATATGCCGGGCACACCGGCGTCAATCGCCACCTGCTTTGACGGCTACCCCATGGCAAAAAAGGGCCTGGCGGGCAAAGCTCTGAGCTACGGAATAGTGGCATCCTTCATAGGAGGCATGCTGAGCCTTCTGGCCCTGGTCATAATAACTCCCCTTCTGGGCAGGATATCCCTCAAATTTCAGACCTACGAATACTTCCTGCTGGGCGTCTTCGGCCTGACGATCATATCAAGCCTCACCAGCAAATCCCTTCTGCAGGGGATTGCCAGCGCCGCCCTGGGCCTTATGCTTGCCGCTGTCGGGGCCGATCCTCTCTCCGGCGTCGCCAGATACACCTTTGGCATCGCCGCCCTGGACGGAGGCATTGGAATGCTTCCTGCCATGATAGGCCTCTTCGTCATATCAGAGATCTTTGCCCAGATAAGCGAGGCGGATTCGGAATATGTCTTCGAATCCGGCGCCATGGACAGCATGAAAATTTCTCTTAAGGAGATCCTGTCCCACTGGAAAAACCTGCTGAGATCATCGCTGATCGGCATTGTCATAGGCATTCTGCCCGGCGCGGGTGGCACCATCGCCAACCTGTTTGCCTATGATCAGGCCAAGAAATACTCCAAATATCCCGAGGAGTTCGGCACGGGCATCCCCGACGGAATAATTGCCCCGGAAAGCGCCAACAATGCCGTGACAGGGGGAGCCTTCGTGCCCATGCTGACTCTGGGCATTCCCGGCAACTCAGTGACCGCCATACTAATGGCAGGGCTCATGCTCCACGGACTTACACCGGGGCCGGGCCTTTTCAGAGATAACATCGGTGTTGTCTACTCGATATTTGCGTCCCTGTTTGTTGCAAACATCGTGATGGTAATCCTCTTCTACGCCTTTCTTATCCGATTTTTTAAATGGGCCCTGCGGGTACCCAAGAAAATACTGCTGCCCGTAGTTGTTCTGATGGCAGTAGCCGGCACATACAACATCAGATACAGCTTTAACGACCTGTGGGTACTGGCCATATTCAGCGGCATGGGATTCGTCTTCCGCCGGACGGGATTCCCCATCTCCCCGATGATACTCGGCCTCATCCTGGGCCCCATCATGGAAGGTGCACTGAGGACGGGAATGATGCGAAGCGGAGGAAGCATTATGCCCTTCTTTACCCGCCCCTGGTCCCTTGGGCTGATAGCCCTTACCATCATTTCAGTCTGCTTTTCCGGCGTATATAAAAGATTCGAGGAAAGAAAAAAGAGAGCGCTGTTAAGTTAGCAAAAATAATTGGCGGCTCCCGGGTAACCAGGGCCGCCAATTTTATACCTTCCTTTTTTTATTCCTTCCCGATTTTTTTGAGCAAAGATCCCGCCGAAACCTACCCCCTACTTCAGCTTATCCATATCCGACCCTGTCAGCTTGAACGCTGTGCCCACGAAAGCTGCAATCCCTGTGGCTATGGCATCCTCGCTAAAAACAGTTTTGGGGTTATGAAGAGCTCCTTTACTTTCCGGGCGTTCATCAGCTGTGCCGATTCTGAACAGGGCACCGGGGGCGTGCTCGAGGTAGAGGGCAAAATCTTCTCCTCCCATTGAGGGGATAGGCACCTCAAGGATTT
>JBMNVK010000142.1:0-4292 GCA_050946755.1 Aminivibrio sp. | reverse complement strand
TAAAACCTTAAGTCAAGCCCAGATCCCTCGGGCGCAATACGCCCTTCGGGATGACATTTTAGACTGTCGTCCCGAACCGAAAGGTGAGGGACCTGGGTTTAAGGTTCTAAGACCTTGAAGCCTTTAGTCAAGCCCAGATCCCTCGGGCAAAACACGCCCTTCGGGATGACAGTTTTTTCCCAGGCCATCAAAATCGCCCTGTTCATTCACCAAATCAGATCTTTTGCGATCCAATCACCTAGACTATTTACGGAGGAATAGCATAAATGCAGTGGAGATCCGGCAAGGAAGTACGAAAGGAATTTATCGATTTCTGGGTTTCTAAGGGAAGCAGGCACTATCCCAGCTTCTCCCTTATTCCCGAGGATCCCTCCCTGCTGTTTACCATTGCAGGGATGGTGCCCTTTAAGCCCTACTATCTTGGAATAGAGACCCCCGAGACGCCCCGGGCGGTCACTTCCCAGAAGTGCGTCCGCACCAACGATATCGAGAACGTGGGCCGAACGGCGAGGCACCATACGTTTTTCGAGATGCTGGGGAATTTCGCCTGGGGGGACTACTTCAAGAAGGAGGCCATCATCTGGGGCTGGGAGTTTCTTACGGAAGTAATGGGCCTGGAGGGGGACCGGATGTCGGTCACCATCTACGAGGAGGACGAAGAGGCCTACCATGTCTGGCGAAACATGGTGGGCGTTCCGGAGGATAAGATCTTCCGCTTCGGCCAGGATGCCAATTTCTGGTTTATGGGCTCCCAGGGTCCCTGCGGACCCTGCTCGGAGATTATGTACGATCAGGGGCCGGAGTTCTCCTGCGGCAGCCCCGACTGCACTACGGGCTGCGACTGCGACCGCTATCTGGAGATCTGGAATCTGGTGTTCACACAGTTTGACCTGCAGAAGGACGGCACGCTGGTGCCCCTGCCCAAGAAGAACATAGATACGGGAATGGGCCTTGAGAGGCTTGCCTCCATTGTCCAGCGGGTGAAGACAGATTTTGAGACGGATCTTTTCATGCCCATGATCGAGCGAGCCTGCGCCATGGGCGGGGTTCGCTACGGGGACGACCCGGGGGCGGATCTGGCCGTCCGGGTTATTTCAGACCATATCCGTTCGGTGGCCTTTATGATCGCCGACGGCATCCTGCCCTCCAATGAGGGTCGGGGCTACGTGCTGCGCAGGCTTCTTCGCAGGGCGGTGAGGTTCGGCCGCCTGCTGGGGGTGGACCGGCCCTTCCTCACGGATTTTCTGCCGGACGTCATGAACATTATGGCGGACCCCTACCGGGAGCTGACGGACAACAGGCTGACCATAGAGCAGATAGTGTCGGTGGAGGAGAAGCGGTTCGGCAGAACCCTTGAACAGGGCACAGAGCTGCTGGACGGCGAGACAAGCCGGCTTAAAAGCGCCGGGGAGACGGAGCTGTCCGGAGGCCTGGCCTTTGAGCTCTACGATACTTACGGCTTCCCCCTGGAGCTTACGATGGAGATCGCCGAAGAGAAGGGCTTTACGGTGGATACGGGGGGCTTCGACCGGGAGATGGCCGCCCAGAGGGAGCGGGCAAGGGCCTCAAGCAAGCAGAAGCGCAGCGAGCTGACCGGCGATGTGTACTTCGAGCTTCATGAACGGCTTGGGGATACGGAGTTTACGGGGTACGACGGCTCTGAGGCCCTTTCTGAGGCGGCGGCTATGATCGTGGACGGTGCGGCCGTCGATTTTCTGGAGGAGGGACAGGAGGGGGAGATAGTCCTGAGCTCCACCCCCTTCTACGGAGAGAAGGGGGGCCAGATCGGCGATACGGGGCTGCTTGTCTCAGACGGCGGCAGGGCCCAGGTGACGGACACCACCACCGAAAGAGGGCTCACCGTCCAGAAGGTGAAGGTGATCTCCGGGCGGATAGCCTGCGGTGACTCCCTTAAAGCTACCGTGGACGTGGAGAGGCGAAACGCCATCAAGCGGAACCATACGGCCACCCATCTGCTTCACGAGGCCCTGATCAGGGTGCTGGGAGGGCACGTGCGGCAGGCGGGCTCCCTGGTGGCGGAGGGAAGCCTGAGGTTTGACTTTACCCACTTTGAGCCTCTGTCCAGGGAGCAGCTTCTTGCCGTGGAGATGGAGGTCAACGGCCGGATTCTGGACAATACCCCCCTTGAGGTGGAGCATACGGATATGGAGTCCGCCCGGGAGGCGGGGGCGAAGGCCCTTTTTGACGAGAAGTACGAGGAGCACGTCCGGGTTGTGAGCATCTCCGACTTTTCGGCGGAGCTGTGCGGCGGCCTGCACGTGGAGGCCACGGGCGAGATAGGCCCCTTCAAGATAATCCGGGAGGAGGGCATAGGCTCCGGCACGAGACGCATTACAGCTGTGACGGGCTTTGTGGCCCTCAGGATGTTCCAGAAGATGTGGAGGTACGTGTCGGATATAAGCGGCATGCTCGCCGCCGATGAGGATACCATCCTGGAGAGGGTGGAGCATCTTCAGGCCGAGGCAAAGGCCCTGCGGAGGGCGCGGGATGCGGAAAAGCTCAATGCCCTCAGCGCCGGACTGCAGGAGAAGCTCCACTGGTTTGCGCTGAAGAACGGCCCCGAGGGAGTCTACGGCTCTTTTGAAGGATTGTCCGCCGACGAGCTCCGGGAGCTTGGGGACAGAATGAAGAGCAGCCGCAGGGAGTGCGGGCTGGTGCTGTTGCTGGCATCGGTAGTCGAAACGGGCGTGGTACTGGTGGCCATGGCGGACGAAAAGGCCGTGGCAGCCGGGGTATCGGCAGGAAAGATCGTGAAGGAGGCCTCCTCCATGCTTGGCGGCGGCGGCGGCGGAAGGCCCAATATGGCCCAGGGCGGCGGCAAGGACGCCGGGGCCCTTCCCAAGGTCTTCAAGGCCTTCCAGTCCCTTGTGGAGGAGCAGATCCGCAGCTGATGGCAAGAGTTCTGGCCCTTGATATAGGAACGGTAAGAATCGGAGTGGCGGTCAGCGATCCCCTGGGAATGTTCGCCCAGGGGATTGCCGTTTTGGAGGCCGGAAGGGAGTGGCTGGCAGGGCTGGACCGGCTTGTGGAGCAGTATAGGCCGGAGCGGCTTCTGGTGGGGAACCCTCTGCGGACGGACGGCTCCAGGGGGCCCGAGGCGCTGCGGGTTGAGGCCCTGGCGGAGGAGCTGGCCGAAAGATACCCCGGCCTGGAGGTAGAGCTTTACGACGAAAGGTTTTCCACGACCATTGCCACGAGAGCCCTGCTTGAGGGAGATGTATCCCGGAAGAAGAGAAAGGGCAAGGTGGACAAGGTGGCCGCCGCCCTGATCCTCCAGAGCTGGCTGGACAGGAGAGGAGGGGGATCAGATTGAGCCCCGTGCCCCCGGGAGTGAGGATGACCCCCATGCTGGCCCAGTATGCGGAGTGGAAGACCCTCTACCCGGACTGTATTCTGCTGTTCAGGATGGGGGATTTTTACGAGATGTTTTTCGAGGACGCCAGGATAGCGTCCGAGATTCTTGATATTACCCTTACGGCGAGGGATGCGGAGAAGACCATTCCCATGGCGGGGGTGCCCTGGCACTCGGTGAACTCCTATCTGGGCAGGCTGGTAAAGGCGGGGCACAAGGCCGCCATCTGCGAACAGGTGAGCGAGCCCGACGGCAGGGGTCTGGTGGACCGGCAGGTGATCCGCATTGTAACGCCCGGTACCTACGTGCCGGAGGAAGCGGGGACGGGGGGCAGGCTTGCAGCCGTCGCAAGGGCCGGGAAAGAGGTTGCTGCCGCCCTTCTCTCCGCCGAGACGGGAAGGCTTGAGGCGGGGGTATTTCCCTCCCCGGAGGCTGCCTCCCTAATCGCCTCCTTTGCGCCGGAGGAGCTGCTCTTTCCTGCAGGGTTCGACCCGGCGAAGGAGCTGCCCATGCTTGCGGACTACTTCCCCATCTCCCGGCCTGAGGACTTTTTCAGCCCCGCTGCCGGCGGCCGCTGGCTTGCGGAGCAGTGGGGAGTGGCGTCCCTGGCGTCCTTTGGCCTGGAGGACGACTCTCCAGAGGCGGGGTGCGCGGCGGCGACTCTGAAATATTTCTCCGAGACCCAGTTCGGCGCCGTAAAGCACGTCCGGGGGGTGTACCCTCTGCAGTCAAGGGAGTACCTTCACCTGGACGTTACCACCCAGCGCAATCTGGAGCTTACAGACGATGACGGCCCCTCTTTGTACGGAGTGCTGAACCGGTGCAGATCCCCCATGGGAAGGCGGACCCTGAGAGAGTGGATTCTCCGCCCCCTGCTCAACAGGGAGCCCATCGACCGGCGGCTGGACGGAGTGGAGTG
>JBMNVK010000141.1:0-4452 GCA_050946755.1 Aminivibrio sp. | reverse complement strand
CACGGCACTGATACCATGGCCTACTCCGCCTCGGCCCTTTCTTTTTTTCTCCCAGGCTTTTCAAAGCCTGTTGTAATCACGGGATCCATGTTCCCGGTAGGTGAACCGGGGTCTGATGCCGAGAGGAATGTTCAGGAGGCCTTCATTTTTCTTTTGGCGCTGGTGCTGGAAGGACGAAGGGGAGTATCCATAGCTTTTCATGGCCGCCTGATCCACGGTCCCAGGTCACAAAAAGTTTTGAGCCACGATACCACCGCTTTTTGCAGCATCAACTATCCTGAACTGGGATTCATCAGGGACGGGAAGGCGGTGCTTGAGAAAGAGCCGTTTCTGGCCCCAATCTACCCGGTGGATGTATCCTCTCTTTCGGTGGAGACATCAATCTTCCTGGTCACCCTGTTTCCGGGCTTCAGAGCCCGCTTTCTGGAACATCTGGCAGAGGCCGGGCCTAAGGCCATAGTGCTGGAGGCCCTGGGCCTTGGAGGAGTTCCCTATCTGGGGGAGAACCTGCTCGATCCCATCGCCCGATTCAGGGATAAAAACATTCCTGTCGTTATAACTACTCAGTGCGTTTATGGAGGGGTGGACCTGAGCGTATATGAAGTGGGAAAAAGGACGATGGACCTCGGGGCCATATCCGGAAAGGACATGACCAGGGAGGCAATCATAGCAAAACTGATGATCACCCTTCCCGTCTGCGGAACAGACTGCCTGGAGGAGCTGCTTCACGAAAATTTCTGCGACGAAATATCTCCTCTGCCCTCTCAGGGATAAATCGCCTGAAAGAGGAGGGCCGCTCTGTCCCTGTCCGTCTCAAGCAGCTTTTCATACTGAGTCAGAGCTGAAGGGCGGTCCCCGAGCTCCACATGACAGATGCCAATTTCAAACAGGATGCATGAAGGTTCGCTGGCAAAGGACAGGGCCTGCCCCAGCACCTCTACTGCCTCCTCAAACCGCCCGGAAATCCTGTAGGCCCTACCCAGGGCATGGTAGCCCATGCTGTCAAGGGGGGCCTCCTTTATTGCCGCCATAGCGGACGCAAAGGACTCATCCCATTTTCCGAGCCTGGCCAGGCTCTCGCTCACTCCCGCCAGCCCCTCTACAGAGCGGGGGTGGCATCCAAGATAGACTTCGTACAACGCCTCCGCCTCTTCGTGCATGCCCTCTGCCCTGCGGGCATGGGCAAGCTCAAGCATTGCAGGCGGAAAGCCCGGTATGAGCGCCAGTGCCGCCTTTGCTTCTGATGCAGCCTTTCCCGGCTCCCCATTTTTGTTGTAGGCCCTGGCAAGATCACTGTGAGCAGCTCCGTCAAAGGGCGAGTCGGATACCTTTCGCAGAGCCTCCCTCAAAGTGGTCTCCGCCCGGGCTGGAGGGATGGATGCAAACAACAGGGCTAAAATCAGCACTGCAGCATAAAGTCCCCTTCTCTTTCCAGTCACATTTCATCACCTTCCAGGCAGATTTTAACAAAACCCCCGGCGTCCATCTCCCTCCTGATGCCAAACCGGGTGAGCACAAAGTCATATTTTACAGGATCGTGAGGCAGAAACCGCTTGAAGAGTTCTGTTAACTCCAGTGCTGACCTGAGGTCAGCGCTTTTTCTTTTTGTAAGGCCAAGGGAGGAGCACATGCGGAACATATGCACGTCCAGGGGCAGTATCAGGTCTGCCGGCGATGCCGCCCTCCATCCTCCCGGATCTACGTCGTCCTTTCGGATCATCCACTTCAGATAAAGAAAAAGTCTTTTGCAGGCGCTGCCCTCTCTGGGGGAGGGAAGCAGAAAACTTTTCTTCAGGCCTGCCCTTGACCTGATGCCCTCAGAGAAAAGAGATACGGCGCCGACAAAGCTTTCCTCTTTTTTAAAGCAGTCCGCAAAAAACTCCTCAAGGCTTCCGAACTCCCGGAGAACTGCGCCAATTCCTGACAAAAAGGCGCCCATCTCAGGACCTGCCGTAAATCTGTGCTTGAACCCCTTAAAAAGAGCCGGAAGATCTGCGGCAGGGACGTCCGTCAAAAAAGCTTTTGGTGCAGGCCCCAGGATAGTTAGAATTTTATCAGCATTTTTCAGTATCTGGGCGACCCTTCCGTAGGCAATTGAGGAGACGGCCAGCCCCACAACCTCCCTGTCTTCCTGCCTGTCATAAAGATAGAGCTTCTCAAGCGGATCGGGCGAAACATATTTCCTTCGGTTCAGCTTCCCGTAGGCCTCTTCAAACCGGGGAAGATAGCCGGCAAGAAGAGCTGCCTCCGGCGAAAGATCCCTGTCTCCGGGCAGCTTCATTTGATCTTGTTGAACACCGAGCTGGGAGCATTTTCCGGAGACTTGCCTTTCTTAACGTTGTGGTAGTTGGCGTAGGTCAGGGGCATTCCTTCTTTCAGCACCCTGGCTGTTTTTACCCTGCCCACAAACAGTTTGTGGGTAAAAATCTCCTCCAAAGAGATGACATCGAGTTCAATGTACGCAAGTGAGTGTTCCGTCACCACCGGCAGCCCTCCTTCGCTGACTTCATAGGTGCAGGCGGCAAACTTGTCGAACTCTCTTCCGCAGCGGAATCCAAACTGGCCAATAAACTGAAGGGGCACAGAGTCCTCAAGGACGGAGACAGAAAATTTTCCACTCTTTTCCACCAGCTCCGTCGTCAGGTTGTCCCTGTGAAGACAGGCCGCCATGCAGATAGGCTCAGCGGTGAGCTGCATAAGGGCGTTGATGATCTGTCCATTTTTTTTGCCTTCATGCTCGGTGCTGAGGATATAAACACCGTAGTTAAGGGTAAAAAGCGCTCTCGGATCAATCTGCTTGTCCATGCCGTCCTCCTAAAAAAAATTGAGCGGGAGCTTAAAGCTCCCGCTCAATAATACAACAGATTTCAGAAGTTGGTGAACAAGAGCTGCGAATTACCTAATGCAGACCTCTCCTTCTGGTATTTTTGCCTGCTGCCTGATTGTCCCGATTCAGCTTCCCCGGCAGATTAAAGTTCGACTTTCCAGAGCCCGTGAATATTGCAGTACTCCCTGCTCATAGTGGGGGTAAATTCCTCGAAGACGGCCTCAGGATCGTCTCCCGGGTTGAGGAAGATTCTGCAGATATTGTTTTCATCCATGATTTCGATGAACTCAATATAATGTTCGTTTGTCATGGGATGAGGAACGCTTCCCACTTTGACCTTCTTGCCTTCAACTACGGGGACGTGCTTCTCGGTAGCGGAATCTGCAGTCTGCTCCTCAAGAAGATTCATGGGCTGGCCACAGCAGACGAGTTCTCCGCCTCCTGCATGAAGAATCTCCACCACATTTCCGCACAGGTCGCATTTAAACACGTCAAGTCTCTTCATTTTCTTCTTTCCTCCTTGAATAATTGGTTCTTTTTTGTAATGACGTTCATTATAGCATTAATTTGCTCTTTTCCCTGCCTGAAAAAAGAGTAAAAGTTTTTATGATCCTTTATTTAGCAGTCTCCCGCGCCGAAACATAAGAAGCAGAGTATGCCCGTTTGGGGCCTGGAGGCATTTTGACATGAATCAGTTTAACAAGACACAAAAGGTTGCTCTTTTGATCCTCCTGCTTCTTCTTGCTCCATTAATTCCTGCAGAGGGCTCAGCAAAATCCATTGTCCTTTTGCCAACCCTTAACTACACGGAATTTGAGGTATGGGAGAGCAAATTTTATCCAGTCAATGTGCTTGAAAAAAAGATGACTGACCATCTCGCCGCTCTGTTAAGAAGAGACCCTTTCGCCCATGTAAGCGTTCTTGACGAAGCGGCAGCGGAAAGATGGTTTGCGGGACACAGACGGCCCGATGATTTTGCAGTCCAGATGGAGATCTTTTCCGTGATGACAAAAGAGAGAGAAGCCCTTGGAACTTATGAGAGGTCAAATATATCCCTCAGAATTCACATGTATGACGGAAACAGCGGAAAGCGCCAGGATTCCCGCATCGCTTCGGGCAAAGACAGCCGATATACATTTGATCCCGGCGACAACAGGCTGTTTTTTCTGAACGTACGGGATTACCCCATCTTCAGCATCTTCCAGGACAACATCCTGAGCGAGATCCATAAGGACGGTCTTGATCTCCTCCGGCTCACTCCCCCCGATAAGGGGCAGAGGATGAGCAGATTTACCTGGAAACAGTTCTCCTCCACTTCCCACTGGCAAGCCTTTAAAAATGCAATTGCCGATGCTGCCGACGGAATATCAGGCGGCAGTGATGAGGATTTTGCGGTCATCGGCCGCATCATAGCCCCTACTGCGGACTCAACTCTTAAAAGAAGGGAGTATATAATATCCCTTGGCAGCAGGGACTCTCTTGCCGTAGGCGATATACTTCAGGTTGTCAGAGGAGACTCCTACATAACTGTGGACCCTGAAAATCCTGTAGTTATACTGCCCAAGGTCATCGGAAACATAAAGGTTATCAAGCTTATGGAAAGAGAATCGGTAGTAGTTCTGGTA
>JBMNVK010000140.1:0-4564 GCA_050946755.1 Aminivibrio sp. | reverse complement strand
CCCTAAGGCAGTTTCTGGTTACGTGGCTTTCCGGCACGCCCCCCGCGCACTTTCCGCTGGTTCCGTTGAACTGAGCGGTGTAAAATTCCGAGATGACCTCCCTGTGCTCATTCAGGGCGTTCAGGACTGTGTTAAGCTCTTCCTTCGGACGGCCGAGCACCGCCCCCCGGCAGTAGGAGTTTACATGGGCCAGATGAATGGGACGCCCGCTGGCAAATTCAATAGCATCCAGGGCGCCCTTCATGTTCGACCCGTTTTGGGCGCTGCCCGCATGGATTGCCATATAGCAGCGGCGGTCCGTCGTCGCTCTGATAGCGGCGCTGCACGCCTCAGGAGTCAGGGGATAGTGCCCTCCGAGAAGTTTGAGGCCGAAGGCTCCCTTTTTAATGCTCTCCTCCAGAAGGCGGCTGATTTCATCGTAGCCGGGGTCGGAATCCTTTACGTTAACTCCCGGGTATACCGCCTCGGTGATGAGGATGTTTATACCGGCCCCGTGGGCGACCATCTGGTCCAGCACCACATCGGCGGGCCCCGCCAGGTCCGTTGCGGTGGTAACCCCGGCCCTGGCGAGCATTTTGAAGGAGGGTCCTCCTCCTATCCAGTCGGAACAGTGTACATGGGCATCTATAATCCCGGGCATGAGCACGGCGCCCTTAAAGGATGCAAAGCGGCGTCCCTTTGCGTCGTCGCCTACCTCGGCTATTTTGCCGTCCTTGATGGCAACGGACGTGGCTTTATTTATGCCGTTTTTGGGATCCACCACAGTGCAGCCCCTAATTACAAGATCATTCATAATAAACCTCCTCTTTTAAAGTGCATTTCTTTTTCATTCGCTGTTATGGCTCAGATCTGTCCTGCTACCAGTTTACACCGTTTTCCACGCTAAAACTCCGGGAGCCGCCCCATTTTTAAATAAAAAGTTTTTTACAAAACCGGTGTCGCTTTTAACCAGAGTAACCCGTATAATGTTGCCGCAGTACAAGTGGAAGCCTGCTTCCAAATCTTTTGAAGGAGGAACCGGAATGAAAAAGTACGGAATATTAGTATCGGCTCTACTGATCTGCGCTCTTGCCTTTGGCAGCGCAGGAATGGCGACGGCGGCGGAATGGCCCAAGGAAAAGCCATTCACCATGCTGATTCCCTTTGCGGTAGGAGGGGGCACTGACTTCAACGCCCGCCTGGTGGCAAAGATTATGGAGGACGTCCTCGACGTACGGGTCAACAGCATCAACCGCACCGGCGGCCAGGGCGTGGTGGGGCACACCGCCATAGCCAAGGGAGAGCCCGACGGATACACTCTGGGCGATATCGAGTGCGAGCTCAACATGATGCACTGGGCGGGCCTGACAGACCTTACCTACAGGGATCTTACCCCCCTTGCCCTCATCGTCTCCGTGGGCGGCGCGGTCTTTGTGGAGCAGGACTCCCCCTACAAGGACATCAAGGAACTTTTTGCCGCCATCAAAGATAACCCCGGCAAGCTGAAAGCCTCCGGCGCTTCCCATGGCGGAATCTGGCATCTCTGCGCCGCCGGCATGCTTCAGGGCGAGGGACTCCAGGTATCGGACGTGATATGGGTACCCAACGACGGCGCCGCTCCCTCTCTGCAGGATATGGCCGCCGGTGGACTTGACTTTGTAGTCTGCTCCCCCAACGAGGCAGCCGCCCTTGTCAGCGCCGAAAAGGTCCGACCCCTGGTAACCATTACCAAAAAGCGGGTATCCACCATGCCCGACGTGCCCACCCTGAAGGAGGCCACCGGCTCGGACTGGCTGCTCGATTCCTGGAGCGGCATTGCAGCCCCCGGCAACCTTCCCGAGGACCTCAAGGTAAAGATGGGGGACGCCATCAAGAAGGTGTGGGAGACGGCGGAGTTCCAGGAGACCATGGAAAAGGCCGGCAAGACCACCGAATACCTTGGTCCCGACGATTTCAGGGATTTCCTTGCGGAGATGGACAAAAACTACGGAGAGGTTATGAAGTCCGTAGGACTGGTTAAGGAATAAAACGGTACTGCCCGGAAGGACGGGAAAGGAGTCAAAATGAAAATAAACGATAAAGTCTTTGGCGCAGTTTTAATAGTATTTTCCATAACTGTCCTGGTGTATTCCAGGTCTCTTCCGGTCCTTCCGGGGTATAAATACGGCGCCGGGTTCTTCCCGGCGTTTACCTCTATTTTCCTCCTCGGGTCGGGGCTTGTCCTTTTTTTCCGCAATTTCAGGGCGAAATCGGCGCTGATAAAATTCGGCGAATGGACAAAATCCCCCACCCTGGTGGCCAATATAAGCGTTATCCCGCTGAACCTGGTATTTTACATGGCCTTTGCCAACCTGCTCGGCTTTGTGCTTACCACAACCATCATGACCACCTTCACGATATGGTGGCTCAGGAGGAAGCTTGTGTCCTCCTTTGTTGTAGCCGGCTCCACCGCGATCCTGGCTTATATTTTCTTCGCAAAAATCATGCTGGTCCCGCTGCCTGCCGGCATTTTGGGACTATAGCCCCGGGAGATATCCGTCATGATTGATACTCTTATCAAGGCCTTCCACCTGATAGCCCAACCCCAGGTCCTGCTTATTATGCTGGCTTCATCCGTTTATGGCATAGTCATCGGCGCCATCCCCGGCCTTACCGCCGTGATGGCCGTCTCGCTGATTATGCCCATAGCCATCTTTCTCGACCCCATTCCGGCGCTGGCGGCCATAATTGCCTGCGACGCCATGGCGGTCTTTGCCGGGGACATTCCCGGCACCCTGCTCAGAATTCCCGGCACCCCCGCCTCCGGCGCCTATACCGACGACTCCTACAAGCTTACTCAGATGGGCAAGGCGGAGATGGTGCTTGGCGCCAACTGCTTCTTCTCCGCCATGGGAGGGCTTGTCGGCCTCGCCGCCCTGATATGCGCAGCGCCCCTTCTGGCAAACATTGCCCTTAAATTCAGCACCTATGAGTATTTCTGGCTCTCCTGCCTCGGCCTTACCTGCGCCACCTTCATGACTTCGGCAGACACGGTCAAGGGAGTTGCCTCCATGTTCCTGGGGCTGTTCATAACCACGGTGGGCTACGACTCCCTTACGGGCCAGCCCCGGTTTACCATGGGGATTACCGAGCTTCTTGGCGGAATTCACGTCATACCAGTCCTCATCGGGCTTTTTGCCCTCTCCGAGATCATGAGGCGGGTAAGTTCCACCACCCCGCCGTCGGCAATGTACAGCGGCAAGATAGGCTATATCTACAAGGGCATCTTCAAGACCTGGCGAAACCATATTCCCAACTTTCTCAGGGGCAACTCCATCGGCGTAATTGTGGGAGCCCTGCCCGGCGCCGGAGCCGATATCGCCGCCTGGCTGGCCTACGCCATAAGCAAGAAATTTTCCAAGACGCCTGAGAAGTACGGCACAGGCCACATGGAGGGAATTATAGAAAGCACCTCGGCTAACAATGCCGCCCTGGCGTCAGCGTGGATCCCCGCCTTTGTCTTCGGCATCCCCGGCGACGTCACCACCGCCATGGTCATAGGCATCCTGTTCATAAAAGACCTGAAGCCCGGGCCCACGGCCTTCATCCACCACCCGGAGATCATCTACGGCGTCTTCCTCTGCTTCCTGGTAGCCAATATCTTCATGCTGATTTTAGGCTACTACTCCATCAAGGCCTTCCGGCACATTCTGCGCATCCCCCCCTTCGTGCTTCTGCCGGTAATTCTGGTCTTCTGCATCGTGGGGGCCTTTTCCATCAACAACAGCCTCTTCGGAGTGGGCATCATGCTGGCCTTCGGCCTTCTTGGATACATCATGGAGGAGAACGATTTTCCCATCTCCCCCATGCTGCTGGCCATCGTGCTGGGCAATCTGCTGGAGAAGAACTTTATTATATCCATGGTAAAATCCAACGGAAACTGGATAGACTTCTTCAACAGGCCCATCGCCGGAGGCCTTGCGGCGGTAGCCATCTTCCTGTGGGTATACCCGGCCGCAAAGTGGATCTACAGGCGCCTTAAATCACAGGCCGCCTGAAGGCATTAAGGAGTGATATTTTAATTATGAAAAACGGAAAAACCCACATACATATTCAAAACAGCCGCAGCTCCGTAGACGTTTTCATTGCGGATAAACAGCAGGTGAAGGACCTTCTGGCCCGCAACCCGGACCTAAGGGACGGCCTGGAGATCACCATAGGCAGCAGCGCCGTCGACCCTGTCGACCTCTGGACCAAAGAAGACCTGGACGAGTACTACGGCCATATGGCCACCGCCGATATCCTGGTGGGGTACAGCTTTCCCGGGAAGGATATAGAAAAATACGCCCCCCGCCTCCGGTGGATACACTTCATAAGCTCCGGGGTGGAGCACATGAGCCCCTTCGACTGGGTTCCAGAAGGGCTTCAGCTGGTGAATAACCGGGGAGTTCACCTTGCCAAGTCAGGCGAATCCTTCGCCATGTTCCTCTACATGCTAAACTCCGCCATGCCCCGGCTGTACACCGCCCAGAGAAACCGCACGTGGGACAGAGCCTTCACTACCGTGATCAGGGGAAAGAAGCTCGTAGTGCTGGGGGTGGGCCAC
>JBMNVK010000139.1:0-4606 GCA_050946755.1 Aminivibrio sp. | reverse complement strand
AGGTCAAAGTTCTGGCCCTGGGGGAAAAGTTCTCCTATGCCAACCAAGCCGCCCTCCTTGCATCGGAGGATTTCAGCATCGGCGCCTCTTGCAGAGGGAGGCACCACGGCAAGCCCCTTAAGTCTGTCGGGGAACCTGCGGATTCCGTCCATCACGTAGTCGTTGCAAAGGGCGCAAAGGCCGGGATCCCTGAAGGCAAACCCAAAGATCCAGGAGACATCCACGCCGTCCTGGTCCATTCTTTCGATAACGTCCTCGACAGAGGCCCATTTATGTATCTTTCCGCTTGCAAGCATTGCAAAGTAGTCCTCAGATCGGCCTATTTTTTCCGCATCTGCCACTACCTCCGGCGGATAAACGTGAACATGGCAGTCTACTATCATGCTGCTCCTCCCCAAAATACAAGAATGGCGGCGCAAAATCAGCGCCGCCATCAGTATATCGCAAAGTATTAATTTCGTTTCCGGTCTTACTGGATTTCGACCTCGGCTCCGGCCTCAGCAAGCTTATCTCTGACTTCCTCAGCCTCTTCCTTGGTGACGCCCTCTTTGACAGCCTTCGGGGGGTTGTCGACGAGCTCTTTGGCCTCTTTAAGTCCAAGGCCCGTAAGCTCACGGACGATCTTGATGACGGTGATCTTATTGGCGCCAGGAGCCTTGTAGACTACGTCAAACTCAGTCTTTTCTTCCTCAGCAGCAGCCGCAGCCGCTCCGGGCATGCCCATCATGGGCATGGCCATGGCAGGGGCGGAGGCAGATACGCCAAACTTATCCTCAAGGGCCTTCA
Source organism: Aminivibrio sp. (assembly GCA_050946755.1). Lineage (GTDB taxonomy): Bacteria > Synergistota > Synergistia > Synergistales > Aminobacteriaceae > Aminivibrio. The sequence goes on along the minus strand of JBMNVK010000139.1, from coordinate 3,820 downwards.
CGAGCTCGGAGAGCTCAAGAACGGTCATATTCTCAATAGCCTGGATCATCTCATCGTGGGTCATTTTACATCCTCCTAAATTTTAAATCACTTGTATTTTTTGCCAAAAATGCAGATTCCTGCTGTTATGCCGCTTCTTCTTTCTTTTCCTTGATCTGGTTAAGGCACGTAGCAAGCCCTCTTGCAGGACCGTTGAGCACGGTAAGGAAACCTGAAATCGGGGCTGCGATCGTACTGACGAGCATTCCAAGCAGAGTCTCCCTGCCCGGCAGATCGGCCAGATCTCCCAGCTGTTCTGCTGTAAGCACAGAGTCTCCGAGGATTCCACCCTTGAGGCTGAACGCCTTGTTCGTCCTCTCCCTGGCAAAATCTCTGAGCACTTTGGCTACCGCTGCAGGGTCCTCGTAAGCCATTGTGAAAACATTGGGCCCCCGGGAGATGTCTTCAGGCAGCGAGGCCATCCCTTCTTCGCTCATGGCGATTTTCATGAGGGTATTCTTGGCTACCTTCATCTCACCGCCGGCGGCTCTTACCTGGGACCTTAAAGCCGTGATCTGGGCCACGGTCATTCCTCTGTATTCACCAACGAAGACCGCCTTGCTCCTTCCGAGTTTGGAGCGAAGCATTTCAACCTGTTCAAACTTTACCTTTGCAGGCATATACTCACCTCCTTAAATAAAAGTCAATAAAAAATCCCGGACATCCGGGTCCGGGAAAAGGTCATGCTGCAGGCCTTTAGTTACCGGAACCTCGGCGGGCGGAAACATCCATTATCCTTGCGGACCAGCTGTCTGCGGTTCTCTGTATGTTTTTTTCAGTTGGAAAACTTTAAAGCTTTTAGTCGTCCGCTATCTCCCTCTGGGCTCCTGCGGGATCAATTTTGATTCCGGGGCCCATGGAAGAAGCAATCGAAAAGCTTCTTACGTAGGTTCCCTTTACCGATGCGGGACGGGCTCTGACGATGGCCTGATAGATAGTCTTGATATTTTCGTAGAGCTGTTCGCTGGAAAAGCTCTTTTTGCCAACTCCATTGTGTATTATGCCAAACTTGTCTACCCTGAACTCGATCCTTCCCGCCTTAATTTCTCTGACGGCATCAGCGATGTCGAAAGTAACGGTGCCTGCCTTAGCGCTGGGCATAAGCCCCCTGGGGCCCAGAAACCTTCCCAGCCGCCCAACGGACTTCATCATGTCAGGCGTAGCAATTACGGCATCAAACTCAAGCCAGCCGCCGCTTATCTTTGTGACCATGTCCTCTCCGCCCACAAAGTCGGCGCCGGCCTCCTCCGCTTCTCTCACCTTCTCGCCCATGGCAAGCACAAGCACCTTTTTTTCAATGCCCGTTCCGTGAGGCAGTACAATTGTACTTCTCACCTGCTGATCAGCATGCCTTGGGTCTACATTAAGGCGAACGTGGATCTCTATGGACTCATCAAACTTGGCCATTGCGGTCTCCTGTACGAGCTCAACCGCCTCTTTCAGGGAGTATAGCCTGCCCTTTTCGACCTTTTCCTGTGCTGCTCTCATTCTTTTGCATACTTTTGCCATTCCTGATTGCCTCCTTGTGGTAATGCGGCCTTGAAGCCTCCCACAAATCGCCGCTGTTAATCGACGATTTCGATTCCCATAGACCTCGCAGTGCCCTCTACCATACGCATGGCAGCCTCTACGTCGTAGGAGTTGAGGTCCTCCTTCTTGAGCTCTGCAATCTCCCTGACCTTGGATCTGCCTACCTTTGCCACCTTGTTCTTGTTGGGCTCTCCTGATGCGGTCTCAATCCCTGCCGCCTTCTTCAGAAGAACGCTGGCAGGAGGAGTCTTAAGTATGAAGGAGAAGCTCCTGTCGGCGTATACAGTAATGACCGCCGGTATGATAAGCCCGGCTTTGTCCGCTGTCTTGCCGTTGAACTGCTTCACAAACTCCATAATATTGACTCCATGCTGGCCGAGCGCGGGCCCAATAGGAGGCGCCGGTGTGGCCTTTCCTGCGGGCAGCTGAAGCTTGATCTGCCCAATTATTTTTTTTGCCATTCCCTAAGATCTCCTCTCGTTACTGAAAGGGTATCTCCAAACAGGAAAAAGAGGAGCCAAGAATCCTCTTGCCTCCTGAGAAGAGTCCCTTTCGCGTTCAATGTATAGCTAGAGCTTTTCAAGCTCTGTATGATCCGTCTCCACAATGGTCTCCCGTCCGAACACGGTGACCGTAAATTTAACCTTGCCCTTTTCGGGGATAACATCTACTACAGGTCCCACATGGCCTTCGAAGGGGCCGCTCTTGACCTTGATAGTATCCCCTATATTGAGATTAAGTTCGATCTTCGGCTTTGCCTCATCCACACTGATCTTTGCCATAATATCCCTGACTTCCCTCTCCGTGAGGGGAATAGGATGATTGCCTGATCCAACAAAGCCGGTAACTCCTGGCGTATGGCGCACGACGTACCATGACTGGTCGTTCAGACGCATTTCGACAAGCACATAGCTCGGAAAGAGCTTTCGGGTCTCCTTTTTGCTCTTCCCGTCCTTGATGGAAATCCTCTCCTCCACAGGGACCAGCACCTCAAATATGCTGTCTTCCATCCCCATGGTGGCAATTCTCTGTTCGAGGTTAGCCATTACTCTCTTTTCGTACCCTGCGTAAGTCTGAACTATGTACCAGCGTCGCTCTTCGTTGCTATCCATACAAAGGGGGTCTTGCGGCCCCCTCACCTCCCTGCCGATCTTTCAAGTGATCCTGCAACCCAAACTGCCTGGACCGGCAGTGAATGTTATTTAAAAAGCCGGGAAAGAACTCCCGTCAAAAGCAAATCCACGAGTCCGAGGTAGGCTGATACAAAAAGAGTGAATGCAATCACAACCAGCGTGGAATACCACACCTGCTTTTTACCAGGCCATGTTACTTTCTTTAGTTCGGCTCGGGCTTCTCTTACGAAGGTGAGGATGTTTCCCACGACCTCGGCCCCCTATCTTTTTTAATGCCATAAAAATGGCAGGCCCGGCAGGACTCGAACCTGCAACCCCCGGTTTTGGAGACCAGTGCTCTGCCAATTGAGCTACGGACCTGCGAGCAGAGTGTATTCTACACTACTTGCCTTCTTTGTGCAAGGTGTGTTTTCCACACCATTTACAAAACTTGTTGAGCTCCAGTTTCTTTGTCTGTTTCCTCTTGTTTACAGTCGTCGTGTAGTTGCGTCTCTTGCATTCGCTGCAGGAGAGGCCAACGATATCCGCCATGAGCAAGCGCCTCCTAAGTTATTTAAATTTATTCAAGAATCTCGGTGACGACACCGGCGCCAACCGTACGGCCGCCCTCGCGAACTGCAAAGCGAAGACCGGTATCCATGGCGATGGGCACTATGAGCTCAACCTCAAAGGTGGCGTTGTCGCCAGGCATGACCATCTCAACACCCTCAGGAAGAACTATGTCCCCCGTAACGTCAGTGGTACGGAAGTAGAACTGGGGCTTGTAGCCGGCAAAGAAGGGGGTGTGACGACCGCCCTCTTCCTTCTTGAGGACGTATACCTCCGCCTTGAACTTGGTGTGAGGCTGTATGGTGTTAGGCTTGGCAAGGACCTGGCCACGCTCAACGCCGTCCTTGTCAACGCCCCGGAGAAGTACGCCTACGTTGTCGCCAGCCATGGCGTTGTCAAGGATCTTGCGGAACATCTCAAGAGATGTGGCAACTGTCTTGGTGACGTCGGTCTTCATGCCGATGATGGCTACTTCCTCGCCGCCCTTGATGATGCCGCGCTCAACACGGCCGGTTACTACGGTGCCCCGGCCGGTGATGGTGAAGACGTCCTCTATGGGCATGAGGAAG
>JBMNVK010000138.1:0-4801 GCA_050946755.1 Aminivibrio sp. | reverse complement strand
GTGCGAAGAAGGCCTGGCCCGGGACTTCCACGGCGCCAACTTTGAATCCCTTCTCTGCACGGTGCGGCTAGCCACAAGGGAAGAGCTTGAAGAGTCCACTGCCAACCACGCCACCAAAGGCGGCGTAAACGAAAAAGCCATTGAGGTCTTCATGGCGTGTTTCTACGGCCCCCTCAAAGAGGCAGCCCGGCTTCACATGGAGGGAAAGGCCTCCGAAAGCTTTTACGACGTGGCTGAAGGCATGGCCTACACCATAAACCAAACGGTTCACCGTCACGCCTACCGACTGGCCGGCAAATTCTGAAAGGACTGATCAACCTGAACACCCTCGGCTTCTTCTACTCGGCCATGGCCGCCGTCTGCATGGCCATAGCCCCGGCGTTCCTTAAAAAAGGACTCGAAAAAATGACCAGACTGGAGATGGTCACCTCCAGAACAATCTTCTTCGTAGCCGCAGCGGCGGCCCTCTCCCTGTCGGAGGGACGCTCCCTGGCGTTCCCGGACCGGGCCTGGCTTGTCGCCTTCATGCTTCTGCTCACCCTGACGGGCAATATTATGGGGGACGTCTCCTACTTCAGGGCGATTCAGCTTATAGGCATGAGCAGGGGCATAACCATCGCCTCAAGCTACCCGATTATAGTCACCCTGGTGTCCACCCTCTGGATGGGGGAGCCCCTTACCCTGCCGGTTGTTACCGCCCCTCTTCTTATAGTGGGCGGCCTGGCGCTGCTGCGGAGGGAGCCCGGCGGAAGCGTCCGGGCGGAGCAGCCTTCAAACCCGGCGGGCTTTCTGTGGGCCCTTGTGGCCGCCTTCGGATGGGGCTCTATGATGCTCATGCAGAAGTGGCTCATCACAGAAAAACTGATCCAGCCCGTTACGGTAACCCTGTGGAGAAGCTACTCTCTCTTTATAATCTGCTGGACTTACTGGATCTCCTCCAGCCTGTGGAGAGGCCTGAATCCCGCTGCCATCTTCCGCATGGGCCGGGCCGCCTGGAGCTGGTCCGCCGCCGCCGCCGTATCGGGCCTGGGCTTTTCGGGCTTTTTCTTCACCAAGGCCATGGAGCTCCTTCCCGTATCGGTGGTCACCCCCATCTCCGCCTCCAGCCCCCTGCTCACCGCCGCCATAGGGGTATTTTTCATGAGGGAGAAGCTGTCGGCCCCCCAGTGGGGAGGGCTGCTGCTCATTCTCGGAGGCGTGCTGGCCGTAAGCGCGTAGACGCCGCCCTCCGCGGCGGGAGAGGCATTAAAATTAAGCGCCGCCTTCGGTTGCCGTAAGGCGGCGCTCATTATGTGTTCTATTATACCGCGGAGCTTAACGACCCCTGCGGCCAGGCCGTTTTCTCAGCGCAAGGGATGCCAGGGGCGCGAGGAGGGCGAGCGTCCATGGAGAGGCAGGACCCGCCAAGCACCCACCGCCGCCGCTACCCTCCGGTGAATCGGGCCCGGGATCCACCTCCGGCGAATCGGGCTGTTCGGGCACTCTCTCGTAAGCACCCATGTCGACTCCGACGCCCTGCGGGCGGGGGACGCCGCGCTGGTCTGTATCCGGCGCACCCGTACTCGTCCCGCTGTCGATGGCGGAGCTGCCCTCGCTCAGTGCGTGGGTCTTCGTCGGGCCGCCGTTGTCCGCCAGAGGGCCGAGTTCGGGGTCGGCGTTTGTGTTGCCTTGACCGGAAAGATCGGTTACGGAACAGGTGATCGTCAGATTGGTGCTCAGGTCCACAACCTGCCCCGCGGCAGAATCCGTTCCCCAGAAGATGGTATTCGTCACTGTCGAATTTTTATTATCCGCTACTATGAACATCCCATTGCCGTTAGTCGCCGTGTTCTTCGAGAAGGTGCAGTTCGTCAACGTAGGATTAGAATTAGCTTCTTGGATGTACATCCCGCCGCCGTCTTCGGTCACCTCGTTCTTCCAGAAGGTGCAGTTCGTCATCTCAAGGCTGGCTATTCCTATCAGCATCCCGCCGCCTAATCCTGCCGCGTTCTCTTCAAACGTGCAGCTAGTCACTGTTGGACTGCCGCCCATTATGAACATCCCGCCGCCACGTTTCCCCATGTTCTTCGAGAAGGTGCAGTTTGTCAACGTTGAACTGCCGCCATTTGTGTACATCCCTCCGCCGTAGAACGCATTGTTACCCGAGAAGATGCAGTTCGTCAACATAGGATAGCCTCCGTTGACGTACATCCCGCCGCCGCTGCCCATGTTCGTATTGTTCCCCTGAAAGGTGCAGTTTGTCAACGTCGGACTGCCGTCCTTTATGTACATCCCGCCGCCGCCGTTCGCCTCGTTCGCCGAGAAAGTGCAGTTCGTAAAAGTCGGTAAGCCGCTTATTATGTACACTCCGCCGCCGCTAGTCGCCGTGTTCCCCGAGAAGGTGCAGTTCGTCACCGTTGGAGTGCCGGTGTTTATGTACATCCCCCCGCCGCCGTTGATCGCATCGTTCTCCGAGAAGGTGCAGTTCGTCACCGTCGGATTGCCGCCGTTTATGTGCATCCCGCCGCCGGACCCCATGCTCGCGTTACCACCCGTGATGGTGAAGCCGTCGAGGACGGAGGTTTCGTTCATACCGTCAGCAAGGACGACGGTTTTGCCCGAGCCATTAAGGGTGGTGACATTAGTTACGTAGTCGCGGTCGGATCGTTGGACCTCCGCCCCTTTGAAGCCACCATACAGGGCGACATTGCTTAAGAGATCGAAGCAGCTAGAGTTTGCCGGCTTGTAAGTCCCCTCCGCGACCCGGATTTCAGTCCTTTTCCCCGAGGCTGCTTCCAACGCATCCTGAAGATCATTGTACGCATCTCCCCACGATGTGCCGTTGTTGTTGCCCGAGGCGTCGTGTTTAACGTATATGACAACAGGCTCGTCTCCCGCCGCCAAGGTCGGCGGGAAGGCGGCTAGCAGACAGACTATCGCAATAAAACAACTGATAAAAAACCGCAATTTCAGATTTGGGGGTTGGTCTTTTGGTGCGGACATGGAACCAGCTCCTCTCCAGAGCGTGGAATAAAGGCATATTAAAGGAACAATAGCAGATTTCTATCGATATGCAATCAGACATCTGGAGAATAAGGACAGAAGGATGCGCCCGCGAGGCTCCCGCCTCCTCCTTCGCCGGGCTTCTACATGGTGACGGGGCCTTTTACTTCCTTCCGTCCTCCGTCCTTGTCCGGGTGTTCCATGGCGATGTGCCACAGGTAGAGGGAGGCCGCCGAGCCGTAGGGGGAATAGCGCTTCCGGTACCGTTCGAACATGGGCCTGGTGAGCTCCTTGTGGCCGTAAAGGTAGGTCATGCCCCGTCGGATTGCCAGGTCTCCCCAGCTGACCACGTCGGGGCGGCCCAGGGTGAAGATGAGGAGCATTTCGGCGGTCCAGACTCCCACTCCCTTCAGCGTGGAGAGTTTTTTTATTACCCCGTCGTCGTCAAGGGCCTCCAGCTCTTTACGGTTAATTTCTCCCCTCAGGGCGGCTTCGGCAATGCCCTGCATGTAGGTTACCTTTCTCATGGAGAGGCCGCAGCTTTGAATATCATCAAAGGAGGCCTCCAGCAGGGTCTCCGCCGTCAGGGGCCGGAATTTGTCATTTATCCTGCCCCAGACCGTAGCGGCGGCGGCCTTTGAGATCTGTTGGCTTACAATGGAGCGAATGAGGGCCGTGAAAAGGTCGGGGAAGCCCTCCCGCTCAAGGGGGCCGATGCGCTCAATGGCGGCCCCCAGCTTTTTGTCCCTGCCGGAGAGCCAGGCCAGAGCCTCCTCTCCGCAGACAAAGAGGGAGGTCACTTCCCTCCTCCTTCAGGTTCTACCCTTTTCGGGAAGGCGTATTTCGCAACTGCCGGCAGGCATATGACAATGAGGGCCTGGATAAAAAGCCGCAGCATTAGTTTTTGGGGGTGTTTTTCGGGGGTTAACATAATAACCGACTCCTTCCTCCGTCACGGGATTGGAGATATATATCTAAAATAATATCATGGTTTTGCTGCCGCAGGGTGCGCTTGGGCGGCTGTGGCAGGCCAGGAGCATCGAATGAGAGGTTGGGTTTTAAGCTGCAAGAATTTAAGAACAGATGCCCTTTACGGGATGCTTCCTCCGCTTTGCGCTTGGGTGACAGTGTAGGCGTTTGGGCGGCATGCTGACCGCATTCAATCTGGAACGTTGCCGTCAGCATATCTGAACTGCCTAAACACTGACCCCTGAAGACGAGCTGGGGATAGGGGATACGCCCTGATCCGCCGGGGAAACTTGCGCTTTGTCCAGGGTAGTGATAAATTTACGTTATATCGAATAATTTGTGGAATAAAACCTATAGTTTTCGATATATCATTATTTCAGGAGGAGCAGGTATGATACCCCGGAACGAATATCTGGATGCGATAAGGCCGTTTATGAACAAAAAAATAATAAAAGTGCTTACCGGGATGAGAAGGTCCGGCAAAACAACTCTGCTTCAGCTGCTGCAAAAGGATTTGACGAAAAGAGGAGTCCCTGAGAACCGGATTTTTTCGGCAAACTTCGAAAGCATGGCCTATGAAAGTACGACTGCCGCGGAGATGTACGATGAAATCACCCGTTTTATCGAAACAGCGGGGGGGACATGCTACGTTTTTTTGGACGAAGTGCAGGAGCTCCATGGCTGGGAACGGGTTGCAAACTCTCTGCTAGCCGATACCGACTGTGATATTTACATCACCGGATCAAATGCGAAGCTCTTATCAGGCGAGCTAGCCACCTTTCTTGCAGGCCGCTACGTGGAGTTAAAAGTATATCCCTTTTCGTTCAGGGACGCGTGGGAATGGGGGGAA
>JBMNVK010000137.1:0-4833 GCA_050946755.1 Aminivibrio sp. | reverse complement strand
TTTCCTCTTCCCTTAAAAGTTCAAGCACAACTTTTGCCTTGAATTCCGAAGAAAAGTTCCGACGTGGCGCCATGATTTCGCTCTTAACCTCCCCCGTTTTTCTGTCCGGTTTTCGGGGTCCATTATAGCATTCGTTATGTACATTTTTTCTTTTTTCAGTGCATCATTGTAGAGGCAGAGCTTGTCAAAATCAAGAACGGAGTCAGATTCCGTCCTGTTTCGGAATATTGCCGTTTTTACAAAGCCCGCGGGCTATTTATTTAATACCGAGGCTTTAATCAGCTTTATGAGCCCCGCGGGGTCCGCATTTCTGGGGCAGACCGACGAGCACAGACCGCATTCTATGCACTCCTCAACCCCCTCGTTCACGGCCATAAGCGCCCTGTTCATGCTGTCCCTTGGGTCGAAGAAGTGCCGGGACAGAAGGGTGAGAGCCATGGGCCCGGCGAACAGATGGGGTTTTTGCTTAAGAACAGGGCAGACGGACAGGCAGCACATGCACTCTATGCAGCGGCTTGCGGTTTTGAAGAGCTCAAAGGCGTCCATATCTATCTTCTCAGGCTCTGAAGCCGGTTCGCACTGTCTCTCCAGGAAGAGGCGGAGGGCGGGTCTTCTTGCCTCCCAGTCCTCTCTGTCGATGAAAAGGTCCTTCAGCACTCTTGCGCCTTCCAGGGGCTTTATCTCCATTTCAGGCTCCGCCGCCTGCCTGCAGGAGAGCGCCTCTCTGCCGTTTATCTTTACGCCGCACAGGCCGCAGTGGCCGTTTCTGCAGCACCAGTCGTAGCTCAGGTCCGGGGCGAAATTCTCCCGTACCAGGTTGAGGACGTCCAAAACCGTCATGGGAGGAGCATAGTCGTATTCAAAGCTCTGGAAATATGGCGCCCTGTCCGCATAGGGGTTGAACCGCAATATTTTGACCCGGCCCTTCATGAGGATCCCTCCGGCTTCAGGCAGGTTAATTTGACGTTTTTCTCGTACACATCAAGTTCTTCTTCCCCTTCCGCCACGAAAAAGTTTTTAAGAAAGCGTTGATCGTCAGCCGCAGGATAGTCCTCCCGGAAGTGGGCCCCCCGGCTCTCTTTTCTTGCCAGAGCCGACATGGTCACGGCTTCGGCGGTCTTCAGCATATTTTCAGTCTCCAGGGCTTCTACAAGCCCGGCGTTCATAAACAGGCTCTTCTGCCTTACCATAAGCGGCGTTGATGAGAGGGCCGAAATTTCTTCAAGGGCATTTTCAAGAGACTTCCGGGATCTGAAGACTCCGGCGTTCTCCCCCATGGTACGCCTCAGGCGCTCTTTTACGGCTCCCGGCGTCGACCCTTCATCGAAGGTGAGCAGGCCTTTTATCCTCCGCCTCTCCAACTCAGCTTCCGCCGGGTCTATATACGAAAATCGATGTTTTAGGGCGTACTTTGCGGCGCTCTCCCCGGAGACCATGCCCGAGACTATTATCTCCGCCAGGGCGTTCTGACTTATCCTGTTGGCGCCGTGCATGCCGCCGGATGCCTCCCCGGAGGCGAACAGTCCCGGAACGTCCGACGACCATTTTTCGTCCACCGCAACTCCCCCCATAAAGTGGTGGGCGGTGGGGGCAATCTCGATTCTATCCTTCTCGGGATCATGGCCCATATTTATGTAGGTGGAGTAAAGGGCCGGGGTCATTTTTGCAATAAAACCGGGCTCCTGGTAGGTCATGTCCATATATACTCCCCCGCCGGGGGTCCCCCTACCCTCCCGGACCTCCTGCACAATGGCCATGGAGACCCGGTCCCTGGTGGAAAGCTCCAGCCTCTCGGGATCGTACTTCTCCATGAACCGCTCGCCCCTGGCGTTGTATAGGCGGCTGTAGTACAGCAAACCGGCGAAAATACCCTTCATGGAGGGAGGCTGAAGGAAACCAACGGGGTAGAACTGGACAAACTCCATATCCCGCAGGGAGGCGCCGGCGGCCAGAGCCAGACTGTAGCTGTCGCCGGTCAGATCCGTCGGGTTATCGGAGTTTTCGTAGATCATGCCCCCTCCCCCGGCTGCGATGATGACCGCCCCGCAGTCAAACAGGACGGTTTCACCCGTTATGGTGGAAATGCCAACAGCGCCGGCAACTCTGCCCTCTTTTTTTAAGATTCTGGTGATCATGACGTTTTCACACAGGGGCACATGGAGCTTTCTAAGAGCCCCCGCCATGGCCTTCAGCATCTCCTTGCCGGTGCGGTCCTCAAGGAAGGGGCAGCGGGCAAATCGGTGGCCGCCGTCGATGCGAAGGCTGTAGGATAGGCCGTCCTCCTCTCTCTGGAACAGGGCCCCCATCCGCTCAAGCTCAAGGACCATCTCAGGGGATCTTTCGCAGAGGATCTTCACCAGCCCCTGGTCGTTTATGAAGCATCCGCCCAGGATGGTGTCCTCGAAATGAATCTCTTTGCTGTCCCCCTCCATCTTCCACCGGTCGTCCACGGCGGAGATCGCCCCCGGGGCCATGACTGTGGCGCCGGAGCGCTGAATTTTGCCCTTGCTTGCCACCATGACGGAGGCGTTGTTTATGGCCGCCCCGTACGCGGACATCAGGCCCGCCCCTCCTCCGCCCACCACCAGAACATCGCACTGAAATCTTTTCATTTAATCACCCCTTAAGCTTCAAAATACCTTCTTTTACTTCAAGGCGCTGCACTATTATAGACGCAAAGCCTGCAGCAGTTTTATGAAGGACTGCTTTTGATGGGGAACCCTGCCTTTCAGCCAAAATTGCCGCTTTTCAAACAAAGCGAACGCTTTACACAGCTAACATGGGAAAAAACCCCCTTATTTGCAACACGACAGAGTTGCACCCCTCTTTTTCTTGACCTAGCATGGGGCTGATAAGGACGTTTTGAACTGAAGCTGCGTCTTGCATCAAGCAGCGGGAAAGGGGGCTTAACTCAAGGTTTAACAATCGATAAAAGAGCGAAAAAGAAGGAGGTTGAATTAAGATGACGGAACAGGAGCAGAAGGTTTCAAACACCTTCGAGGAGTCGGCCCTTAAGATCGAGCGGCTGACGTTTTTTGAAGGAGTGGCGATGATCGTGGGCGCCAACATCGGGGCGGGCATTCTGAGCCTGGCCTTCGGAGCCCGGAAGGCGGGCTGGCCGGTGCTTGTTTTTTTCCTGATAGTGGCGGGCGTCTTCACCACTGTCTCCATGCTCTATGTGGCGGAGACCACCCTCCGGACCCGCAGACCCCTTCAGCTGAGCGGCCTTGCCGAAAAATACGTCGGACAGCTGGGGTCGTGGCTGATGTTTTCCTCCGTCGCCGTCAACTCCCTGGGATGTCTTATCGCCTATACCAACGGCAGCGGCCAGATACTGAGCGGTTTTCTGGGAGTGTCCCCCGCCGTGGGAAGCCTGATTTTCTTCGTGCCCGCCGTGGTGGTCATCTGGATGGGCCTTCGGGTTACGGGAGTCTCCGAGAAGGTGATCACCGCCGGAATGGGAGTCATGATTCTCATCCTCATCATCGCCACTTTGGCGGGACCGGGCATAAAAACCGAACACCTTAAATATACCAACTGGTACTACGCCGTACCTGTCTTCAGCCTTGCCATCTTCTGCTACATCTCCCAGTACCTGGTGCCGGAGCTAACCAGGGGCTATTCCGCCGAGGGAGGCAATATCCTTCACCTTCCAAAGGCGATTATGACGGGAATGTTCATTACGGGCGTTCTGCTGGCGGTGGTCCCCATGGCCGCCCTGGGAATGCAGGGCCCCGACAGCGTGAGCCAGGTAGTGACCCTGGCCTGGGGCGAGGCTCTGGGGCAGTGGGCCTTCTTTACCGCCAACGCCTTCGCCCTCTGCGCCATGATAACGTCCTTCTGGGCCATCGGGGAGACCATGCTCACCAACGTGGTGGACAGGCTTAAATTCCCCTCGGAGTGGGACATCAAGTACCGGATCATCTCCCTCATCATCGTGGTGGTTCCCCCGTTCCTCATCGCCTACACGGGCCTTGTGACCTTTGTGGGGGCCATCTACTTCGCCGGGGCCTTCGCCGGAGCCATCATGTCCGTCATTCCGGTAATGATGATCAACGAGGCCCGCAAGTCCGGCGACAGGGAGCCTGAGTGGACCTGCGGCGCCCTTGCTCACCCTGTAATCCAGGGGACGCTGATCTTCCTCTTCTGCGGCGCCGCCGTCTACGCCGTGCTGGACGCGCTTGAGATACTGCCTCACGGCTGGTAGTTCCACCAGCAAAGCCGTGCTGAAAAAAGGGAGCCTTCCGGCTCCCCTTTTGCTTACTGCCTCCCTTTATAGAGCATGCTCTCCTCTAGATCTATTGTTTTTTGGGACAGGCCCCGGCTCTTTGCCGCCTCCGCCCCTTCCTTCAGGCAGATCAGGGTGCCTCCCTCGCCTAAGAGGGCGTTGCCACCGTAGACTACTTTTCCGCCCACGACGGTGAGGAGGGTCTGTCTGGTTGCCGGGTCGAAGACGGTTATGTCTCCGTCGGCGCCGGGGGTAAGATGCCCCTTGTCCGTAAGGCCCAGCATCCGGGAGGGTATGAGGCTGGTCTTTCGCACAAAGTCCTCCATGCTCCATGCCCCCCAGTCCACCAGGAGAAGGCCGTTCTGGAGCAGGAAGTTTCTCGGTATGCCTCCTCCATCGGTGGCCAGTGCATCGATTATAAATTCTCCGGCGTCGTTCCTGGAGGTACCGCACAGGAAGGCAACTTCCCGGTCGTTTACGGGGAAGGAGCAGGTAACGGCCTGATTCATCTCCGTCCAGTAGTCCAGGGCCGTCTGGCCGGTTATATATTCATTGATTCCGTCCCTGGTCAGCCGGACGCAGAAGGCATAGCCCCCTTCGAAGGC
>JBMNVK010000136.1:0-4953 GCA_050946755.1 Aminivibrio sp. | reverse complement strand
AAGCAAGATCATAAGGAGAGTACGTTTGAACAGGGGGTAATCGGTTTTAAAGGAGCGACAGTTTTAAACATGCCGTTTTGGAAGCGCCTTGCGTGCTTCGTTCCTTTTCTCCGGTCTTTTTTGCCTGCAAAGCTACAGCATAAAATATATTGGTTTTTGAAGAGGTTTGACCCAAGGCAAAAAGGGCGGGGCTAGATCCCCGCCCTTCTTTTTATCTTCCTACACATTGATAGTCGAATCCCATCGCTTTTAGATGTTGAGGGTTGTACTGGTTGCGACCATCAAAGATAGTGGGCTGTTTTAAAGCTTCTTTGATTCTAGCGAAGTCAGGTCTGCGGAAAAGCGCCCATTCCGTCAGCAGGATCAGGGCGTCTGCGCCTTCCAAAACCTCGTAATTATCTTCAACAAAAGTTATCTCTGAGTTCCATTGAGACAGACATTCTCTGGCGTTTGCCACAGCAACCGGATCGTACGCCCTGACAGTGGCGCCCTGGGAAACAAGTCTTGGAAGAATATCCAGCGCAGGCGACTCTCTGATGTCGTCTGTTTGAGGCTTAAAGCTCAGTCCCCATACGGCAAATGTTTTGTCCATTATATTTCCCTGATAGTGCGACAAGATTTTTTGCAGAAACCATTCTCTCTGGTCTTTATTTACTCGGTCTACTGCTTCCAGTATGCTGAAAGGCGTGCCGTTTTTTTCTCCCGAATGGATAAGGGCTTTGATGTCCTTAGGGAAGCAGGAGCCGCCGTATCCTATTCCCGCATAAAGGAAGGATGAGCCGATGCGGGAGTCGGTTCCCATGCCCTGCCTTACCTGGTCAATATCGCCCCCTGCCCGTTCACAAAATCTGGCCAGTTCGTTCATGAAACTTATTCTGGTTGCTAGCATGGCGTTTGAGGCATATTTTGTCAGCTCGGCGGAAGGAATTGTCATGGTCAGCATGCGGTTTTCCCTCATGGTAAAGGGGGCGAACAGTTCTTTCAGTAACTCTGCAGTACGATTGTTTTCGGTACCGAAAACAATGCGGTCAGGTTTCATGAAGTCCTCGACTGCAGAGCCCTCTTTGAGAAATTCCGGGCAGAATGCTACATCATATTCAAGGTCCACCCTGTCTCTGAGGGCAATTTGTTGCTCAATAATTTCTTTTACTTTAAGGGTTGTTCCAACCGGTACGGTTGACTTAGTTACCACAATTTTATAGCTTTCAAGGTTTTCGCCAATCTCTTTAGCGACGTCGTAAACGAAAGAAAGATCTGCGGCGCCGTTTTCATCCGGAGGAGTTCCTACCGCTATGAATATAAAAAGCGTGTTTTCCATGCCCTCTCTTAGGCTTGTTGTGAAGTGCAGCCGGTTTTGGGCTACGTTTCTTTTTATGATGTCTTCAAGGCCCGGTTCATAGATCGGGATTTTCCCCTGTTGAAGCTCATTTATCTTTTTCTCGTCGATATCGACGCACCATACGTCGTTGCCGTTCTCGGCAAGACAGGAGCCTGTTACAAGGCCTACGTATCCAGTTCCTACCATGCAGATTCGCATTTATTTATCAACTCCATTGCGTTAAATCTTCGAATAGTTTCATAGATTGCAGATCGCTTGTTATGATACTCAATTATGCCGCTTTAGCTATTCCTCTGTGTTTAGGTATAGAAAGCTAGTATTTCATTTTATAAGATCTTAGATTGCCCTTTGTTGATCAATTTATTGGAACGTTTTTTGAGGACTGGCCGTTAGATTCGCAAAACCAAGCGGATGTTTTTTCTAGGCCCATTGTGATGCTATCCTGAATAGCTCCGGAAAGAAATTTTTGAGCTCGTCTGTTTGATACCACAAGCGATCTTGTTAGTTTTTTTACCGTCTCTCGTTTGCCGATTGCTGAAGCGCCTATTTCAAGCAGGCGGGGTGGGCAGGGTAAAAGTCGGGAGCTTTTATTCAAGGCACCCGCTATTAGCCTTAAGAGTTCAGGGGTGGAAGGGGCTTCGTTGTCGGCTATGTGAAAGAGGGCACCTGCGTTGGTTGGCAGTTCGATTGTATGTTCTATTGCGCTGGTGAGGTTGCCTACATATAGAAGGCTTCGAGCGTTTTTCACACTTGCCAACGGCAGGGGTATCCTCCGTTTAACTGCGTTTAGTAATTTAAGAAAGTTGCCCTTCACCCCGGGCCCGTAAATTAGGGGAGGGCGGAGGGTTACCGTGTTAAAAGAGTCGGAGTATTCAAAAATCAGTTGCTCCGCCTCTTTTTTTGTTTTGCCGTAGCAGTCCTCGGGGTGGCAGGGGCTCTTCTCGGTGAAAGGTTCGTCGGGGGGTGTCTCTTCGCCCACGGCTTTAATCGAACTTAGGTAGATCAGTTTTTTTATTCCAAAGTCTTTGGATGCTTCAAGAATGGCCTTTGTGATGTCCACGTTGATCCTGCGGTATGATGGCATTGCCGAGGGATCTGCGGCGTCGGATGCGTGAGTTTTGGCTATAAGGTGGACGACTGTTTCGCAATCAGCGCTTTCAAGAACTTTTCTCCATGTTTCGGTAGAGTATGGATCATCGAGATTTTCTCTTGTAATGGAGAATGTTTTGTAATTTTTATCCTGCAGATGTTTTATTAAATGACCGCCGACGAAGCCTGCCGCGCCCGTCACAAGTACTCTTCTCATTTCGTCACTTCCGTTGTTTGCAGTTTTTCGTTAGCTTTTGTGTAAAGCCGTTTCCAGCCCATTATAAGGGCTGTGTAAGTTACCGCAAAGAGCGGCAGGGGGTATGGTTTTAGAAGCAAGGCTGCGGCTGAGAGCAGCAAAGAACACAATAGTATTGCTCCAGTTACTATCCAGTGCCCCCACCCGGCCTTGATGAACTGCTGATAAAGGTGGTCCCGGTGGGCTTCCGAAAGACGTTTCTTGTGTTTGCCCCGCATTATAAGGGTGAGGGTGGCGTCGACGGCGAAGGGGGAGAGTAGCACGGCCCAAATTAGGAGGGGCAGAGTGCCGCCTTTTTCTGAATGAAGAGCGAAGCAGAAGAAGGCAAAGCCAAGGAAGCCGCTGCCGGCATCTCCCATGAATACTTTGGCGGGGGACCAGTTCCAGATTAAAAAGCCCAGTACGGAGGCCGCAAGAGCAAAAAGGGCGAGGGATGTTGGGGTTCCTGATATAAGTATCGCGCCCGCCAAGGCTGCGATGGCGGCCTGACCGGCTGCCAGGCCGTCGATGCCGTCCATGAAGTTGTAAAGGTTTATCATCCACACCCCGCCGATGAAGGCCAGTATGTGTCCCACCGCGCCCAGGGGCACCAGGGGCATGGCGGCGAAGCCGATGGAGAGGGAGGGCATGCCCCCCAGTTGGTATAGAGCCCACAGCACAGCCCCTCCGTGAATGGCCAGCCGCTGCCAGGCGGGGAGGCTTTTGCGGTCGTCCATCCAGCCTGCTGCGGCGACTGCTATGCCCCCTGCCGACAGGGAGAGCCAGAGGGGAATATCTCTGGGGTAAAAGAAGGGGCAAATCAGTACGAAGGCAATAAAGAGGGCAACAAAGACTATGCCGCCGCCCCTCGGGGTGGGGATGGAGTGGGAACTGCGTTCGTTGGGTATGTCCAGGATATCTCGCTGTTGGGCATAGTTTATATAGAGCTTAGTGCCGATGAATGAAAGGGCGGCAAGGGCAAACATGAGGGTTAAAATGAGGATAGTCATTCCTCGTCCCTCTTTTTCCCCCCGCAGTTAGGTATCATCTCCGCCAGAGTTCGCCGGATCGCCTGGCCGTCTTCCTCCACCGCCGCCTGGCGCAGGGTTTTCAGCAGCTGAGGCAGGTTGTGGGGGAGGCCGTTGTTTTTTGCCACGAAAATTTTCTTGTACTTTGACGCCTCCGTGCCTTCCTCCGCCGTGAGCAGCTCCTCGAAGAGCTTCTCCCCGGGGCGGATTCCGGTGAAGACTATGTCTATATCGTTGCCCGGCTCCAGGCCCGAGAGGCGGATAAGGTCGTCGGCCAGGTCGAGGATGCGCACCGGCTCGCCCATATCCAGCACAAAGACGGAGCCGTTCTGCCTCATGCCTCCTGCCTGCAGTACAAGCTGGGCGGCCTCGGGGATAGTCATGAAGTATCTTGTCATCTCTGGGTGGGTGACGGTAACGGGGCCGCCTTTTTGGATCTGCTCCCTGAAGGTGGGGATGACGCTGCCCCTGCTGCCCAGCACGTTGCCAAAGCGGACGGATACAAAGGCCTGCCCAGGCTTTGCCTGTTCAGCCGCAGTGCGGACAACCATCTCTGCCACTCGCTTGGAGGCGCCCATTATGGAGGTGGGGTTGACGGCCTTATCGGTGGAGATGTTGACGAAGATCTTTGCATCATGCTCCAGGGCCAGTTCGGCGAGGTTTTGGGTGCCGAAGATGTTGTTGAGGACGGCCTCCTCGGGGTTCTCTTCCATAAGGGGGACGTGTTTGTGGGCCGCGGCGTGGAAGATTACGCCGGGGTTGTGTTTTTCGAACACTCTGGCGAGCCTCTCCCGGTTGCGCACATCTGCTACCACCACGGTGAAGTCAGGGACGGGAAGGGTGTTGCGCAGTCCCTGCTCTATTTGGAAGAGGCTGTTCTCACCCCGGCCCAGCAGTATTACCCGGCGGGGGTCGAAGGGCAGCAGCTGGCGAACTATTTCGCTGCCGATGGAGCCTCCCGCGCCGGTGACCAGTATTGTCTGTCCCTTTATGTAGCCGGCAATTTCGTCCAGGTCGAGGCGGACGGGCTCCCGGTTAAGCAAGTCTTCCACCTCCACATCCCTTATGCTTGAGATGGAGACTTTGCCGGAGAGAACCTCCCACATGCCGGGGATGATCCGAGCCGGGACGTTTGCCTTCCGGGCGGTCTCAAGGATGGCCCGGACTGCGTCGCCCCGGGCGGAGGGGATGGCGATAAGGATTTCGTCCACGTTTTTTGCCCTGGCGGCGTAGGGAAGGTCTTTTACTGTGCCCAGTACGGG
>JBMNVK010000135.1:0-5139 GCA_050946755.1 Aminivibrio sp. | reverse complement strand
CGGCTCCTACGCCGGCTTCAACGTGGGCTGGGCCAACGTCTTCACCGTGGGCATCGGCCAGAACATTGCTGAACTGCCTCTGTTCTCCGGCATGGGCGTCAGAATATTCTTTCACCTTGCGAACTTCGTCCTGATCTTTGCTTTTGTCCATCGCTACATCAAAATGATTAAATCCGATCCTACAAAGAGCCTTCTGTATACCGGCGAGCAGATCGCTGAAGAGGAAGACAATTTCGAGGATCATGAGTCCATGAGCCTGAGCCACATGATCTGCACCGCCATCGTTGTGCTCAGCTTCACCGCCATAATCTACGGCTCTTTGAAACACGGATGGGGCATTGATCACTACTCAGTGGTCTTCTTCATCATGGCGGTAACCTGCGGCATCATCGGCGGCCTGGGGATCAACGGCACGGCCATAGCCTTCGTCAAGGGCTGCGCCTCCATGGCATACGCCGCCCTCGTCATCGGAATGGCCCGGGGAATTTCCGTGATAATGACTGACGGCAAGATCATCGACACCGTCATCTACTACCTCTCCCTGCCCATCGCCAAGTTCGGTGCGGTGGTAGGCGCAAACCTCATGTTCCTGGCCAACGTGGTGATCAACTTCTTCATCCCCTCCGGGTCGGGACAGGCGGTCACCGTCATGCCCATCATGGTGCCTCTGGCCGACCTCACGGGGATAACCCGCCAGGTGGCAGTCCAGGCTTTCCAGTTCGGCGACGGCTTTACCAACTGCATTATCCCCACCGCCAGCGTCCTCATGGGCTGCCTGGGTCTGTCGGGCATCCCCTACGGCAAGTACGTCAAATGGGTAGCTCCCCTTATCGTAATCCAGTTTATCCTTGCCATGGTAGCCCTTACCATTCTTCAGTCCATCGGCTGGAGTTAAGGCTCAGGGTAAAAGGCAGCAAAACCGCCTCCTTCGGGGGGCGGTTTTTTTAGTGCAGAAAAAGCGGCTTTATGATAACCTTCTGACCATACCCAGAGATGAGAGGAGACAGCCATTTCATGAAAACGTATGAACCCTTCAAAATCAAGAGTCTGGAGCTTAAAAACCGTATCGTCATGCCCCCCATGTGCATGTACAGCGTGCCCGACTCAATCCCCGGAGACTTCCACCTTCAGCACTACGGCGCCAGAGCCCTGGGAGGAACGGGGCTTATCATCGTGGAGGCCACGGGGGTGCTTCCCGAGGGGCGCATATCGGACAACTGCCTGGGCCTCTGGAGCGACCACCAGACCGCCCCCATGGCCAGGCTCGTAGAGCACGTTCACAGACTGGGCGCAAAGATAGGCATCCAGCTCAACCACGCAGGACGAAAATGCGGCGCGAGGGCGGAAAAACTCTATGCCCCCAGCGCCCTGAACTACAGCAATGACGGAACCTACCCCGACCCGTCAGAGATGACGGACGAAGACATAGCCAGAGTTACGGAGGCCTTCCGCTCTGCGGCCGAGAGGGCCCGGGCCGCCGGATTCGACGTCCTTGAGGTCCACGGCGCCCACGGCTATCTGATAAACCAGTTTCTGTCGCCCCTCAGCAATCAGCGGCGAGACGGCTACGGCGCCACCCTGGAGGGCAGGACAAGGTTCCTTGAGGAGGTCCTGCAGGCGGTTAAGTCCGAATGGCCCGAGGATAAGCCCCTTTTCCTCAGGGTCTCGGCGGAGGACTATGTGGAGGGGGGAATGACCCCCGCCGACATGGTTAATATAGTAAACCGGATAGAGGGCCTGGTTGATGCTGTTCACGTGAGCTCCGGAGGAGTAACCCCCTTCCCCCCTCCCGTCTACCCCGGCTACCAGATCTCCTTTGCGGAGAAGATCAAAAGGGAGTGCGCCGTACCCACCATCGCCGTAGGGCTGATCTCCACGCTGGACATGGTGGAGGAGACGCTGCGCAACAACAGGGCCGACCTGGTGGCCCTGGGCCGGGAGCTGCTCCGCAACCCCTTCTTCCCCCTCTTGGAGGGATGGAAAAAGGGCGCAGCCCTCCCGTGGCCGGAGCAGTACGAAAGGGCCTTCCGTTAGATAGGAAAAAAGGGCTTTCCGATTTGATCGGAAAGCCCTTTTTTAGTTGGAAATACAGCTACAGGCCTTTTTTCTCCATCAGCACAAAGGACAGGAGGAAAAGAGCCGTAACCCCTCCCACCACCACCCAGTGGTTCACCCCAAGAATGCCGGGCAGGGTGATCTTGCCGTAGTCGTGCATGGTGAGCAGGGTATCCTGCAGGTAGGGGAACATCTCGGCGTAGAGGGCAGCGCCCACTACAGCGCCCAGGATGCCCCAGAAGGCATCCACTCTCCCCTCTCCCAGGGCGCCCATGGAAGTGCCGGGGCAGTAGCCAAGCAGGGCCCAGCCCACTCCGAAGAGCACTCCTCCCGTTATGGTCCCTCCCAGGATGGTGGGCTTTATGGAGAGCTTCACCAGCCCCTGGTCGTAGAGGAAGTAGGTTCCTATCATGCCCACTATGATGGTGGACATCATAAACTTCAGGATGGTGAAGTCCTTGAACCGGAGGGCGGCAAGCTGCTTGTCGTACCGCAGCACCCTCGCCCTCTGCATGAGGACTCCGAACACCATTCCCGTAACGAGGCCGAACCGCAGCTCCAGGTCGATGGCGTTCGCAATGCCCTTGAGGGACGCGACGATTTCGTTCAAATGGATAATGATCTGATCAAGATCCATCCTGCCCACCTCCATAGATCATCCTGGCCACAATTGCCCCGGCTACGAAGAAACACACAAGGGCGATAAATCCGCTGACAGCAAGCTGAAGCGTCCCGCTCAGCCCATGGCCGCTGGGTCAGCCGTCTGCCAGGCGGGCGCCGAACATGGCTACCGCTCCGCCCAGAAAGGCTACTAGCCCTCTGGATACGGCACTTGCCCCGAAGTGCCTCTGCCACATGTCCGGCACGGCCTTAAGCTTGAATTCGCCGAAAAGCACCGACGAAATAAAGGCCCCGATAAGTATTCCGATTATGAACATCATCTGCCAGTCCATCTTGGCCGCGTTCTTGACAAGATACTCAAGCGCCGCCGCCCTTTCAGGAATGACCTTCCCCTCCACGAGAGCTGCCGCCCTCACGAAGGATGTGGACGCGCCGAAGTACTTCCCGGTATAGTACAGGGACCATACCATGAGAAGCCCGGACAATCCGCCGAGAAGATAAGGGTTCCATCCTTCCCGTGATCTGCTCACACCCATCCCTCCTTTAGCTGTATGAACCTTACGTAATAACTAATTCATATTATAGCTAAACGGAGGCTCCGTCAACATCCGGCGGCAACTTTCACCCCTCCGTCCGGCTGCCTGCAGGAGAAAGGGCCTCACCGGCCGGACGGGGCAGGACTTAGGCCTTAAATTCTGCCCTCCAGCCCCTTCGTTAGAAGGGACATAATCTCCCCGCCTTCATAGTCCTCAATCTTTCCGGCGTCGGCCATCTTGGCCAGGGACGGATCAAGGGGGAGACTTCCCCAGAAGGAGGCGCCCAGATCCTCCAGAAGCTCTCCGGAGTGGCTCGGGCCGAAGATCTCCACCCGCTCGCCGCATCCGGGGCACTCGAAGGCACTCATGTTCTCCACTACCCCCGCCAGGGGCACCGAGAGCATCTCTGCCATCTTGGCCGCCTTGCGCACCACCATGGAGGCTATCTCCTGGGGGGACGTCACCAGAAGAAATCCGTCCAGGGGAATGGTCTGCATTACCGTGAGCACAGCGTCTCCCGTTCCCGGGGGCAGATCGATGAAGAGCACATCCAGCTCCCCCCAGTCCACATCAGTAAAAAACTGGCTCACCGCATTTGCAAGCAGGGGTCCCCGCCAGACCACCGGCTTTGCCGGATCGTCCAGCAGCAGATTCATGGAGATCACCCTGATGCCCGTCTTAGTGGCGGGGGGCTCTATCCCGTTGGCGTTTCCGAAGGGAAAGGAGCTAAGGCCAAAGAAAGTGGGAATGGACGGGCCCGTTATGTCGGCGTCCATAATGCCCGCCTTCTTGCCCATCCGGGTGGCGGCCACGGCCAGAAGGGAGGTGATGGAGCTCTTCCCCACCCCTCCCTTGCCGCTGCCGACTGCGCAGATCTTCTTTATGAGCTTTCTGTCGCTTTTAGGCGGTAGAGTCATAATGGACGTCCCTCTTTCCCGCTATGCCAGCTTTTCAAGGGAGCCGGCCCTGTAGCTGTCAATAGCCTCCCTGACCGTAAGGCCGCTCGCGCCGTAGGCCTCCATGTTCGCCTGCCTCATGAATCCCATGGCGTTGGGCCCCAGCTGGGGGGCTAGCACCACCGTTACCCTGTTCCTGGACAGGGTCATGAGGGCCTTGGACGCCGCGCCGTGCTGCTCCGCTCCCGCATCGTTCTCCACCGCTTCGATGATCTTGCCGTCCTCATCCGCAATAATGAACCAGGGCGCCCTGGCAAATCTCTCCGCTACCGTGGATCCCTCGTCCTTGCCCGAGGCCGCTACTCCTATAACCGTCATATTACAACCTCCCCAATCTTTTTATCTCGCTCCAGAGCTTCTTCATCTCCCCCTCCAGCCTGGCGACGGGTATCTCTCCCGCCCCCACCGAGAGGGCTATCTCCTCATCAAAGGGAATCAGGGCCATCAGGGGCCACCCTTCCTCCCGGCAGGCCTCCCTGATGGAGTCGGTCAGTTCACCGGAGAGGGTCCACCGGTTCAGCATCACCCCGAAGGGAGTCCCCAGGATGGTGCACAGCTCCGCTGCCCGGCGAAGGTCCGACAGGGCGGACACGGACGGCTCCGTAACCAGAACCGCAAAGTCTGCCCCCGTCACGGAGGAGGTCACAGGACAACCAATGCCCGGCGGCCCGTCGGTGATCATCAGGGATGTTCCCGACTCCTCCGCCTCCTTTCTGGCGTCCTTCCTCAGGCGGGCCACCATGAGCCCCGAATTCTCCCCTCCCGGGTAGAGCCGGCCGTGCCACAGGGGTCCGAGATCCGTATCCCCACGCCTGATGTTTCCCCGCTCGAAGGACTTCAGGGATATGCACTGCTCCGGACAGACGTGAAGGCAGACCCGGCATCCCTCACAGAAGGCCTCATCCACCACCGCCTTGCCCTTTCTTACATGAATAGTATTATACCTGCAGTTGGCCTCGCACAGACCGCAC
>JBMNVK010000134.1:0-5230 GCA_050946755.1 Aminivibrio sp. | reverse complement strand
AGGATAATATTCTGGCGATCAGGGATCCGTTCATTTAATTCCCAGCCGCTCCATGGAGCCGGGGATGAGGCCGGGCTCCGCAAAGAGAAGGATTTCGTCCTCCTGCTGAAGCACTGTCCGTCCAGCAGGCACAAAGGCATCGCCCTTTCTCACCACTAGGGCTATGAGGGCGCCCCTGGGAAGGCCCAGGTTCATAACGGCTCTGCCTGCGGCAGGGCTGCCGGAGGGTATGGAGGCCTCAAGCATCTCCACGGCCGCATTTTCAATAATGGGCAGGGCCCCCGCCCCGGAGGGGTACCGGGCATACCTGAGAATGACGGAGGCCAGGGCGCTGTTGGGGTTTACTATGGAGTCCACCGCCAGGGGGACGTCCAGCCTGGCGTAGCTTCTGCGCCGCACCACCGATATGGTCTTTCTGGCCCCCAGGGTCTTGGCAAGAGCCGCCAGGACCAGGTTCTTTTCGTCGCTCTCCGTGGCGCAGACGAAGCCGTCCGCCTCTTCCACCCCCTCCTGACGAAGGAGGGTTTCATCGGCGCCGTCGCCACAGAGGACCAGCGTTTTTTCCAGCTCCCCCGCCAGACGCTCGCACTTCTGCCTGTTATGGTCGATGAGGCGGATATCCAGCCCCCGAAACTGGCTCTCAAGCCTGCGGGCAACCTGAAATCCAAGCTTCCCGCCGCCTACGATCATCACCTTTTTC
This sequence comes from Aminivibrio sp., assembly GCA_050946755.1. Lineage (GTDB taxonomy): Bacteria > Synergistota > Synergistia > Synergistales > Aminobacteriaceae > Aminivibrio. The sequence goes on along the minus strand of JBMNVK010000134.1, from coordinate 4,530 downwards.
AGGGGGCGGTGCTTTTGGGTCCCGTATATCCCCTCCATCCTCCAGGCCTGATCCCTGGAGGCGACCAGGTAGCAGAGGTCCTCCGCCTCAATAATCGTATCCCCGCCGGGGACGGAACCTTTGCCCCCTTTTTCAATATAGACGATGATAGCCCTAAACTGGGGGTAGCGGGAGGGCAGCTCCTTCAGGGCGACTCCCACAAGGGCCGATTCCGCCGACACTCTGAAGGCATAAATTCCCGAACGGCCTCCGGGGAGCTCTGCCGTATGGACTGCCGAACTCACGAAGAGCAGCTCCAGGATCTCTCTGGCCACGGACCTCTCCGGGGAGTTCATTACGTCTATGCCCAGATCCTTTGCCCAGGTGGGCCCGTCGGTGAACTCAAGGCTTCTTGCCCTCGATATGACGAGCTTCACCCCCGACCTCCTGGCAATCCTGCAGGCAAGGATGTTCACCTCATCCCTGTCGGTACATGCAACCAGGATGTCCACGGCGCAGCCGGGAACTATGCCCGCCTCCTCAAGCACCTGGGGACGGGCTCCGTCTCCCCTGACGACCTGCACGTCCAGCTCATCGTCGATCCGGGCTGCCCGGTCTTCGTCCTCCTCCACCACCGTGACGTCGTGATCCTCCCCGGAGAGGGTCTCCGCCACGCTCCAGCCTACCTCGCCCCCGCCTACCACCACAATATTCATCTGTCTTACCCTTCCTTTTTCCCTAGCTCATTTCTGCGGCGATACCATACACCGGAGGAGGGAAAAATTCCACTCCTCTATTATCCGATTTCCATAGTCATGAGAAAAAAGGCGCCCTCCCAGGGGAAGGCGCCTGCCTGTATCTGTCTTTTGTGCCGCCCGGAGGAACCTAGGGCTGAATGAGCTCCGGCTCGGTGACCACGCCGAAGTGGCGGAAGACGCCGTCCCTTACCACCTGGACCTGGACGGGCTTGACCACTTCGCCGATCTCGTCGAAGCCGCCGATGAGGCCCGTGAGGCCGTTGTAGTCCTTCAGCGCCGCGATGGCATCCCGGATTTTAGCGCCGTCGGTGCTGCCGGCCGTCTTTATGGCCTCCACGATGATCATGAAGGCGTCGTAGGCGGAGGCGCCCACCATGTCGGGCTCGATCTTGTGCCGCTCCCTGTACTCCTTCAGGAAGTCCTGAACCACGGGGCGGGGGTCGTCCCGGTCGAAGTTGGTGACTATATAGAAGCCCTCGGCATTATCCCCTGCGATCTCCATGAGCTTGGGGGAGTCCGCCCCCTCCTCGCCGACGATCTTGGTCTCGATTCCCAGCTCCCTGGCCTGGCGCAGCATGGGGCCCGTCTGGAAGTAGTAGCCGCTGGCAAAGATGACGTCGGGGTTAAGCTCCTTGATCTTGGAAAGATAGGGCTTGTAGTCCTTCTCCGACACGGGGTAGGTCTGCTCGCTGATTATCTCCAGATCGGGGGCGAATTTTTCCTGGTACTGCTTGAATCCCTGCACCAGGGTCTGGCCGAAGTCATTGTCGCTGGTGAGCAGGGCCACCCTCTTGCCGCCCAGAAGCTTGTGGGCCGCGTAGCCCGCCGCCTTGCCCTCCACCAGACCCAGGAAGCCGTTGCGGAAGCAGTAGTCTCCCGCCCTGGTCACGTCAGGGTGAATGGCGTAGGCCGCCACCAGGGGAATTTCCTCCTCCTGGAAGATGGGCGCCACGGACCTGGTGGGAAGGCTGTAGGAGCCCGCCACGAAGGCCACTATTTTATCCTGCTCGATGATCTTGTGGGCAAGGGCCACCGCATCCTTGGTGTCTCCCCTGTCGTCGTAATAGATAAGCTCCACCTGCTTGCCAAGCAGCCCTCCTGCCGCATTGACCTGATCAAGGGCTATCTGCACCGATCCCAGGGCGCTTGCCCCGTCCGCCGCCGCCGGCCCTGTCAGAGGGACCAGCATTCCAATCTTGACCGTGTCCGCCGCCGCCGCTGCGGACAGTACCAGAAGCACCGCCAGAACTGCCAGAACTGCCGATTTCATTAAACGCATTCTCCCACCTCCGGAACAGTTTTAGTTGCCTTTACCGCTTTGGGGCGGCAATGGCCGTCCCTTACAGCCCTTTGGCTTAAAGTCCCAGGTACGCCTCCCGGACCCGCTCGTCCTCAAGAAGCCTGCCTGACGGCCCCTCCAGGACTATGGAGCCTGTCTCAAGTACGTAGGATCTTGCCGAAATGCCCAGGGAGGCCAGGGCATTCTGCTCCACAAGCAGAATTGAGAGACCCCGCTCCCGGTTAAGCATGGACAGGACTTCGAATACCCTGTCCACAAGAAGGGGCATGAGGCCCATGGATATCTCGTCCACAAGGAGAAGCCGGGGTTCGCCCAGGAGGGCCCTTGAAATGGCCAGCATCTGCTGCTCCCCTCCCGAAAGGGTGGAAGCTGGCTGGCTGCTTCGCTCCTTCAGCACAGGAAACAGAGAGTAGATCCATTCCAGTCTCTCCTCCAAATCCCCCCCTTTTTCAACCCCGAAACGGCCCGTCATAAGATTTTCGTAGACGGTAAGCCGGGGAAAGACCCTCGCTCTTTCGGGGACTATCCGAATCCCCGTCTCCGCCCTGTGGTGGACCTTTACGGAGTTGATCTCCCTTCCGCCGAAGAAAATTTTGCCCGAGGAGGCCCCCACAATGCCCATTATGCAGTTAAGCAGGGAGCTCTTGCCCGCGCCGTTGGCCCCGATTACTGAGACCAGCTCACCCTCATCCACGGTGAGGGAGACGCCGTCGAGGGCGTGAATATCCCCGTAGTAAACGTGAAGATCCTGTACTTCAAGAAGCATCCCGGCTGCCCCCCTTTCCAAGGTAGGCCTCTATTACCCGGGGATCGGACCGCACCTGGTCCGGCCTTCCCTCCGCCAGAAGCCTTCCCCTGTCCAGCACCACCAGACGGTCGGAAAGGCCCATGGCGACTTTCATATTATGCTCAATCAGCAGCACGGAGATGCCCTTTTCTCTCACCGACAGGACAAGGTTTGACAGCAGGGATACCTCCTCATGGCGGAGGCCTGAGAAGGTCTCGTCCAGGAGAAGAAGTTTGGGCTTAAGGGCCAGGGCCCTGGCAAGCTCAAGCCGCCTCTGGTTGCCCAGGGGAAGCTGCCCCGACGGAGTGGCTGCCAGGGAGGCGATGCCCACCTCCTCCAGAATTTCCATGGCCTCTTTCACGGAGGCCGGCGTATCCCACGAGCCGAGGGAGCTCCACACGCCGCCGTACCGGCTGAGCCCCAGGGCGACCTGGACGTTGTTGAGCACCGACAGGGCGGCGAAGGGCTTTACCACCTGGAAGGTCCGTCCCACCCCGAGGGCAGCCATGCGGTAGGGAGGCAGTCCTGCCGTAGCGACCCCGTCCAGGGTGATCTTCCCCCTGGTGGGGGAGTAAACCCCTGAGATGAGGTTGAAGCAGGTGGTCTTGCCGGCGCCGTTGGGGCCGATGAGCCCCAGGATTTCGCCCCTTTTCATTCTAAAGGAGACGTCGTCCACCGCCTTCAGCCCTCCGAAATACCGGCAGACTCCTTCCAGCTCAAGAATGATGTCATCCACGGCTTCCGCCCCCTCTCCTCCGGAGCAGCCCCCTCAGAAAGCTTCCCTCGCCGAGGAGCCCTTCAGGCTGAAACCTTATCATCAGCAGCAGAATTGCGGCGTTGAGCAGCATCCGATAGTCCACCAGGGGTCTGAAGACCTCCGGCAGCAGCCCCAGGATCAGCGCCCCCAGCACCGGCCCCCAGAGGGTTCCCACCCCTCCCAGAACCACCGAGGCCATCATGGACACGGAGAGGGTAAAGCCGAAGTCAGTGGCGCTTATAAAACGCATGAGGTGCGCATAGAGAGCCCCTCCGAGCCCCGCCATGGCGGTGCCTATGACGAAGGCGAGAAGCTTGAACCGGATGGGGGAGACTCCCATGGTGGAGGCCGCCGTCTCCTCCTCCCTGAGGGCAAAGCAGGCCAGACCGGCCCAGGCCCTGGTAAACCTCCTGGATACGAGAAGGACGACAGCCAGAAAGAAGAGGCATAGGTAAAAATAGTTTGCCCCCCGGAGCCTGGTTCCCAGGGCGGTGATTGAAGGTATTCCGCCGTATCCCAGGGCCCCTCCGAAGAAGGGTATGTACAAAAAGACTGATTCCACTATGAAGTTTATGCCGATGGTGGTTACCGCCAGAAAATCTTCCCTGAGCCGCAGGCTCGGCATGCCCAGGATCATACCGATAAAGCCCGTGATGAGAATAACCAGGGGGAGAGCTGTCCAGAAGGTCAGCCCTGCCTTTGTGGTGAGCAGGGCGGAGGCGTAGGCCCCAATGCCGAAAAAGGCGGCGTGGCCGAGGGAGATCTGGCCCGCAAACCCGACTATGACGTTCAGTCCGCAGGCCACTATGGCCTGAATGGATATAAAAGTAAGGATGGTTATGGAGTAGTCGTTCACGGCCGTCCCTCCTACCTGGCGCCCAGCAGGCCCTGGGGCCTCCACAGCAGCACTGCGATCATGGCGATGAAGGCCAGGGAGTCCCTGGGGAGG
>JBMNVK010000133.1:0-5235 GCA_050946755.1 Aminivibrio sp. | reverse complement strand
AGCCTCTGGTGGCCCATATGTTTATCTTCTACTTTGCCAATATGTCCATGATCACTCCGCCCGTGGCCATAGCGTCCTATACGGCGGCGGGGATAGCCAAAACGGGCCTTTGGGAGACAGGCGTGGAGGCAGTGCGGCTGGCCCTGGTCCTCTTCCTGATTCCCTTCGTGTTCGTGTACAACCCCGGGCTGCTGGGGATCGGCTCGGTCTATGATATAGTGACCGTTACCTTCTTCTGTACGGTGGGAGTGCTCTCCCTGGGCATGGGCGTTATCGGCCACTGGCGGGGAAATCTTTCCTATCTGCTGAGGGGCGCCTTTATCGCTGCGGCGCTGTGCATGATAGTGCCTGAGCCGGTATCAAGCATAGTAGGCATCGCCCTCTTTACGCTGCTTCTTTTCTACGTCCAGATGAGGCGCCGCCGGCCAGCGCTCTAGGGGCATTCACATATAAGATAAGGGGGAGGACTCAGGTCCTCCCCCTTATCTTATATGGACTTTATTGCCGTCTACTTATCCCGTTCGTCCAGTATGTCTAGGATGGTCTGTTCGATGGCTCCCATGCTGGAGGCAACTTTTGCTGCATTGGTGATTGTATCCTCAATATCGGAACCAACCACGCCCTGGGCGTCCATGGAGGCTCCTGCTGCGGCAAGTACGGCGGCGTGGTATGCTTCAATTGCCCCCGTCCCCACCTTGAAGGCGCAGGACTCCTTGGCGCCGTCGCAGAGCATTCCCAGCAGGTTGGATACTACGGCAGATACGGCGGCTTTTGCCTTACCCATATCCTCCGTCATCAGCCAGGTTATTCCGGCGGCAGCCCCGGCTCCGGCGGCGAAGGCACAGCCGCAGGTGGAGCTGAGCCGTCCTGTGCGGCTCTTCACATAGGCGGTGGCAAGGTGGCTTACCAGAAGGCCTTTGGCGATCTGGCCGTCGGTCATGTTTTCGTGACGGCCGTATAGGGCCACAGGGATTATGGCCGTGATGCCGTGGTTGCCGCTTCCGGCGCTGCTCATGACGGGCATGGCCACGCCTCCCATTCTGGCATCGGAGGCCGCTGCGCTCCAGGCTTTTATCCTGGTGCCAAGGTCGGTTTTGTAGGCCTCCGGGGAGACCGCCTTTATGGAGCGGCCCACTCCCAGACCTATGCCGTCCTCAAAGCCCTTTTCAGCGATGGCGAGGTTCATGTCCACACCCTGCATAAGGAAGGCCTCGTCGGAGGAGTCCATTTGGTCGGCCAGTTTCATTACCTCATCCCAGTTCATGGAGGTAATGATCTCGGCGGCAGAGCAGCCTCCGCCGCCAGGGCCTTCGGCGGCGCTGAAGGTTACCGCGCCGTCCCGGGTCACTTCCACGATGTTGGCGTGGCTCTTTTCGATGATGCAGGTCGCGCTGTGCCCGCCTCCCGATACCTCGGCCCGGACATAGACTCCGCCGGCGTTCCGGTCGACATTTATGGAAACCCGTCCTTCGCCGAGGAGTTTCTCCGCCTCTCTGGCAGCGGCGGAGCCGCTCTCCTTGAGTACTTCAAGGCCCCACTCCGATTTGCCCGATACCAGGGCCAGGGCGGCGGCCACGTCGTTGCCCTTGAGGCCGTCCGTCCCGGGAATGCCTACAGTCGCGCCGTTTTTAAATACGTTGGAGCTCAGCAGGACTTCAACTTTTTCAGGTCTTTCTCCAAGCTCTTCCCTGGCTCTTGCCACTGCCAGTGCTACCGCTACCGGCTCGGTGCAGCCAAGGGCCGGTTTTACTTCCTCGCTCAAAAACTGCTTGAGAGTTATTGTGCCGGTACACCCCATTTAAAGGTCACCTCTGCTTTCAGACTACTTTTTGGTGGCGTAGACGCAGTCCCTGATGTGGTAGAGGTATTTTTCCGGGGTATGGGGGTCGACTACGCAACCGGGGCCGAGGATTACGCTGCGGCTATTGTTGTGCGCCCACGTATCCTTTACATGGGCCTCAATCTTGTCTTCGGCATTTTCCTCAAGAAGCACGCCCAGGTGGCTGAGGCCGCCGATGAAGCATTTGTCCGTAAGCTTCCTGGCTTCCTCCATGGAGGGGCCGTCGTCCCGGTCGTGCCAGTTGAAGGCCTGCACGGGGTAGTCGGCAAGCTCCTTGAACATTACCTGGGCGCCGTGGATGTGCAGGATGTTGAACCAGGTTATGTCCTTCAGGGCGTCAAGCACCATTTTGTCGTACTTCTTCACGAAACGCTCGTTTTCTTCCACGGAGAGCTTGTCGTAGCAGGACATCTGGGTGGAGAAGAAGACTCCCTCAGCGCCGCCCTTCATGCTGGCCTTCAGGTAGCCGATAGTGGTCTCGGTGATGGATTCAAGGCCCTTCTCGAGCTTTTCGGGGTGCTCCCTCATGTGCTTCAGCATAACGTCCTCGCCAGCCATCTTCATTGCGTTGGTGAGGGGGCTGAAGGCGGTCTGCACCAGGGGCACGTCCTCGGGCTTCTCTTCCATGCAGAGGCGAAGGCCCTCAAGGGCGTGGAGGTACTCTCTGTCGGTTCCGCTCAGGGGGCGGAGGTTGGTCCACTGGTCAGGCTCGGTTACCGCAGGTACTGCAGCCACGGTGGCGATGTCGAAGCCCGGGGAGAACTTGAGGGATACGCCCCAGTCGATGGTAGCAAGCATGCCGTAGGGAGTGAACTTGATGAAGTCAAGGTCGTATCTCCTCTGGTACTCCAGGGATAGCTCGGCAAGCTTCGTGGGGTGGTGGTCAAGGTTGGGGAAGTGCCTCCAGAGGCTGAAGGGTAGTCTGTCCGTCTCTTTGCCTGCAAGGGCCAGCTTAATTCTTTCGCGTCTGTTCATGGTGCATATTCCTCCTCAATTTGTATTGTGTCTCCGGCGATGCAGCTTGCTCTTTTAAAGCGTTCTGCGCCGGGAAGAATTTTCAGCCTGCTGAACAGCAGTTCACTCAGGCTGTCCTTATCTTTTCTGCGAAGGTACTTTATCAGGTTGTCGTGGGATTTTATTCCCATCCTCATCTGGTCCGTGTCGTAAATCCACTGATGCAGGCCGCACCGGATCTGGTAGGAGATGTTGGTGAGTATCTTTCTGGTCCACCGGCATCCGTCCCCGGCAAGGGAGTACAGAAAGAAGTGGAACTCCATCTCCTGCTCGGCGAATTCAAAGGACTGTTCTTCTTTGGACAGGTTTGAATTCAAAATCTGCTCAAGCTTTCGGTTCAGCCCGGTCGCCTTCTTCAGGTCGCGGTCGCTGACGCCGCCCCGGGAAAGAATGAAGAGGAAGAGGTTGTACTCAAGAAGAGCCCGGATTTTATTTATCTCCTGCAGGTCTTCCGCAAGAAATTCGGCCACGAACCAGCCTCTGTACTTTATGGCCTCTACGAGGCCCTGTTCTTCAAGCTGCTTCAGGGCTTCCCGCACGGGGGCCCTGCTGAGGCCCAGCATCCGGGCGAGTTCTCTTTCATGAATCTGATCCCCTGAGCGAAGGGTTTTTTTCTGGAAGATCTGCTCCCGGATGTGCCGGTCTACAAGATCCTTCAGCTTTTCTTCTCTCTCAGGTACTGGCTCTGTTGAGTTTCTCATCTCTTCCCTCCTTTCTTTTCACGGGTCGGGCGTCGGTAGTTTTATTTCTTTGCCGTCTCAAGTACAGTCTTGTGCACCAGCTCAAGCCGCTCTTCGGGAGTGGAGGGGTCGATTACACAGCCGGGGCCAAGGATCACTCCCTTGCCGCCGTTTCTGGCGGCCACTTCCACTACTTCGGCCTTGACTTCTTCGTTGGTCTTGGTGAGCCAGTTTTTGCCCCAGCTAAGGCCGCCGATGAAGGTCTTGTCGCTGAACTTGCGGACTTCCTCCATGGAGGGGCCGTCGTCCCGGTCGTGCCAGCTGAAGGCCTGTACGGGGTAGTCCTGAAGCTCCCGGATGTAGGTGTTTGCGCCGTGGAGGTGCAGGATGTTGAACCAGGTGCGGTCCTTCACCGCCTCCAGTATGGGCATGTCGTACTTGCGGACGAACTCGTCGTGGGTGGGCATGTCGAGGAGGTCCGAAGTGGAGAACTGGGAGGCGAAGAAGAGGCCGTCCGCTCCCTGCTCCACTGCCGCCCTGGCGAACTGGATCGTGGTCTCGGTGATGATCTCAAGGGCGCGGCGGACTCTCGCCGGGTCCTCCTTGATGTGTCCCGCAAGCATCTCGGGGGTGCTGAGTTTTGCCGCTGTGGTCATGGGGCTGAAGACGGTGTTCACGAAGGGGATGCGCTCGTCCATCATGCTGAAAAGAAGCCTCTGGGCTTCAAGCACTACGGCGTACTCTCCCTCGGTGCCTTTTACGAAGTGAATCTTGTCCCAGTCCTCCACCTTCTCCACGAAGGGCTTGTGGGGTACGGGGGCTTCCACGAAGCCGGGGAAGAGGTCGAGGTCGATGCCGTAGTCGATGGCGGAGTACATTCCGTAGGGCATGAACTTGATGAAGTCCAGGTCGTACTTCCTCTGGTACTCCATGGTAAGCTCTGCCAGCCTTCTGGGGTGGCGGTCTCTGTTGGGAACGTGCCACCACATGCTGTAGGGGATTCTGTCGGTCTCCTTCAGCTGAAGGGCGTTTTCGATGCGCTGTTTGTGAGTCATTTTCATGCTGTTTCCTCCCGGTTAAATTTTTTAGAGGCTAAGGAAGATCGGGCAGAAGGTCCTCCCGCTCCATGAGGGGAAGCACCGTACCCGCGCCCTTCCTCTCCGCCTCCCTGTAGATAAGATCTCCCAGGGCCAGGTCGCAGATGGCCATTCCCAGGTTGAGGGAAAGAATTCGCTCCTCCGGGGAGAGCCTCGCCGGAATCCGGCCCAGCAGGACGGAGCTCAGTTCTCCTGAGATAAGGGGCTTTCCGCCGAAGGCCTCCGGCTCGGTGGTGTATCTGTTCCAGAACTGCTCTGTATCGTCGGTGAAAATTCTGTCTATCCCCGCAACTACGTCCGGCTGCCACGCCCTGGCAAGGTCCAGGCCGATGCAGAGGGTACCCTCCCTGACCCATTCGAGGGGGATTATGGGCTCCATTATCCCTGCGGTGATTACAATGTCGGAGCTCCTGACGCACTCCTCGGGGGAAGAGGGGATAAAATCCGCCTCCACCCGGGGCTTCATATCGGCCAGGAATCTTTCAAGCCCTTCCGTCGAGCGGTTGTAAACGTAAAAGCGTTCGATGGACGGAAATTCCTGGGCAAACATTAGGGCGTGAAAGCGGCCCTGCATCCCCGTTCCCATGATGGCCGCCGATTTCGG
>JBMNVK010000132.1:0-5259 GCA_050946755.1 Aminivibrio sp. | reverse complement strand
ATCAGGAATCTTTTTCCAGTATCAGTGTAACGGGACCGTCGTTTACTATCTCGACGCTCATATGGGCCTGAAAAACTCCGCTTTCCACCCTGATTCCCTTTGCCGCTACAAATTTTTTAAAGGCCTCGTAGAGCCGGTTTGCCTCCTCCGGCTCTCCTGCGGCGATGAAGGAAGGACGCCGGCCCTTCCGGCAGTCGCCGTAGAGGGTAAACTGGGATACGGCCAGAACCGCCCCGCCCACATCGGCCAGGGACAGATTCATCTTTCCCGCCTCGTCCTCAAAAATCCTGAGACCGACGATTTTATCGGCCATCCACTCCGCCTCTGCCTCGCCGTCCGTACGGGAGGCCGCCAGAAGAACGCAAAGCCCTTTATCTATCTCTCCCGTCACTTCTCCGTCCACAAGTACTCTGGCGGAGGATACTCTCTGCACAACAGCCCTCATATTATCACCCCCGGGAGACGTCAATCATGCCCTTTACGGCGTTAAGTCTCGCAACTATGCTGTAGAGATGTTCCACGTTTCTAACCCTGACTTCTATCTTCATGCGGGCCATGTTGCCTCCCACGACTCCCGCCTTGACTCCCGTCATGGCGCCGTCGCCTGCCAGGATGGCCTGGGCCACATCGCTGAAAATTCCTCCCCTGTCCAGGGCCTCAAGCTTCAGACGGGCTGTATACCGTTTGTTTTCTGTGGCATTCCAGGCCACTGAAATCAGCCTGTCCTCCCTGGCGTTCTTAAGATTTTCACAGTCCGCCCGGTGCACCGTAATGCCCCTGGTCCTCGTGGAGTAGCCTACTATAGCATCTCCGGGGACAGGTTCGCAGCAGTTGGAAAGCTGAACCTGAACTCCCTCGGCCCCCTCCACTATTATGTCCGATTCGCTCCGGACGGCTGCAAAGCCCCCCTGTTTTTCCGGTTCGGGCGGAAGCTGGGCGGAGGGCTGGGCCTGGGCTTTGCCCGCAAGGCGCTGGGCCGCCTGGGAGACGCTGTAGTTTCCGCTGCCGATGGCGACGAGAAGGTCTTCACCGTTTGCATGGCCCCCGTCCCTGGCGATCTTGTTAAGCTGGGGCATGAGATCGTCAAATTCTTCGTATTCCGGGGCGCCTCTTCTTTTAATCTCCCGCTCCAGGAGCTCTCTTCCCCTCTGGAGCTTTTCTGCCCGCTCTGTTTTCTCCTGGGCCCTGAAGTAGGCCCGGATCTTGCTTCTGGCCTTGCTGCTTCTGACAATTTTAAGCCAGTCCCGGGAGGGAGTTCCCTGGGAAGAGGTGATGATCTTGACAATATCGCCGTTCTGGAGCTCATATCCCATGGCTACAATCCTGTTGTTCACCATGGCGCCAACGCACCTCATGCCCACCTGGGTGTGGATGGCAAAGGCGAAGTCCAGGGGCGTGGATCCCCTTGGCAGGGAGACTACCTCTCCCTGGGGCGTGAAGACAAAGACATCGGAGGAGAGCACGTCGTCCTTGAGCCGCTCAAGAAATTCAGAAGGATCCTGAGAGCCGTCGTGATCGCCCTCCAGGGCCTGACGGATCCATGTAAGCCTTGTGTCCAGATCGTCAAGCCTGCCGCTGCCCTCTTTGTATCTCCAGTGAGAGGCTATCCCGTACTCGGCCAGGTAGTTCATCTCCCTGGTTCTGATCTGCACTTCAAGGGGCTCTCCCGTGGGACCCACAACTGTGGTATGGAGGGACTGGTACATATTGCTCTTCGGGTTGGCAATGTAGTCGTCAAACTGGCCCGGAATGGGCTTCCATATCGTGTGGACGATGCCAAGAACCGTGTAGCAGGCGGCGATATCCTCCACCAGGACCCTGAGGGCCAGCAGATCGTAGAGCTGCTCCACGGGGAGTTTTTTTCTGTTGACCTTTTCGTAGATGCTGTAAAAGTGTTTGGCCCTGCCCGTAACCCGACATTCGATGCCCTCTTCATCAAGCCTGGCGGTGAGTACATCCATAGCCTTTCTGATTATGTTCTCCCGCTCGGGAAGCTTCTTGCGGACCCTTCTGCGGATTTCATAGTACATTTCAGGGTCTGCGTATTTAAAGGCAAGGTCCTCCAGCCCTCTCTTGACCTGATAGATGCCAAGCCGGTGGGCCAGGGGCGCATAGATCTCCAGGGTCTCCCTGGCGATCCTCATCTGCTTGTCCTTTCTGAGGACGCCCAGGGTGCGCATGTTATGCAGACGGTCCGCCAGCTTTATCAGCACGACCCGAATATCCTTTGCCATAACGACGAACATCTTGCGCAGGTTCTCCGCCTGGTAGTCCTCGAAGGATTTAAAGGGAAGCTTTCCGAGCTTGGTAACCCCGTCCACTAGGGTGGCCACCTCGGAGCCGAAGGCATCTTTGAGCTTTTCCGCAGGGATATCCGTGTCCTCTATGACATCGTGCAGCAGCGCCGCTACGAGAGTAACTCCGTCCAGCTGCATGTCCGCCAGGATGGAGGCTACGTTGATGCAGTGAACAATGTAGGGATCACCGGTGGACCTCTTCTGGTCCTTGTGGGCCGCTCCGGCCATGACCAGAGCTTCACCCAGGGTCATGAGCTCCTCCCTGGTAAGGTAGTGGATCACCTTGGACCAAAGCTCGTGCCAGGCAAATTTTACCGAAATAGCCCTGTCTTCATCGGGGATACGGCCGATATAGCTGTCTCTGAGCTTACCGGAGGCTTTTCTGTCCATGCCGGAGTTGGACCCTTTTTTCTCTTCAGGGTCCAGCTTTACCAGTACGCTTTCGCTCAGTTCTTTTGGATTCACGCCATCACCCCCTGTTCAGGGCAGTTCATCCACCACGACATAGTCCATGACATACTGAAGCCGCTCCTGCCCCCGCCAGTAGTCCAGCCTGGGGCGGTATATCCATCCGCCGGGCCGGGGAGCGGATTCAATAGCCTCCCGGCCGTTGAAGGCGAGCAGCCTTGCTCCCCCCGTATCCACCTGGAGGTGACGGCCGTCTCTGCCGAGGGGAAGAAGCTGATCCTCCTCCCGCCGGGGAGAAAAAAACAGAGGGGCCGGGTTGCCGTTGCCGAAGGGGCCGAGGGTTGTCACTTCCTTCCAGGTATCTATTGCGATATCCTCCGGGTTGACAGCCAGAGCCGTAATCTCCGGCTCCTCCAGCTCCATGGAGGAAAGGGCCTCCTCCAGATGGGTGTGAACGTCATTCCAGTTGGAGCGGGATACGGAAAATCCGGCGGCATACTGATGCCCTCCCCATCCGTCCAGCAGAGAGGAGATGGAATCAAGCACCTTTATGGCATCTCCCCCCTCCGGCACCCTCAGAGTACCCCGGATGCCCTCCTTAACCGGCGCCGCAAGGGCCACCGGAGATGAGTTTACACTGCAGATTCTGCTGGCAACGCCGCTTAAAACTCCAACGGGCCAATCCTCCCCCAGGGCCACATGGTTGAAGGGGCCGCTCAGAATTTCCATGGCCTCGTCGGAGATCCTGCCCGAGAGGAGCTGCCTCTTTTTGTTGAGGACGACCAGGGCCTCTGCCCCTTCTTCCGAGCCCCTTCCTCCCAGCAGCACATCCACGGCCGTATCGGCTATATCCATCCTCCCGGCGGCGTTAAGGCAGGGAATCACCCTCATGGTGAGAGACTCCTCCGAAATTCCCCGGGCGGAAAGGCCAAGGTGATAGAAGAGCTTGGCAAGGCCGGGGCCCGGCCTCCCCTTCATGGAGGCAATGCCCTCCCTCACTATCTCCTTGTTGAGGTCTCCCAGATGCATACAGTCCGCCAGAGTGGCCAGGGCCGCCAGATCTGCCATTTCCATGATTTTGCGTTCGGAGACAATGCCATACTTCCAGGCCCATGCCCAGAGCACTCCCGTGGCGCACAGGGATCTGGATTCTTCATCCCCTCCCCCGCAGTGAGGATTGACTACGGACCAGTGGACGGGCTTGCCCTCCTCCGGCTGATGATGATCAAAAACAAAGACGTTCATGCCCGAGGCCGCCGCTTCATCAAGGATTTCATAGTCCTTTGAACCGCAGTCCACTACGATGAGCGTATCCCACCCCATGGGCAGAAGCTGTTCCATTACGGACCGGTGAAGGCCGTAGCCCTGTTCATGGCGGTGAGGAATAAAAAACCGCACAGCCCGGGCGGCGCCCCGGCAGATTTTCATGGCCAGAGCAGTGGAGGCGGCGCCGTCTACATCATAATCCCCGTAAACCAGCACCCTCCCCGGATTTTTCATTTTTTTCCATCGCTCCGCAGCCTCGGAAGCTCCCCGGCCCAAGTCCAGCTCCCCAATGAGGGCGCTCATGGAAGGGCGGGCAAAGGGCGCTTCGGCCGTGAGATCATCCCTGGCTTCAATTACCGCCGCCGCCAGCAGAGAGCAGTTCTCCCTCTCCGCCAGCAGCCTGGCAGAGGCCGATGGTCTTACAATTTTAAGCCGGTCCGCCCTGCACAGGGCAGTCATAATCTGCTTGCTCCGGGTAGATCCTTCCGGCAGACGGGGGCCCTTGCCTTAAATTGGGCCTCCGGGACCGGATCATAAGTTCTGCTGACAAAAAAAGAATACAAATAGACAGCCGTCCGGCTGCTGACGGCCGCAAACTGGCATTTCATAAAAAATCCTCCCTGGCAAACGCTCCTGGGGGGAGCGTCGAAAATATCGCTGTCGGAGCCATCCCGTCCCTGGGGACGACTCCGAAGGACAAATTCATTAATAAAATCCATTATATTGTAGTCTCTGCCCCCCAGGATGTAAACTCCCCGCTGTTTACCTAAATCCGCAGGTTAAAAAACAGTAAACCCCTCTGGACTGTTCATAGAACAGTGTTAAGGTAGTGTTGTTCAAGACACAGACCTTCACCAGAGAGGTGCGATTATTATGACCCGAACAGAGAAGAAAGTCCACAGGAAAAACAACCCTACGGGGAAGAAAAACACTACCTCCCGAAATGTCCCTATAGAGATACAAAACGGAAAGAGCGGCATATCCTCCTTCGGAGGGCTGTGGTCCGCAGTAAGGCTTTTTCAACTCTCGGGGCTTCCCGGGGTAATAGATTCAGCCATAGGGGCCAGGAGCAACAGAGGATACAGAGATTCGGAGCATGTTCTGGCCCTTGCCCTGCTTCAGCTCGCCGGGGGAGTCGCCGTGGATCACCTGAGCGATCTGGAGGGTAAGCTCCGCTTCGAGGAACTGGGCATCTCCATTCCCTCCCCCAGCTCATCAAGGAAGTGGCTTAGCGAGTTTCATAACGAGGAGGAGGATAAAGAGCGCGGACAGGGCAGATCCTTCATCC
>JBMNVK010000131.1:0-5356 GCA_050946755.1 Aminivibrio sp. | reverse complement strand
AGAACAGAAGGATGGGAGTGACTATCTGAAACAGGAGGCTGCCCACGGTGGATACGAGCAGGTTCGGCCATCCCATCAGGCGGGGCGAAAAGGATCTGAAGTGCTTGAGGAAGTAGAGGTAGAAAAGATCTCCATCCCACCTCAGCCGCTGCCGGAAGAAATCCGTGAGGGTCTCCGGCACATCCGTATGTCCCATTACCTCCGGATCAAAGACGATGCGCAGGCTTTTATACCTGCCAAAATAGCTCTTTACCCTTAAGGTGAGGTCCAGATCCTCTGCAGTGCCAGCATCCCACCCTCCGATAAGAGTAAGAATTTCCCTTCTGAAAATTCCGAAGGCGCCGGAGATGTTATTAACCGCATTAAACTCACTTAGCCCGGTCTTGCTCGCCATTATTGAGACGAGATACTCCATGGCCTGAAGAGCAGCAACGGGCGAACTCCTCCAGTTTCTGGCCCGCAGGCAACCTGATACGCACATCACGCTGGGATCTGAAAAATGACGGACAGCCTTTTGAATCATGTCATTGTCAAAAGAGGTATCGCCGTCAAAGACCATAACCACTTCCCCTGCAGAGAGCACAAAACCAGAATTGAGGGATGAGACCCTTCCTCCTCTCTTCCATTTGGGAACTATCTTCAGCTCTCTTCCAGGGAGGGAGTCAACCTCCTCAACCATCGAATAGACAGCATCATAGGTCTCTTTGTTGGATGACGCCCCGTCGAGTACGGGGATAATTTCAATGTTGCCGGGGTAAAGCTGGGTTGCAAGGCTCATTATGGTTTTGCGCACTTCCTGCCCCTCTGCATAGCACGTAATTATGCATGAAACCGGGGGATAAAATGCCCTGTCATATGGTCCTGGCCTCGTCCTGCCGATCAGGTATTTTAAAATCCCTGATAAAACAAACAGATAGTAGGGAAGCTCCAGGGCGAGGATCATGGGGACGAATTTAAAAATAATAACCCATAGCTCTGAAGAGAGAGGATCCTCAAAAAAAGTCCGAAAACCCCTGAAAAGGTATAAAATCCAATTATCCATTGGGATCAGCCCTTAAGCCTGGCTATCAAAAGAGGCGAATCCTCACCCTTCACTCTGTCTTTTGGAAATGATGCTATTTTTATCAATATCTCAAGGGAGGATCCGTCAGGCTGAAGGGTGTCTTCCTCCATTTTTTTCAGTTTGGCAGCCAGATTTTTAGCCCCTTTTTCTCCTGTCTTCGGCAGAAGAAGAAGCAGATCATTTTCAGCAGTTCTTGTGGTTACATCCGTCTTTCTGATGTTCTCCCTGAGGCGCCTCGCCATACCTTCCAAAATCTCCGTAACCCGGGCCCTGCCGGCAGATTCTTTTAAAGCCTCTACATTGGGGAATGAAATTATCATCAGGCTGAAGGATTCTACAGGAGGCCTGTCGGAAAGCTGGAGCTGCCAGTCAAGGATGTGGCGGAAGGGCTCGGGCTTTGTGTAGTTAAGGGAGTCAAATACAGTGTACATATCATCTGTGCTGCCGCCATGGACGGCCATTACGCCCCTTTCGGAAAGAGCATACTCCCGAAATGCACGAACCTGAAGAGCGTCCGTCAGGCTCCATTCGCCGCACAACAGGCAGCGGCAGGATACTTCAGGCTCTGCAAATATTTGAGAGCATGATGCGCATAAGTAGTTTTCCATGGGCCGGTCGTAATCAGAGCCGATATGCCGCAGCCTGGTCTCGCAGTAAGGACACTGCAGACTGCCCTCCCTGAGAAAAGCGTCCTGGGTCCCTACTCTGCCGCAGGTGAAGCAGTGGATAAAGGGAACCTGGCGAATATCCATGCTTTTGCAGGAGGGGCATATGTCCACATAGTTTAGATGGGCGCCGCCGCACCTTGGACAAGCTCTTATTCTCTCAACAAGAAGGCCTTCTTCCAGATAGCCCTGGTCAAGCAGCTCGGCGATCCACCTAGAGGAGTCCATAAGTCCCCCCGAAATATAGTCCGCAAGAGGATAGGAGTAAAGGCCGTCAGAATAAGGATTGAGCACCGGGCTCAATTTTTTTTCCTCCCGGGAGTACAAAAAAGTCAGCAACCTCAGACTCAAGTTTTTTTGAAGAGGTGCTTTATCCAAATCCTGGAGCCTGCTATTTATAGCCGCTGCAATGGGCTCCATCTGCTCTTCCGGCAGACCGGATCCATCGGCAGCTTCTTTTTCTTCAGCAGAGCCCTCTGATTTCAAAAAGACGGGAAGGAGGGCTGTGTCTGATCGCTTCCGCAGCTCCCGCAGAAGGGCGCCATTGGATCCCGTCTCACCGGCATCCACAATAAAGCCAGACGGGAGTTCTTTTTCACCCCAATCAGCAAGGTCCTCTGCTGCTGATAATACATACAGGTTGGATTTGTTTCGTTGCTCTATATCCGAACCAGTCATGATTTTTCCTCCTGAATCCTTCATCAATCAGCGAGAATCTGAAGACTTTTCTTAAGAGAGAAGCCGAAATGAACCGATACAGGCAGACCCTCCACCCGCAAATGCTCTGCTAAGCCTTCTTCAATCTCTATTTGAACCAGTATTGTCTGCCTTCCCTCCGTAAGAACACCGGCCAGTTCTGCCGGAATGCGGGCAGCTATTTCCGGTGCGGCAGCTATCCTGCCGACAGTTGAAATGCCCCCCGGAAGACGGATCTCCACTTTCTCGCCTTCCCTGACATAGGAGATGTGTCTCGGCTGAATGTAAGACATAACATAAAGAGACTGGGGCTTGCCCAAAAGAAGCAGGGCGTCGCCGCCGGCCACATACTGCCCCTCCGTCGGAAAAACATCCAGTATCCTTCCTTCATCCGGGCTAAGAACGGAAAAAGACTGACTTTGTTCATCCAGCCCCTTAAGTTCGGCCTCTATCTGGGCTATTCTGCTGCTTCTCTGGGCGGCGGATTCCTGCCTTGAGAACTCCGGCACCTGGAGAATGGAGAGGGATGTTCTGGCCTCGGCAAGGTCTGCAAGAGCCTGCCTGTATTTGGCCTCGGCTTCGGCGGCCTCTGCTCTTGTTGCGGCTCCCTGAGCCAGAAGAGCCTGGATTGTATCCCTGTACTCCTTGTGATAACGAACGTTTTCCCCGGCAATTCTAATTTTTGCCGAGGCAGCTCTGGCCGGTCCGTCGGATGCCTCGGCAGAATCAGCATCAGCCGGCCTTGATCGCAGGGCCTCCAATTCCGCCTCCAGGATATATATTCTCTGGGTTACATGAGGATCTTGCAGCTGCATGAGAAGCTGACCTTTATCGGTCTTCATGCCCGGCTTTGCATGTATTTTTTCCACCACCGCCGAGAAGGGGCTATTGATGCTCTTCTTGTCCAGTGAGATTACACCGGGAGCGTTTACAAGAAAAAGAGCAATTCCAACACGCCACAGAAGAAACAGAAGGGGAGTTGAAATTATCAGGACGAGGGCGTACCATCGCCATTTTGGCGCCTGCCTCTTTGCGGGAGCATACATTACCGGGAGTCCTCCATCCATGTCGGGATTGTGCTTTTTTCGCGAGCTGAATCTTACTTTCATATGTCCATCTCCCTGTAATTTTCCCATGACTGTACAACAATGCCGGCAAAACCAGGAGAAGCAAGTTCTCTTTCAAAGAAGGAGAGTATCTCTCCCAGGCGCCTTTTGCCCTCCCTGAAAAAACTTTCCTCGGGAGGAAGCTCTCTTTCAACTGAAACAGCAAGGCTGCAGCGAAGCCCCGGCCAGGCAGACAGAATAGCCTTCATCCTCGATGCCACGGCCTCATATTTAGTTGAGTAGATCATCACTGCAATCTCATTTACACCCGCCGCTCCGAGGCCTTGCGCCGCCACAGGGCCTAATTCGCCCTCGAGATACCGGGGATGCATGGATAATGATACCGGCAGCAGGGATGCTTTTTTAACTGCTCTGACAGTGTCAATAAGAAAGACAAGCAGTTCTCTGCGCTTGTCCTTGGCGCCCGGAAGCTGGTCCGGCTCAAGATCCAGATGTATTCCTGAAAAATTAAAGTGCCCCAGCCTGTCTACCAGATCCACAAGCCCCTTTCTGTGGGCAGGAAGTATCCACGACGGATCTCCGAGGAGCAGCTCCACCGCGATACCGGCATTTTTGGCAATGATTATGGACTCTTTTAGCCTGGCGCTGCCTGCAGGATCATCCAGGAGAGCTATTCCACGGCGGGAGAAGGAGAGGAGAATCCTGTCAGCTCCCTCTTTTGCCGCTGTCTCAAAAAGATATCTTGTTTTGTCTGCGGTCAGCAGCTCATCCCCGCCCCACAAATAAAAGGTTTTCTTAGGAAGGGATACAGGGGTTTCCTGTACTCCATCGGCAGGGGGTAAGCCAGAGGCAAAAGCCAGCCACGGAGGGGCAAGCAGGTTGAGCCGGTCCGGGTCATCCGGGGAAAATACGGCTGCCCGATCGCCCTCGTGCCAGGCGCCGGTTGAGGGCAGCATTCCGAGAAGCTCACTATGAGCCTGAAGAATTGCCCCCTCGCTATCAATGAGGGATAAAGCTGAGGAGAGGTAGATAAAAAGACTCCTGAAAAGCTGCTCCAGTACATCTCCAGGCAGAAGATCGTAACGAAGCCTGTCTTCTCGAACTCCTTCAGCCGCCATTTTCAGGTTGCTCAAGGCAAAGGATCGCCCTGCAACGGCAGCCTCCAGTCGGGTTGTGCCCTCCCTGAGGCTGTTCATGATCGTTAACTCCATAACTTCCCTCTCATGGGCAGCTTTTTCAACCCCTGCAAGAGCAGCTCTTCCTGCTGCAGAGGCAACCCGTCCCTCTCTGAAAGGCACATCAAAGGTCAGGGAGATGAAGCCTTCTTCTCCTTTTCTGCCAGGATGCTCGGACGAAAATCCATATCCTGCCCTGAGGTGGGCATTATACTGTGCCCCCGGAAGCCTGCGGGCTATTTCTTTTTTTGCCTCCAGGACCTCCCCCAGGATTCGGAATTCCCCAAACTCCTCCTTTATCTCATCGCTAAAGCCGTCACCTGAAAAGGGCAGCGGCTTCAGATCCGGAAAAAGGGCTCTGAGTTTGTCAAGATCCCTTTTGCCTGTTGCTTTTCTGATAAGGGCGAGACATTCCTCTGTCAAGAGGGCTCCGGCAGCCTCTTCTCTGCGGACATAGGCAAACCAGGCCTCCATTTCAAGGCGATCCCGTTCGAGCAGGAAGCCCTTCTCCCTTCTTTTTTCTAAAAGGGGCATGATAGTGCTTTCAAGGGCCATAAAGCGCTCAAGAAGCTCGCTTTTTTCCTGAATGGTCCAAAGAAGGGAGTAAGCCTTTCTGAGAGCTGTTAGATTAGCTTTGCGCACAGCAAAAAGGCGGAGCTCGTCCTCCAGGGTCAGGATTTTGCTCTCCAG
>JBMNVK010000130.1:0-5500 GCA_050946755.1 Aminivibrio sp. | reverse complement strand
ACAACCGTTTTTTGTCATCCCGAACGAGCGAAGCGAGGAGGGATCTGCCCCAGAGTACCCGATCGGCACAGCTGAAGAAGGACTTGGTAAAGGCTGCCGCAGTCAACATAAACCAAAAACCAGACCCCCCATCTGCGGTCGGAATGGCAGTCTTTTATGCTGATGTTTAAAAAAACTACTCAACCGCCAAAGGAGAGATCTCCCATGAAACTGCTCCGCAACAGACTTTTTGCCGCCCTTGCCCTTTTTATGCTGCTCTCCGGCACCGCCTTCGCCTCCACCGCCCAGGTGACGCTGCTCTCCATGAACGACATCCACGGCCATATCTACCCCGAGGACGGCGTAGGGGGGCTCGCGAAGGCCTCCACGGTCATCAACCGCATCAGGGCCGAAGCGCCGGGGGACGTCCTCCTCTTCGAGATCGGCGACGTCAACGAAGGCCCTCTCTTCTTTTATTTCCACGGCCACGCCGAGATGAGGGGCCTCTCTCTGCTCGGGGTGGAGGCGGGGACTTTGGGAAACCACGAGTTCGATCTGGGGGAAGAGGTGCTCTTCGAGGCGGTCTCCCGGGCAAACTTTCCCATTGTAGTCTCCAACCTCCGGTATAAAGACGGCCGCCCCGCCCCCTTTCCACAGTGGGGCGCAAAGACCACGGCCAACGGTCTGAAGATCGGCTATTTCGGTCTGCTCCCCCCGGCGCTGGCGTCGGTGACCTCGGGCAGCGGCAGCTTCAGGGCGGGGCAGGACCTTCCCTCCGAGGCGGAGCGGATGATCTCCCTTCTTAAAAAAGAGGGGTGCGATATCATAGTGCTACTGAGCCACTGCGGCCTGGAGGACGACCGGCTCATTGCCCGATCTACGGCGGGCATTCACGCAATCCTGGGTGGACACAGCCACACCCTCATGGAAGGAGCAGAATTCATCGAAGGCCCGGACGGCTGGATGACTGCCGTCGGCCAGGCGGGCTCCTACGCGAGACACCTCGGCAGGATGAATCTGACTGTGAAGGATGGCCGGGTGGACAGAGAAGAAAGCTCATGGCAGGCAATCCCCCTGGGCAAGGACATCCCGGAAGATTTAAGGGTGGCCTGGCTTATTGAGCCCTTCAGGGAGAGGCTGAACGAAAAACTCGAAGTTCCCCTGGCGCCCCAGCCCGCAGATATGGACGCCCGGGCGGAGGTACTAAGGCGAAAAGAGGCGGCCTTGGGCAACTTTATTGCCGACGCCTTCCGGTGGAAGGTCGGGACCGACGTAGCTTTTATCGGCGGGGGAAGCATAAGGGGCGACAAAATTTACCTTGCGGGCTCCGTATCCTACGCCGACATTACAAATATGATGCCCTTCGGCGGCTCCCTGTGGAAAGGAACCCTGTCCGGGGAGGATCTGCTGGAAGTGCTGGAGACCAGCGCCTCAGCCCTGATCGCGGAAGGCGACGTGTACGACGGGGCCATGAGAGTTCCCACCGGCGGCTTTCTGCAGGTCTCAGGGCTCCGGTTCACCATTGATTCGCGCAGGCAGCCCCTGCTTATCGACAGCAACAGCGTGGTCCGTACCGCCGGCTCCCGGCTCGTAAAGGCGGAGATACTGCAGGCCGACGGGTCGTGGGGCCCCATAGATCCGCGGAAAGCCTATACCGTGGCCGTCACCGACTGGACCGGCGGCGGCGGCGACAAGCACTATATCTTTAAGAAAAACGCGCCCCTCTTCTCTTCCATGCAGCAGATGTACCTGGAAGCGACGGCGGACTATATCCGCTTCAGAGGAGAGATGGCGGCGGAAGAAGAAGGCAGAATCACCATACTGGAATGAAAGAGGGGGAAGTTATGGAAAGAACTACCATAGGCTATGAAAAGCTCCGGAGCTATCTGGCGGACATGCTCGAAAAGGGCCTGGGCTATACCAGGGAGACGGCGGAGACAGGGGCTTACGTCCTGACGGAGGCCGACGCCAGAGGACACGCCTCTCACGGCGCCGCCCGGGTTAAGCTGTACCACGACACTATCCAGGACGGCGACGCCGATGTAAACGGCCGGCCGGAGATAGTCCACGAAACGCCGGTTTCCCTGGTGGTGGACGGCCACAATGGCTCAGGCTTCGCGGCCTCGAAGCTGGCCATGGACCGGACCATTGAGAAGGCTAAAATATCCGGCACCTGCATGACCGCAGTCCGAAACTCGGGACACTTCGGCATGGCGGGGGTATGGGCGGAGATGGCCGCCGACGAAGGAATGATGGGCGTTGCCCTTACAAACACCGTAAGGGCCGGGATACCCCTTTTCGGCAAAGAGCGGCTTTTGGGGACAAACCCCATCTGCGTGGCCATTCCCCGGGGAGAGAAGCCCCACTTCATGCTTGACATGGCCACCACCACCGTGGCCCTTGGCAAGATTGAGGTGGCGGCCCGCAGAACGGGTACCATGCCCCTGGGCTGGTTTGTGGACGAGGACGGGGAGGAGACCCAGGACGCCGTCAAAGCCGAGGAGATAAGCCGCTCTGGGACAAGCCCCTACGGAGGCATGACCTACCTTGGAGGCACCGACGAGACCATGGGCGGCCACAAGGGCTACGGCCTGGGGCTGCTTGTGGAGCTGCTGACGTCGGGCATCTCCATGGGGAATCCCACCTTTGATACCTACTCCGGCAAGGGAGGACTCTGCCACTACTTCCAGGCCACCAGGCTCGACCTCTTCGGCGACTCAGGGGCCATCGAGGCCCATGTGGAGTATATCCTGAAGACTCTGAGGGAATCCCCCAAGGTACTGGGCCGGGAAAGAATCTACATCCACGGCGAAAAGGAGCACGAGAACCGGATAAAATCCATGAAAGAGGGGGTCTTCCTCGACCCGGCCACCTGGAAGAGGCTGGACTACTACGCCGACCTCTTCGGCCTGCCCCACATCGAGCCCTGATCAGTCGGGGATACTCTTAAGATCGTCCTCCCACGGGGTTGCGCGGCCGTCGCTGGGCGCGCAATGCCCCGTTCTGGGGGAGAGGCTCCCCGCAAACACCGCCGGGCCGTCGGGGGCGCAGGAGCGCTTGAACTGGCTTGTCCCGAAAAACCTGCGGACAAAGACGGAGAGCCACTTTTTGATCTCCGCCAGGGAGTATTTTTCGCCCCAGGCGGCCCGTGCCAGAAAGGCGATTTTTGACGGCGCACAGCCCCGCTCCAGGGTATAGAAGAGGTTGAAGTCCTGAAGTTCATAGGGACCTATGGCGGCCTCGGTGCTCTGGGCGGGGCCGCCATTTTTTGCCGCTCCGGGCGCACCGGGCACCAGCTCCGGGCTGATCTCCGTGGCCAGGACGGCCTCGAAGGCGGCTCCGGCTGCCTCGCCCATCGCGGCCTCATCGGCGGCATGGCGGATTATGGCCCGGACCAGGGTCTTGGGCACTCCGCAGTTGACGCTGTAGTGGGACATATGATCCCCCACGCCGTAGGTGCACCACCCCAGGGCCAGCTCGCTCATGTCCCCCGTCCCCACCACCATGCCCCCCAGGTCGTTGGCAATTCTGAAGAGAAGGGACGTCCTCTGCCCCGCCTGGACGTTTTCAAAGGCCACGTCGTAGACCTTCTCTCCATCTGCGAAGGGATGCCCCATATCCCGGAGCATCTGCATGCAGCCGGGCCTGATGTCTATCTCCGTCCCCTCTGTGCCCAGAGCCTCCATAAGAAGGCGGGCGGTTGCGGCGGTCCTGTCCGAAGTGGCAAAGCCCGGTAGGGAGAAGGCCTTTATGCTGCTCCTGGGCAGGCTCAGCAGGTCCGCGGCCATGGCGCAGACTATGAGGGCGAGGGTGGAGTCAAGGCCCCCTGAAACTCCGAGGACAAGGTTTTTTATCCCCGCCGACTCCATCCTGGCGGCCAGCGCTCTGGACTGGATAAGACAGGTCTCCCGGCAGGTTTCATCCCTCTCCTTCTCCTCCGCCGGGACGTAGGGGAAGGGAGGAACGGGACGGATGAGCCTTATGATGCCCGAGGGGGCCTCCAGGGGAAAGGATATTCTGCGAAAGGGCCGTCCCTCCGGGAGCAAGCCGAAGGAAGAATGGGTCGCCCTTGAGTGGGAAATCCGGCCAAGATCTATGTCAGACAGGGCCATGACGGGCCCGTGGGAGTACCGCTCCGACTCTGCCAGGACCTCCCCAGCCTCGGCGACGAGGCACTGTCCATCCCTGACAAAGTCGGTGGTGGACGCCCCCGCCCCCGCCCCGGCGTACACGAGGCCGCAGACCTGCCTTGCGGAGAGCTCCGCCGCCGTCCTCTTTCGCCGCTCTCCCCCGCCCGGGGCGGCCCGGGAGGAAGCGGGAACCGCCAGCACCGTCGCCCCAGCCAAGGACGCCGCCGCCGAGGGAGGGATGGGCGAGAGCAGGTCGTCCCCTATCTCGCAGAAGAGGCGGAAACCGGGGATGCCCTCCGCCTCGAAAATAAGGTCGGCTCCAATGGGAACCCCCTTCTGTCCCGGAAGGTCAGTCCTGTCGGCTCCCAAGGCGCAGGCGGCCCGGAACTGCCTGGGCGAGGCCGAATCCCCCGCGGCTGAAAGCCATGAGTTGGCCGCAAGGCCCAAAACCCTGCCGCCGCAGATAACCGCGGCGCAGTTGAAGATGCCGTCTCCAACCCTCAGGGGCACTCCGGCGACTACCACCGCGGGGACGGAGGCCGTTGCGTCTCTCAAGCCGCACAGGGCCTTCAAAGAAGCCTCCAGAAGGGCTTCCTGCAGGTAGAGGTCCCCCCCTGAACAGGAGGAAAGAAGGAGCTCGGGAAAGACGGCCAGAACGGCGCCCTTCTCCCGGGCCTCCCGGACCATCTCCGCCGCCGCCGCCCAGTTGGACGCCGGGTCGGCCACCCCCACCAGGGGCGAACAGGCCGCCGCCCTTATAAAACCGTGGCTGTACAAGTTTTCGAATTCCCTCTTCATGATGGAGCACCCCCCGCAACATAAACCACTTAACTGAATCTACAATACACCAAAGGCAGGCTTTTAGCATTATCCATTCGCAGTGAAGGAAGTATAATGGCCCAAGAGGCTCGGTAAATCAAAGAGACCATGAACGGAAGAGCCCCCGGAAAGGGGCCGCATTTACGGAGATAGTCTCAGGAGGTGCGTTATGGCAAAGATAACCTTCCCCTACGAGGGATTTGGTGATGTGGAAATCCCCAACGAAAATCTTATCGCCGTACTGGCCCCCAAAACGGCGGATCTGACCCCCGGCGGCGACATGGAGGAAGCCAGGCGGGCCCTGGAGAACCCCATCGGCTCGCCCAGGCTTAAAGAGATGGTGAAAAAGGGAGATTCAGCCCTGATCATCATCGATGACAACACCCGCAACACTCCCGCGGCAAAGCTGCTGCCCCTTCTTTTTGAGGAGCTGGAGGCCGGAGGGGTAACCATGGAAGACTCCGCCATCCTCATCGCCCTGGGCACTCACCGTGCCATGACCGACGAAGAGGTGAAACTCAAAGTGGGGGCGGACCTTCTGAAAAAGATCAGGGTCTTTCAGCACGACGCCA
>JBMNVK010000129.1:0-5615 GCA_050946755.1 Aminivibrio sp. | reverse complement strand
ACTTGCGGCTTCCTGAGTAGCCGGCGAAGAAGTGAGGCTCGATAAAGCCCTCCGCCGCCACCAGGTCGGCCTCCACCACAAGACGGTTAAGGATAAAATCGCCCCCTGAGGGCAGCGTTCCCACATGTATCAGGGCAGAATCATCGTGACTGTCGTGGACGACTATACGTTCATTTTTCACAATTTCCTGTCCGTAGCGCTCAAGCAGTTCCTCATCGGTGGTAGCCCTGTGTCCTCCTGTTGCTACCAGAATGGTAATATCGGCATCAGGGTTTCCTGCCCTTACCTCCTCGAGAAGCAGGGGCATAATTATCCTGCTCGGCACGGGGCGGGTATGATCGCTTGAGATGATTACCACCTTTTCCTTACCCCTGGCCAGCTCCCTCAGCCGGGGGCTTCCGATGGGGTTTCCCAGGGATTTTCTTACGATCTCACTCTCAGGGGCTTCAGCTTTCAGCTCGTGAAGCCTGGATGTCAAAACGGCTCTCAGCCGGCTGTCCGGCACATCAAGGGAAAGATGTCCCCTGCCGTAAGGAATTGATACCAACATGATCATCACTCCTTTGAAGGTAGTCTCTGGCTTAAGATAAAAAAATGAGGACCTGCCGGTCCTCAGGGGTGTCAAAAGGAGGGGGAACTGCTTCCCAGTTCTTTGGCCCGGTACATTGCCTCATCTGCTAACTTAAGGAGTTCTTCCACAGTGTTGCCGTGATCAGGAAAGAGGGCCATTCCCACTGAAAGGCTCAGTATTACTCCCCCCGCCACTGACTCAAAGGGCCTTTCAAAAGCACTTATAATCCGATCTGCTACCGATATGGCGTCATTCGCATCTTTTACGCTCGGCAGCACAACCGTAAACTCATCTCCCCCCAGCCTGCACACAGTATCCATCTCTCTGACGTTTGATGTAAGACGGGTGGCCGCCTCCTTGAGGATCATGTCGCCCACGGTGTGGCCGTAGTTGTCATTAATGCTCTTGAAATCGTTAAGATCGATGAAGAACAGGGCAGCCTTCTCCTTCTCCCTCCTGGCCCTTGCAAGAACCTGGAAAAGCCTGTCCTGAAATAAAAAGCGATTGGGAAGGCCTGTAAGGAAGTCGTGGGTTGCCTGAAACAGGATATGAGCCTCCATCTCTTTTCTGCCCGTAATGTCCGAGTGGGTTCCCGCAATGGTGAGAGGTTGCCCCTGACTATCCTTCCTTACAACTCTGCCCTGCTCCAGGATCCACCTCTGCTGGCCATCCTTGTCGAGGATTCTGTATTCTGCGCTGTAGGACGGCGACTGCCCCCCAAAACAGAGGCTCCTTCGTCTTTCAAGCTTCTCTCTGTCCTCATCAAGGATGAGCTTCTCCCAGGCCTTCCGGAACTCAAAATCCTGGCTGCCGCAGTCCACTCCGCTCCCCTCGTCACATAGAATTTCTGTTGAAAGGGGTGAAAGGTCCGTATTTCCCGTGGCATGATCCCAGATCCACAGGCCCTCCCCCATACCCTCCACAGCAAGCCTGAGCATCTGCTCGCTTGACTTGAGACTCTCCTCGGCCCTCATCCGCTCCGCAATCTCCATCTTCATCTCTTCGTTGGCCCTGGAAAGATCTTTGGTGCGTCTATCCACCTGTATCTCCAGAAAGTTTCTGTACTCCTCAAGCTCCCTCCGGTAGTCCTCAAGCTGCCTCATCCGTTCTGCCAGGTCGGTGTTGAGGGCTCTCAGATTGTGGTAGAGCTCGAAGCTTTCCATAGCCTCTGCCGCGGAGGAGAGAAGCACAGACAGTAGGGACATGGAATAATCGGAGACCTCGTCAAGCTCTCCCTCCACAATTCCGACAAACATCCCTCTGGTGCGGGAGATGGTCGTAAGCACATGAAGAACATGGAGAGGCTCCGGGCTGGCTACCCCCGCAAGGACGGATTTTTTACGCCTCAGCGCCCATGAGAAAGTACGGTCTTCAATTCTCCTGGAGACCAGGTCTTCTATCTCGGAAGCCCGTTCATGGGGTATGCATAGAGCCTGACGGAAAGATGAATCGCTCTCCACCATGTAGAGAGCGACCGCACGAAAATTAAGCAGGCTTCCCGCTCTTTCAAGGACCTCCTCAAAAATAGGCAGAGGGTCGTCAAGGCGGTTGAGGCTCGTATCAAAGGACCCCAGCCTTATGGCCGCCTCCAGAGCTTCCATAGCCCTGTTTTTTTCATTCCAGAAAAAAGTGTTATTATCCTCAAGCCTTCGGATTCTGTCCTCGAGATATGCGATACGATCTTCCGGGCTTATCATTTTAGGTCACCCCATCTCCCAGGAACGTCGCGGTTATATCCCCTATCTGCCGGTCACCCTGGCGAACCACGGGCTGGAAGACTCCCCCCGAGAGGCCGACGGCCCCCCAGGTCTCGTCGTCAATATCCGGAACAATGGCGGAGCCGCTCCGTCCTATGCCCATGGCAATGGCCAGCGAGTCGGCCACGTTGATCAGGGATGCCTCAAGAGTGTAGGAGGACGGCAGCGGCGAGTGATGAAACCGCACCCCCGCCTCCAGATGAGCCGGTATTCTCCACTCCCGAAGCAGAAGGGCGCCCACGTGGGCGTGGTCAAACCCCATGACCTCTCTCTCCGCCTGCCACATGGGGATTCTTTTCTCCTCTGAAAGCGCCATGGCCTCCCGGGCTGAAAAGGGTACCTGCCTGAAGATGACCAGCTTCCCCAGATCGTGGAGCAGTCCGCCTACAAAGAGCCTCTCCTCCGAGATTCCCACCTTTTCCGAGGCCAGAAGCCGGGCGTAAACTCCGCAGGCAACTGAATGAGTCCAGAAGTTTTTCATATCGACAAATTCCGGAGGAATATCGTTAAAATACTGAACGGCAGTGATGCCCAGGGCCAGAGTGGAGAGCTCCTTCGTTCCAATAATGGCCACCGCCCGGGCGACTGTGTCTATCTTCGAGGGAAAGCCGTAAAAGGCGCTGTTCACCAGCTTAAGCAGCCGGGCAACAAGGCTTGTATCCTTGCTCACCGCCTGGGCTATATGGGAGGCGGAGCTGCGGGCTGAGTTGATTACCTCCATAATCCGGTAGTAGACGTCCGGCAGCGAGGCAAGCTTAAGCTCCTGGGACACAAGGTCCGCCGGCGTTATTTCGCCCTTGATCCTGCCCTTACGTAATTGCCTGTCCCGTGGAAACTCCCGGCCGGCTTTTATTGCCTCCGGGCCTCCCTTGCCCGACTTTAAGGCAACGGCCCTCCGCTCCAGCGCAAGGGAGTAGATCTCCTTCATGGGAGTTTGCAGCACCGGCTTGGTGAAAAGGGTCTTTACAGCACTCTCCGCCTGCTTGAGGATCTCTTTTGGAATCTCTGCCTCAAGCATCTTACCCGACTCTCGCCCCTCCTCGCCCTGGATGTCCGCCTCGACGACACCCCATACCTTCATGGTTTTTATGTGGCCCGACGTAAGGACGGTTCCCTTTGGCAGCAGGAACCGACCGTTAAATGCTATCAGATTCTTATCCAGAATCATTCCGGGCTGAAGGCTGTCCACGTTAAGAAGCCCCACGAACCCTCCCCCCCTTACAGAAACCTTAAAATTCAAGCCAATTTATTACATGCAATCTTATCACGAACAAGGCAAAAAAATGCGCCCCAAAGGCTGAAGACAGACCATTTTCTGCCCTCTACTCATTACTATCATTCTTAAGAATCAGGGAACTTAAATATCTCAGAGCCTCTTCCTTGGAGGCAAGCCCCGGGAAGAGCCTTCTGAGCTTTGCTGCATTGGCCAGCTCGCCTACGAGAGGTTCAGGCTCAAGGGAAAAAGTCTCCATTATTTCTTCACCTGAAGGAAGGTCATCGACCCTGAGAGCCCTGACGGCCATGGAGACAAAGAGGCGTCTGTTTTCGCTCCACCTGCGGAAATGATGCTCTCCTTTGCAGAAATGCCGGGATAGCTGAAACAGGGAGTCCATAAAAGCCAAACCTCTGGACTCAAAAAGGGCGGCCATTCGCTCCGGATCCGGCGATTCCAGGATAATCCGGCGGTTCGCTGCGAGCTCCGCCGCCTCTGATACGGAGCGGGCAGCCCACTTCCAGCCCTCGAGAGCCGCCTCTCCGCCGCCGGCCTTCTCCGGGGCCGCTAGGCTTGCCGGAAATGAAAGAAGAGCCGCAGCTCTGGTCTCCAGGGAGGCTCCCTCTCTGTTCAGTTTTTCCAGAATCCCGCACAGCCGCTTGAACTCAAACTCCCGGGCTGACAGCCAGGGAAAAAGTGTCCTTAAAAGCCCGCACTTCCGCAGCGACTCTAAAAAAACCCCGCCCCGCCCCTTAAGGGCAATCCCAACTTCTCTGCCGATCCTCTCAGGGGCACAATCCATAACTGACGGCCGGAGACTTGCACAAGCCTCGGAGGCCTCCGGGAAAATTGAAAATCCGGGCAGGACAGCGGCAAGCCTTGCGAGTCGCAGAGCCCGCAAAGGGTCCTCGGCAAGCCTGGTTTCGGCGGGGCCGTTGAACCGGAGGATTCTTGCCGTAATATCGGCCAGGGATCTTCGGCTTCCCAAAATCTCTCCCCCGCGGCTCAGGGCCAGGGCATTTACGGTAAAATCCCTGCGGGCCAGGTCTTCCCTTAGCTTCCCTGCCTTAAAGGAGCACACCTCGGCAAAGCCCTCTCCCGCAGAGACATGAAAAGTCTGCCTTCCTCCTGGGCCTATGGCCTTGCCGGATGGGAACAGGGACACCATGACCTCAAGGGGGGCATCAGTGGCTATATCCAGATCGACGGGAGAGAAGCCGCACAGCAGATCCCTCACAGCACCTCCGACCAGGAAGGCCTCATGCCCCTCTTCTTCCAGCCGGCGGACAAGGGCCATGCCGTCCTCAAGCAGGCTGCTCATTCCTTCTCACTGCCCTCCTCGGCCACAAAGGGCTTTCCGTACAGAAGGGCCGGCCCGTTGACCTTCCGCTTTACCTTATAGCCCACAAACCCCTGGGCAAAGACCTTGGGATGATAGTCGTGATTACGCAGCAGTATCTCCCTGTGGCCCCGGGTTCTTATAGTCACCGGCTTTCTCAGATTTTTATACAGCACGAATCGGGGGTGTCCTCCGTACTTAACCTTGTACTGCACTGCGTGAAAGCCGCATTTCAGCACGTTCACAAGGCTGAAGCTATTTTGGGGGGAGACGGTGGTGTGAAGATGGTATCTGGTGGGGTATAGAATATTCTCCATGAAAAGGTAGGTGAAAAACTGAATATTATTTCCCCTGAAGGACGGGTCTGTAACGCAAAAATCCATTACAGCAGTGCTGTCAGCCTCGGACTCGTCAAGGCCAAGATCCTCCATCGCGTCGTCCACGTATTCCTTCACGTAAGAGAAGGCCCTTACCGCGATCAGCTCTCCTTCGGCAAAAATTCCCGATACGGCGCCCTCTCCCCTTATGCTTTCCACTATGGTGTTATCCTCTGCAAAGATGCCCGGGTCCCGGATCTGATTGGTAATTCGCTTAT
Organism: Aminivibrio sp.; assembly: GCA_050946755.1. Taxonomy (GTDB): domain Bacteria; phylum Synergistota; class Synergistia; order Synergistales; family Aminobacteriaceae; genus Aminivibrio. Next base: position 140 of record JBMNVK010000129.1, on the reverse strand, counting down.
GAAATTCAACTGCTCCCTCAATATCATCCTCGCCCAAAAGCCTCATGGTGCAGAGAACTGGGACAATCAGGCCCACCTCCCGCTTCTGCAGAAAGAATTGCTGGGATGTATAAGCCATGATCTCACCGGTCCTTTCCTGT
>JBMNVK010000128.1:0-5633 GCA_050946755.1 Aminivibrio sp. | reverse complement strand
TGTTGCAAAAGAATCATAAAACAGGGAGGAATCTTGGTATGTCTGTAAAAAATGCCATGACGGCTGAGTTTTTGAAGTCCGCCTACGGTGGGGAGAGTATGGCCAATATGCGCTATCTGAGCTGGGCGGACAAGGCCGACAGAGAGGGGTTCCCCAAGACAGCAAGGCTGCTTCGGGCCGTGGCATACGCTGAACAGGTGCATGCAAACAACCATTTCGTCGTCCTGGGAGGCGACGTGGGCGACTGTCCCGTCACCGCCGGGGCGGTGTTCGGGATGAAGGATACAGCTGAAAATCTGCTGGGCGCCATCGCCGGCGAGGAGTTCGAAGTGGACCAGATGTACCCCGTCTACTACGAGGCCGCCAAGTTCCAGGGTGAGAAGGACGCCATGCGCACCTTCAACTTCGCCCTCCAGGCGGAAAAGCAGCACGCCGAGCTGTTCAGGCAGGCCAGGGACAAGGCCCTGGAGGGGAAGGACATGGAGCTTGAGTCCATTCTGGTATGCCCCGTCTGCGGGCACACGGTGCTGGACGAGGCGCCGGACAAGTGCCCCGTCTGCGGCATGACAAAGGATAAGTACGTCAAGTACTAAAAACAGTATCGTCTGAGCGAGGGCCCTCGCCCTCGCTTTTTTTATGGGGGTATGCAAATGGGATTTCTGGAGATTATAGGACCAGTGATGATAGGACCGTCGTCAAGCCATACCGCCGGAGCTGCCAGACTGGCCAAGCTTGCGGCCAGATGCTGGGGGGACGCTCCTTTTTCCTCGGTAACGGTGTACCTCAGGGGCAGCTTCGCCTCCACTTCAGCGGGACACGGTACGGACAAGGCCCTGGTGGCGGGGCTTATGAGTCTTGAGCCTGACGACCCCGGCATCCGCACCGCTCTCTCCACGGCAGAGGCAAAAAACTTCCCCTATCGTTTCGAGCAGGAGGATGTGGACGGCGCTCACCCCAACTCCGCCCGGTTTGTCTTTGCGGGGCAGGACGGAAGCTCCATGGAGATCGTTGGGGCCTCTGTGGGAGGGGGAGCGGTGGAGCTGCAGGAGATCGACGGCTTTTCGGTGAAGATAACGGGCGAGCTGCCCGCTCTGGTGATCTTTCACAGGGACGTCCACGGAGTGGTGGCGGCAGTGGCAGCCCGGCTGGCGGAGAGGAAGATCAATATCGCCTCCATGACCCTCAGCAGAAAGTCCCGGGGAGGGCTTGCCTCCCTGGTGGCAGAGCTGGACATGGACGGCTGCCCCGGTGAGTACCTCCCCGGCGAGGTGGGGGCCGCCCATCCTGCAATAATAAGGGTGGTTCCCCTGGGCGGAAGGGTGGTGGGGACATGAGATCCATAGGCGAAATAGTTGAACAGTGCCGGGAGTCAGGGCTCTCCTTTGCAGAGCAGGCCCTGAGGTCAGAGGCTGAGGAATTCCGCATATCCGAGGAAAATCTGCGAACCGCCATGATGTCCCGCCTCAAAGACATGGAGCTTTCTGTAGTGGAGGCGGAGTCCGGAGACTACCGGGGGCTGATAGTCCCCTCGGAGTGGCGGCTTGTGAAAGAGTACGGGGCGGAGGCAGATTCCTTTTCAAGCCCCTATGTTGTGGCTGCGGCCCGCATCTCCATGGCGGTAGCCACCTACAACTCGGCCATGGGCCGGATAGTTGCCGCCCCCACAGCGGGGAGCTGCGGCATCCTCCCCGGGATGCTCTTTGCCCACAGAGAGATCTTCGGTACGGGGGACGAACTGCTCCTGGACGGCCTCTTTGCCGCTGCCGCCGTTGGAGAGGTGACCGCCTCCCGGGCCACCCTGGCAGGCGCCACGGGTGGCTGCCAGGCGGAGTGCGGAGCTGCCGCCGCCATGGGAGCGGCGGCGCTGGTAACAATAAAAGGAGGCTCTCCTGAGGAAGTCTCGGAGGCAGTGGCCCTGACCTACAAATCGGTGCTGGGCCTTGTGTGCGACCCCGTAGGGGGCCTTGTGGAGAGCCCCTGCATCAAGAGGAACGCCATGCTGGTAAGCATGGGCGCCCTGGGGGCCGATCTGGCCCTGGCCGGAGTGAAATCCCTGATCCCCGCCGACGAGGTGATCGACGCCATGGGGCAGATAGGCAGAGCTCTGCCTGAGACCCTAAGGGAGACGGGCCTGGGAGGCGTGGCCGTCACCCCTTCGGGGCTGGCCGCGGCAAAAAAAATCGGAATGTAAAAAAACACACAAAAGCGCGGGGATCACTCCCCGCGCTTTTTTTGCCTTTCCAGGGATCCTTTGCAGCCGGGGGATATTTAGTCCATCACCAGCCCATGAATCTGGCTGATCCCCAGGCCCGGCCCCTCCGTTAGATTGATTTTTGATCCTGAGTAGACCGCTCCCCCCTCCACGGGGTCGGAAGCGCACAGGATGGGGGGGTCCAGATCCGCCATAGTAATTGCCGGTACGGCCGATGCCAGGTGAGCTGCGGCGGTTACGCTTATCTTCGCCTCCATCATGGCCCCGATCATGCACTCCACGCCGCAGGCCCGGGCCATGGCGCAGATGGCCAGAGCATTTCTTATTCCGCCCGTCTTCATCAGCTTTATGTTGATCAGGTCTGCCGCCCTCATGGAGAGTATTTCGAAGGCGTCCCGGGGCGAGAAGACCGCTTCATCCGCCAGAATGAGGGTGTCCACGCTGTCGGTGACAAGCTTAAGCCCCTCAAAGTCATGGGCGGGCACGGGCTGCTCCACAAGTTCGATGTCGAGGCCTTCATCCTCGTAGAATCTTATTGTCCGGACCGCCTCCTTGGCCGTCCATCCCTGATTGGCATCCACCCGGAGGATTACATCCCGTCCCACGGCGGACCGGACCTCCCGGAGGCGGACCATATCCAGAGCCGGGTCGGTGCCCACCTTGATCTTCAGGGCGGAGTACCCCTCCTCCAGTGCCTCAAGGCTGTCCCTCACCATGGTCTCAGGGTCGTTAACGCTGATGGTGTAGTCCGTCTCCACCGTCTTTGCCGCTCCCCCCAGCAGGGCGTAGAGAGGCTTGTTCATGATCTTGCCCCACAGGTCGTAAAGGGCGATATCCACAGCCGCCTTGGCGGAGCTGTTGCCTACGAGAGCCCCATCCACCGTGTCCAGCAGTCCGTTGAGGTCTCCAGCGTCCCGGCCCGTCAGAAGGGGGCGCAGCCGCTCCTCCACCGCTCCCCTGATGGCGCCGTTGGTATCCCCCGTGATCACCGCCGTGGGAGGTGCCTCGCCGTAGCCCCGCAGCCCCTGGTCCGTCTCCACCACTACTACGTTGGTGATGACTTCATGGGCGGTGCGCAGGGCCGTTTTGAAGGGTTTTTTGAGGGGGACGGCCAGCCTTCCGAGCTGAATGTCTTTTATCCTCACTTTTCGCCCTCCACTGAGGCATCATATACAATTCTGCCCACCCGGGCGCAGAGGGATAGCGCCTCTTCCCTATTTTCCCCTTCGGTCAAAACCACGGCAACTACGGGCTTTTCACCCTTGAAGAAGAAAATGCCGGCGTCGTGCTCTATTTTAGGAAGTTCGCCCGTCTTATGGGCCAGAATCTGCTCCAGATCGTCGGGGTCATCCAGGGGGATCACCGCCGGAAGCTTGTTGTTGAGCTTCTGGGCGGACAGGATGTCCATAGCCCTGCTCCTGTACTCCGGAGTCAGCTCTTCGCCGGAGTGGAGTATTTCAAGAATGCGGGCTGTATCGGCGGCGGTGGTGAAGTTGTCCCTGCCCGCCTTTTTGGCCTCGAAATCGAGCATCTTCCTGCCGAGGATGGTGTCCTTTAGGCCCAGCCTTTTAAAGTCGCCGTTGACGGCATCAATGCCAAGCCTGTCGATGAGCATGTTGGTGGCCGTGTTGTCGCTCAGGGCGATCATCAGCAGGGCCAGGTCGTCCAGCCGCCACTTTGCCCCGGGCCTGGTCTTGTGAAGCAGACCTCCGTCCACCGCCGTCCCCTCCGAGAGTTCGAGCTTTTCGTCAAGACTTAGCTCCCCTTCAGCAGCCTTGAAGAGAAGGGTGTAGAGAATGCCCAGCTTTATCAGGCTTGCGGAGGAGAAGGCTCTGTCCTCGTTCCAGGTAAATTTTTCCCCGTCCGCCAGGCTGTGAACGACCAGCCCGGCGGTTACGGAGAGTTTATCCGCTTCTTTTCTTAAGGCTTCAATCCAGGCCATATCATTAATTGCCCAGCAGCACTGCCCTCACCATAACGTAGAGGACAGTGAAAACCACTATAAGCCAGCCGTTGCACAGCATGGCCTTGAGGTCTTCCGACTGGGCAAGGCCCATCTGGCCCTGCATATCCCCCTCGGGAATGGCGAAGGAGGTCATCTGGGAGCCCACCAGCAGCACTATCACCCAGATCGTCATGGGGATGTTGAGGCTCTGGGCAAGAGGCAGGAACATCTTGTTGATAACCTCCGCCTGGGCCACGGCGGCGCCGGGGATTCCAAAGACGCCTACCAGAGTGGAGAAGGCAAGGAAGGCCACTGCGCCGCCCTGTTCCACATAGGGCTTGAGCAGAGTGGCAAGGGCCTCAAAGGTGCCCGCATCGGTCATGAAGTTTACGAAGGGATCGAGGAGCACAAAGAAGAAGAAGAGCCAGATTAGGCGTTTTGAGCCCTCGGAGATGGTGTCCACTATCTCCGTAACGTTAAGACCTCCCGCAAGGCCCGTAAGAAGGGCGGTGCCCAGCATGACCGCAAGCACGAAGGTGGAGCCGCCGTTGATGGCTATGCCGTAGCCCACCAGGGACGACATGACGACAATAAACGTGATGGTAGCCCTTCTGGCGGAGGGAGTGGGCTTCCAGTCGAGGCCCTTTTCAGCAGTCATCTCCTCCTCGGAGTAGTGGTTCGTGCCCTCAGTCTTCTTCTGGATGACTCCCGCCCAGATGAAGGTCACAATCCACATGATGATGGAGATGGGCACGCCGGCGTGAAGAAGGTACTGGGGGTATGAGAGGCCGGTGAACTCCATAAGGGCCACTACCGGCGGGGTGAAGGGCCCAAGGAAGAGGCCCGTGGCGCCGGCGCCGTGGAAGAGGACTCCCATGGTGTTGGGAGTGATGCGGACGGAGGCCACAATGGGGATGAGCACGGGAGCAAGGATGGCGTTGCCTCCTGCCATGGTGCCCAGAAGGCTGACGATGATCACGGAGCAGAGCATAACGATGAAAAACGCCCTCTTCTGGGAGTTTACATTGAGCTTGTCCGTGACCATGGTGACCAGGTCATTGACTACCTGGGTGCGCTTGAGTACCTCTCCCAGCCCCGCCCCGAGCAGGATTATGAGGCCTATATAGCCAAGAAAGGAGCCCAGTCCGTCCCTTATTCCAGAGGCCACATCCATAATGCCGTGACCGCCTATAAGTGAAGCGGCCAGGATGCCCAGGGAGACGGCCACGATCTGCCCGTACTTGGTGAAACAGAATACCAGGTAGATCAGCAACGGAAGAAGACCAAGAAGAATCGAGTTTTCCATAACTATACCTCCTGAGATGTTTTTGCTTTGCAGCTGCCGCAGAACAGACGCCTTTCGCTGCCCTCCTTTCCCTTGTTTGTATACAGCAAAATCCGGCTCCTTCGGCGCTTATGTGCGCCGCAGCAAGCCGGATTTCATTCTCTGCCGTCCGCGGGGAGTGCCCTACGAAC
>JBMNVK010000127.1:0-5647 GCA_050946755.1 Aminivibrio sp. | reverse complement strand
CCCTTGACGGAAAAGACCACAGTCTGGACGGGGCTGACCTCCTCATCACCAGCGGAGGAGAGCCTGTGGGCATTGCCGGCGTGATGGGAGGGGAGAGCAGCGAAATTCTGCCCCAGACTGAAACGGTCCTCCTGGAGGCGGCGTCCTTCGACCCCATCACCGTGAGCAGGACTTCCAGGCGGCTGGGAATACCGTCGGAGGCCGCGTTCCGGTTTGCCCGCACCGTTGATCCGGCCCTGGCAGAGACTACCCTGATCTATATCGCAAATCTTCTGAAAGAATGGGGATGTGCGGAGACAGCCTACAGAATTAAAAGCTCTTCATCGCCGGCCGCCGCTCCAAAAGAAGTGTCCCTGACCAGGAAGGCCCTGAAAAAAATCCTCCTTACCGACGATATGGACCGCTCCACTGCCATCCTTGAGAGGCTCGGTCTGAGGCAGACCGCCTCGGATGAAGGAATGCGGACCTACTCCGTGCCCTCGTGGCGGCCCGACATAAAAATTGAGGAGGACCTCATCGAAGAGGTGGGAAGGGTGCTTGGCTACAATGAGACCATGCCCCCCCGGCTGCCCCAGGCTCTCTACGGCAGAGGCGACATCGGAGAAACCACCCGTTTAAAGGGCTTTATGAGAAGCACCCTTCTTTCCAGGGGATATGTGGAGCTTGTAAACTACAGCTTCCTCTCTCCCTCCTTCGTCAAGCTTTTAAGGCTTCCTGAGTCGGACAGAAGGGCTAACCCCCTCAAGCTGGCCAATCCACTCAGTACCGAACAGTCCCGCATGAGGACGACCCTTCTTCCGGGCCTGCTCCGCAGCCTGGAGCTCACGGTTCAGACCGGATGGAAGGCTCCCGTGCGGATATTCGAGCTCGGCAGAGTCTTTCTGCCCCTGGATGAGGGCGGCCATGAGGAGAAAGAGCGGATTGCCGGCCTTGCTTATGGAGGCAGAGATCCTCGCCATCCCTTTGGCCCTTCTGAGAGGGATGACTTTTTCTCCCTTAAGGGAGACCTCCTTGCCCTGGCAGAAAGCAGAGGGGCGGTGCTGAACTTTGAAAGAGGAGAAGAACCCTTCGGACACAGGGGACAGACAGCATTCATAACCTGGGAGGGCCGTAAGGCCGGCTATATTCTCCGTCTCAAACCCTCTATTGAGAAAGAGCTGGAGTGTGGGCCCCTTTACGCCTTCGAGCTGGATCTTGAGCCCCTGGAAGCAGAGCACCCCGCCTCATTTAGAGAGACCTCGCCCTTCCCGCCGGTATACAGGGATATCTCCCTGGTGGTCCCTTCAGACCATACCATGGAGGAAATTGCCGGAGAGATAAGAAAAGAGGGAGGAGTGCTGCTAAGGGACATCCGCCTCTTTGACATATATTCCGGCAAAGGCATACCGGAGGGCAGCCGGAGTCTGGCCTTTTCACTGGCATACCGTAAGGAGGATAAAACCCTTACGGACAGTGAAGTTGATGAGATTCATGCCCGGATCAGACAGAGACTGGAGAAGGCAGGATATACCCTTCGATAGGAGGCGAATCATTTGTCCATGATCGGTCATATTGAACAGCTGGCGGAAAAGCTTACTGCCATGGTGAAATCCCTCAAAGACGAACGGGATGAGCTCAAGGCCCGGTGCGAGGAGCTGCAGGGAAGGCTGGCGGAGAAAGAGCTGGAATGCATCCGGCTGTCAAAAGAAAACCTGCGGGGTGTGGAGATGATGGAAAGAGAGAAGCTGGCCTTCAAAAAAGAGAAAGACAGAACTGAAGAGCAGATGAAGGGGCTTTACGAAAAGTTGAGCGCCCTCATGTCCGACGGTCCGCAAAAGGACAGAAACCGCCCTTCCCGGGGTGAAAGGAGGGCTTGAAATGGCCTCCCTGCGGGAAGTTTCTTTGAAGATAGGCAGGAAAACATACCATCTGAGAACGTCCCTTGACGATGAAAGTCTGCGGGGCATCACGGCCATTGCGGAGGAGATTTCAGGCGGCATTGAAACCCACGACCAGGAGAACGTCCTGGTGCTCTCGTGCCTCCAGCTGGCCTGGCTGCTTCAGAAATTGGGAAAGCTGCTTGAAAAAACACTTGAACAAACATCCGACAAGGAGGAGCCATGACTTTCTCGTATATTTTTGACATTGCCATAGCCCTGATAGTGGCTACGTTTGCGGTAAGAGGTCTGTTCCGGGGCTTGTCGGGGGAGTTTTTCTCCCTGCTGGGCATGATAGGCGGAGCAGCAGTTGCATGGAAATACTCAGGCGTACCTGCCGCCTGGGTGGCAGGATGGTTTGCCGGAGCGAATCAGTCCATGGTCTCCTTTGGTTTCATGGCGGCAATTTACATAGGCGTCGTAATACTTGCGGGGGCCCTGTGCAAACTGGTCAAGGCCTTCATCAAATTTGCATCCCTCGCCTTTGCCGACCGGTTCTTCGGCGTAGGCGCAGGCCTTTTAAAGGGAGCGATCCTCATCCTCTTTATCTATGTGGGAATTGCCACCTATTCGCCTTTTCTGCCCACAGGATGGATGGAAACAAGCTACGTAATGCGGGGGGCTGACGCAGCCTGGCCCTCCGTCCAGGCCTTCCTGAGGGGACACGGCCTATTTCCCGAGGGCTTTGCCCTTCCTGATCTGAACCTGCCTCCAATTTTCCATGATGATGCCGGAGACGGGGATGAAGGTTAAAGACGACGTAATAAAAATACTGGAGATGCCTAAAATTCTTGCCGGGTTCGCCCCCTTCGTAAGGGGCGAACTCGGTCTGCTGGGGCTGGAAAGTCTAAGGCCTGCCCGGAATGCTGAAGAACTCTCCTCCCGGGTCAGCCTGTTTGCGGACTATGTCTCATGCAGTGAAACCTTCGGCGAGTGGCCCTGGAGCCCGGCGGACCCCATCTCCCCCGTCCTTTCCGAGGCCAGGGAATCGGGCCTTCTCTCAGGGGAGAGCCTTGCCGCTGTTTCCCGCTTTTTAGTCCTCGCAAGGATTACAAGAGAGCACCTTGCCCGGCACAGAGAGACCTATCCCTCCTTTGACGGGCCATACAGGAGGATCAGGGATTTTTCCGAGGAATCAGATGCCCTCGGGGTTCTTGACGATAAAGGGGCGCTGTACGACTCCGCATCCCCCCGGCTTGCCGAAATCAGGGGAGACCTGGAGGCCCTGCGCAGGCAGCTAAGAAGGGGCGCCCAGGGGATCATCGATAATACGGCCCTTTCCCATATGCTGCAGGAGAGAGTAGCCGCATTCAGAAACGGCCATTTTGTATTTCTTGTCAAACAGGAGTTTATAAACCGGTTCCCCGGAACGGTAGTCGACCGATCCGCCTCGGGCAGCTCTGTCTACATGGAGCCTTCATCCCTGATTCACCTCAACAACAGACTGGCCCTCAGAATAAGAGATGAGAGGGAGGAGGAGAGGGCGATCCTGCGGGCTCTGACCAGGGCTATTCTCCGCCGGGAGAGGCCTCTGCTGGAGTGTGAGGATGTCCTGGCCGACTTCGACATCTTCTATGGCGCCGCAGAGCTTATGGTCAAAAATCGCTGGGAAATGGCCCGGTACGACGCAAAGCCCCACTTCACCCTGCAGGAAGCCCGCCATCCCCTTCTTGGCGAGGAAGTCGTTCCTGTGACCATAAAATGTGGCGGTCCCTTCCGGAGTCTTGTGATAACGGGCCCCAACACCGGAGGCAAGACCGTTGTCCTGAAAACGGCAGGAGTCTGCATCTACCTTGCGTGGTGCGGCCTGCCCATTCCCGCCGGCGAGGGCTCAGTGGTGGGAAATTTTGATGCCATCTATGCGGATATCGGAGATGAACAGAGCATAGAACAGAACCTCTCCACCTTCAGCGCCCATATAAAAAACATTATCTCCATCCTTGAAAGGGCGGGCAAAAAGTCACTGATCCTTCTTGATGAACTTGGCGCCGGGACTGACCCTCAGGAGGGAGCCGCCCTTGGAATTGCAATCCTCGATACTCTCACCAGGGAGAAGGGGCTCACTCTTGCCACGACCCATCACAATCCCGTAAAGCAGTACGCCCTTACCGCGCCGGGGGTGGAGACTGCCAGCATGGAGTTCGATGAAGAGACCCTGTCTCCCACCTTCAGAATGCTTCTGGGGGTGCCCGGAAGAAGCAACGCCCTTCATATTGCCGGAAAGTACGGAATGCCAAAAAAGATACTGGAAAAAGCAAGAAAGGCCCTCAGTGAAAGGGAAGTCCCCGTTGAGGATCTGATGGCAGAGCTTGGAGAGAGAAGGGCATGGCTGGACCTGGCTGAAAGAGAAGTGACTGATCTAAGGGAAAGCCTTGCCGCTGAAAAGAAAAAATATGAAGATCGCCTCAGGGAGATGGACAGCCGCCGGGATGAAATTCTCATGGAAGCAGAAAAAAAGGCGGACTCCATTCTTGAAAAGGCAGAGGCCGCCGGCAGAGATCTGCTGAAAGCCGTAGCCGACGCTTCAAAATCAGCGGTTCACCGTCATATCGGAGGGGCAGGAGAAAAAGTGAGGTCGGAAAGAAAAAAACTTGAGAAAAGCCGCGAGACAAGGGCAAAGAAGAGGGCAAGCGCTGCAGCAGGAAAATTCAAGCCCGAAGTGGGTGCGGCGGTCCAGATTATAGATACGGACATCGTAGGCATCATCGAAAGGATTCAGGGAAAAAAGGCCGTTATAAAAGCGGGCATTATGAAGATGGAAGTAGAGACAGGAAAGCTGATTCCCACGTCGAAAAAGCCAAAAGGGGTTGTCGTTCAGCCCGAGGCCGCCTCGCCGATGCCGGACCGGGTTCCCCCTTCCATAATAATCAGGGGCATGAACGTGGACGAGGCATTGCCCGCTGTACAGCGCTACCTTGACCAGGCCATGCGCATGGGCTACGACCAGGTTACCATAATCCACGGAAGAGGGGAGGGAATCCTGAGGAGGGAAGTCCAGTCCCTCTGCGCATCTTTAAAATATGTTGAGTCCTACCGCCCTGGCGGACCCTCTGAGGGCGGATTTGGCGTCACTATAGTTGAATTTCGGAAATAGTACCAATGGAAAAGCACCGCCTGTAAGCTAACCCCAGCAGTATGCCCTGTTACAGTTTTTTCCAGCAATAACTCTTCCCGGGACTCTCGTCAACTTGCTCTATCTATGACGCCGACCGCCTCATTCATTTAAATTGGATACAATGCTTCTCATCCACAAAAGTGACTGTAGTTTCAACTCTAACGATCCCTGGCGCCATGGCCGTCTCGTTGCGGGAAGTCATGGCGTCGATTGGCAAAGAGGCAGGCGAGACTGCCGGATACGCTGGGAAAACTGATAGAGCAGTTCATCATAGACGACGCCTCCGGGGGACTTCTTCCTGTGCAGCGCTGAGCTCTGACCAGCAGGCATCTGGTCCGTATCGTTCAAATCAGAGCCTGCCTCCGCCCCTTGACGGTATTTTTATTCGAGGGTAGAATGATCATCGCCTTTTGATGAAAGTCATGCGCCTGTAGCTCAGTGGATAGAGTATCGGCCTCCGGAGCCGAGGGTCAACCGAAAAAGGCGATTAAATCCCGTAATCCATTGCAAATACTGAATGTAAACCACCCTGTAAACTGGGGTGGTATTTTTTTGACCATCGGCCACCCGTTTGCACTACAGGATTTTTCCCTCTCCAGATTTTCAAGGTCCCCCG
>JBMNVK010000126.1:0-5740 GCA_050946755.1 Aminivibrio sp. | reverse complement strand
GGGAGATATCCCCCTTATAGCAGGCGGCGTGGAGGCCAGCCTCAGGAGATTTGCCCACTACGACTACTGGTCTGACAGGCTGCGCCGTTCGATACTGATCGACAGCGGAGCCGACCTGCTGGTATACGGCATGGGAGAGAAACCGGTCAGGGAAATAGCCCTGCTCCTGGACAGGGGAGTGCCCGTAAAAGACATACAGTCAGTTAGAGGCACCGTTTATAAAACAGCCTCCATCCCTGAAGGGGTGGGGGCTGTGGAGCTTCCCTCATGGGAGGAAGTCAGCTCCGGCCGCAGAGAGTTTGCCCGGGCCTTCAGGCTTCAGTACAACGAGCAGGATCCCTTTCATGGCCGCCCTGCAGCTCAAAAATCAGGAGGGCTCTGGGCTGTCCAAAATCCTCCCCCCATGCCTCTCTCCACCGAAGAGATGGACCGCATTTACAGTTATCCCTACACCAGGACCTGGCACCCCATGTACAAAAAGTGGGGGGGCGTACCGGCCATTGAAGAGGTCCGGTTCAGCCTTACAAGCCACAGAGGCTGTTTCGGCAGCTGCTCCTTCTGCGCCATTCACTATCATCAGGGGAGGATTATACAGGCGCGAAGCCATGACTCCCTCCTCGCAGAAGCCCGCATCCTGACTTCTTTGCCTGATTTTAAAGGCTATATCCACGATGTGGGCGGTCCCACCGCAAACTTCAGGATCCCCTCCTGCGACGAGCAGCTCCTCAGGGGTGCGTGCAGAGGAAAACAGTGTCTTCATCCGGCGGCCTGCAGAAAGCTGAATGCGGACCATTCCGACTACATAGCCCTTTTGAGAAAGCTTCGTGCCCTCCGGGGGGTAAAGAAGGTCTTCATCCGTTCGGGTATAAGATTTGACTACCTTATGGAGGATAAAAAAAATTCCTTTCTGGAGGAGCTGTGCGAATTTCACGTGAGCGGACAGCTAAAAATTGCCCCGGAGCACGTCTCACCCCGGGTTCTTGCCGCTATGGGAAAATCCCGGCCCGAAGTTTATATGAAGTTCATGGAGGCCTACGCCCGCATGAACAAAAAGCTGGGCAAGAGACAGTATCTTGTGCCCTACTTCATCTCCTCCCATCCGGGGGCCGAACTGGAGGATGCCGTCCTCCTGGCCGAATTTCTGAGGGATACAGGCCATCGGCCTGAACAGGTCCAGGACTTCATCCCCACGCCGGGAAGCCTGTCAACCTGCATTTACTATTCAGGCATTCACCCTTTTACGGGGAAGGAGGTCTATGTTCCCTTAAGCACAGAGGAGAGAGGGATGCAGCGGGCCCTCCTGCAGTACGATGTGCCGAAAAACAGGGAGACCGTCATAAAAGCCCTGGTAGCCGCGGGGAGAGAGGATTTGATAGGAGACGGGCCTCTCTGTCTTGTAAAACCATCCGCCAGGCCGTCTGCTGCCGGGAAAAGCAGCCGTCCCGGAGGAGGAGCTAGATCTTCTCCTCGGCAGGAAAAAGGCCGGAGAAGGCCTTCAGGAGGGAAGGGCCGGCCTCGGTCAGGAGGACGGCGAAAAAAATGAGTCCGCACCCTGCCGCCATCCTGGCGGTAAAAATCTCTCCCAGAAAGTAAATGCCGGCCAGAGCGCCGAATACGGACTCCATACTCATGATAATGGCTGTGTGAGTGGATGGAGTAAACTTCTGGGCCGTATTCTGGACTATAAAGGCCAGAACTGTGCAGAAAATCACTGTAAAAGCTATGCTTCCCAGCCCATCCCCTCCGCCGAAGCCGGTCCAGGTCTCGAAGGAAAGAGCCATGGGAAAACTCAGCAAACCTACAATCCCTATCTGAATGACCGCCAGAATGATAGGATCTCTATCTCTTGCGAAGTGCTCAATGGCCAGAATGTGGCAGGCAAAAAAGAGGGCGCAGGTCAGCGTAAGGAGATCCCCGAGGTTTGCTGCCTGCCCCCCCTGCAGCGTCAGCATGGCCATTCCCGCAAGGCAGATTGCCGATGATAAAAAGGAGAGAAGCCCGGGGGATTTCCTCCTGAATATCCACGATAAAAAAGGAACTATGACCACATAAGTAGCCGTCAGGAAGGCCTGTTTTCCCGGAGTGGTGTATTTCAGCCCCACTGTCTGGGTGGCAAACCCGAGAAACAGAAATAACCCGATGATGGAGCCCGCCTTCAGATCGTCCCGGGAGAGGCTCCTTAGTCTTTTTATGAAGATAAGGGCCATGAGGGCTGTGCCTGAAAAGAAGCGGAGGGTAAGAAGCCAGAAGGGCGAAAAGCTCTCGAGGGCATCCTTCATGGCCACAAAGCCAAGGCCCCAGAAGAGGGCGATCAGCATGAGGCTGAAGTCGGCAATAATAGTCTTTCTGCTGCTTGACGGGTCCAAAGCGATCTCTCCTATCTTATGATGACCGCTACAGTATAGCATTTTATGATTATGAGGGAGATTTTTCGCTCTTTTCTGTCTGCTGGTATCATATTGCAGTCCGGCATCCGGGGAGAAAATCCGCAAATTTTAGTGAAGCTGTTAACTTTCATTTACAATGATGGAAACCGTAGTAGAATGTATTGGATGTAATTTTTTAGGTATTGACACTGTGTCTTAAAATAGTTGCATCCAATTTGGGACAGGAGGTGGATCATGTGTTTATTTTTGTAGTCTCCTTTCTGATGTATCTTCTCCTTGTCTGGTCCGGAGGAGGCATACCGCTGATCGAGATTCTCATAGCCCTGGCGCTGGCGTCGGTCATTACGGTGGCCCACCGTACCTGGAACAGGGACAGGAAGGTCAGGTCAGGGAGATTTGATCCGAAGAGGCTGCTGGATTTTATCCGCTACCTTTTCGGTCCCTTTGCCGTCGGATTGGCCAAGGCCAATATCGACGTGGCAAAAAGGGTAATTACGGGGGAGATAAAGCCCGGAATAGTGAAGATCAATCCGGGACTCAAGACAGATATCGGCAAAACCCTGCTTGCCGATTCAATCACCCTTACCCCCGGGACGCTCACCGTAGACGTGGACGACGAGGGAGCATTCTATATCCACTGGATTTACGTGGAGGATGAAGACCCTTCGGAGGAGCAGCTCTACGGATCATTCGGCGATTGGGCGAGGAGGTTGGCGGAGTGACTATACTGATCTTTCTTTTCTCGGCGGCTGTGGTGGCCCTTCTGGCCATTGCGGTGGTAGGCCGCCTTGCAGCGGGCCCTACGGTGCCGGACAGGGCAGTGGCCCTTGATACCATCAACACCTTTGTCATAGGGGTTATGATGGTTCTGGCCGCTGTGTACGACTCAGTGGTAATGGTGGATATTGCCATCGTCTACGCTGCTTTGTCCTTTGTAGGAACCATGTTCATTGCCCGGTTCATCGAAGGGGAGGTGTAGGCGGGATGTTCATTCTCGTAGGCATTCTCATTCTCATAGGCCTTGGGTTTAACGTTCTGGGCGCCATTTCCCTCTACAGATTCCCCGACGTGTACACAAGGCTTCACGGCGCCACGAAATGCACCACCTTCGGCACTCTTTTTACCATGTTTGCCGTGGCGGTATATTCTTTTGGCCGTCTCGTGATGACCGGCGAGGCCCGATTCGGGGTTCTTATAATCCATAGCGCCATTGCGGCCTTCGTGCTGCTCGTAACTAACGCCACAGGCGCCCACGCTCTTGCCAGGGCTGCTCACAGAAGCGGAATCCTTCCGGCCGGAGCCGTGGTGGACAGACTTGAGGAGTATGATGAAATAAGAAATAAAAGAGAGGAGGCGAAGGCATGAACAGCTTCGTGCAGCTTGTCGTCCTTATGCTGCTTTTGCTTTCTGCTTTTTTTGCGCTCTGGTTCAAGGACCTCATCTCTTCCGTAATCTCCCTTGCAGTCTTCAGCCTTATGGCAGCCCTTGAGTTTTACATCCTCCAGGCCCCGGACGTAGCCATAGCCGAGGCCGCTATTGGAGCAGGACTGAGCACCACCATATATATTATTGCGGTTCGGGCCTGCAGCGGGGTGAAGAGAAGGGAAGGAGGAGCTCCTAAATGAAGAAGTATATTTTCATTGTCTCCGCCATAATACTCGGAGCCCTTGTGTGCGGCGCCCTGGATAACGTCCACCCTTACGGGGATCCGGGAAAGGCTCCCATGGACGACTACTTTCTGGCAAACGCCTATCAGTCGCTTTCAACTCAGAACATAGTCACCTCCATAGTCTTTGACTACAGAGGGTTTGACACCATAGGGGAGGCGGCGGTCCTTTTCACAGCTGTATGTGCAGTGGGGGCCCTATTCAGGGAAGGGAGGGGCAAACGTTGAGACCTCTTTCAGTAGTTGTAAGGACGGGCTGTGACTTTTTTGCATGGTTCATGCTTGTCTTTGGGGTAAACATCGTTATTCACGGATATATGACGCCGGGAGGCGGCTTTCAGGGCGGAGCTATCGTTGCGACGTTCCTTGCCTTTCTTCTGGTGGCCTATGGCGGAAAAAAAGTCCTGTCATGGGTAAACGAGAAAATTTATGAATTCCTTTTCGAGGAGCTGGGACTCATCTGCTTCTTTATCCTGGCCCTTATGGGAATCGGCAATTCCTTCTTCTACAACTTCCTGGCCTCACCCCTCGGGGCAGAGCGCACCGGGATTTTGAGCCTCATATCTCCTGCCGGGACTACCGTGTTCATGTCCATAGCAGTGGGTATTGAGGTAACAGGAGCCCTATCTCTGGTGATAATTTCCATGTTCAGGGGCATCAGGCAGTTTTCCGTACCAGACCTGCCCGAGGAGGAGATTGGCCATGATCGGTAATGCTCCGTTTTTTGTGGTGGGAATTCTCTTCATGATGGCGCTTGTGGGCATCTTCATGTCCAGAAATCTCATCAAGATAGCGATCGCAGTTACAATTCTTGGAAGTTCCGTAAACCTTTTCCTTGTGTCCCTGGGCTACAGGCAGGGAGGGGCGGTCCCCATCCATTTCCTTGCGGGAGAAGGGGGAGAGGCAATGGTCCTGCCCACGCCTCAGGCCATGACCCTTACGGCCATCGTTATAGCCCTGGCTGTCACGGCCCTGCTTCTGTCCCTTATCATGATGGTATGGCGCCATTACGGAACTATTGACGTGGATGAGGTCCGGAGGTTGAGAGGATGAACTGGAACGAACATCTTCCGGCGCTGCTGCTGGCCATTCCTCTCCTCGGAGCCTTTCTCGCGCCTCTGTGCTCCCTTGGGGGAAAGACCGTACGCAATGCGCTGCTTGTCGCGGTATCTTTCTTCACGCTTCTAGTCGCCTTTTTCCTGTGGCGGAGCGTTCTGGCAAACGGAATTCAGTACTACGTGATGGGAGGGGAAAGCTCAAGGCTGGCCCTGCCGTCAGGTATGGCCATTCCGGTGAGAATTATCCTTGAGGTGGACGCCCTTAGCGCCTTTATGGCTCTCTGCGGAGCCATCGCATCCTTTGCGGGGGCGCTGTTTTCCCTCAACTACATGTCCAGATTTACAGGACTGAGCCGTTTTGCATCCCTCTACATGCTTCTTACCGCAGGAATGCTTGGAATGATGGTCACGGGAGACATCTTCAATTTCTTTGTCTTCATCGAGGTCTCATCCATAGCTTCTTTCGGCCTTATTGCCTTCTGGCGGGACAGACCGGCAGCTGTGGAAGCAAGCTTCAAATACGCCCTTGTGTCCCAGGTCGGCTCCATGCTCATACTTGTGGCGGCAGGGTGCCTTTACGGCAAATACAATCTCCTTAACATGGCTGCCATAGGAGGCGCCCTGAAGAT
>JBMNVK010000125.1:0-5851 GCA_050946755.1 Aminivibrio sp. | reverse complement strand
GGGGAAGCCGCCGCCCCCTCTGCCCCGGAGGCCGGAGGCCTTGATTTCATCTATGACCTGGGCGGGGGTCATGCCGGTGAGTACTTTGCCTAGGGCCTCGTAGCCGCCCCTTACAACGTACTCCTCGATGTTGTCCGGATTTATATAGCCGCAGTTGGCAAGGGCGATTCGTTTCTGTTTTCCGTAGAAGGGGATGTCATTGTAGTGGGGGATGTGGGGGACTTTGTCGTCGTCTCCCTCGTACATGAGCCTGGAGACGGGGCGGCCCTTGTAGATGTGCTCATCCACAATTTCCGCTACATCTGCTTTCTGAACTCTGCAGTAGAAGGTGCCCTCGGGGTAGACCACCACGATGGGCCCCATTTCGCACATGCCGTGACAGCCCGTGGGAACTACCAGAACTTCGCCGGAGAGGTTCTTTTCCCTGAGGATCTTCTTGAATTCTTCCTCTACCTCCCCTGAGCCTCCGGAGAAGCATCCCGTGCCGCTGCAAATAAGGACATGAGAACGGTAAATATGCATAGTCTTCCTCCTTCCCCTTCTACTCGAACTCATCAAGAATGCCCCTGACCATGTCCGGGGTCAGGCGGCCAAAGGTGCGGTCGCCTATGGTTATGACAGGAGCCAGACCGCATGCTCCCAGGCAGGCTACCGGTTCGAGGGTGAAGCGGAGGTCTTCCGTAGTCTGATCCTCTTCCACTTTCAGAATCTCTTTTACGCTGTCCAGGATTTTAAGGCTCCCCCTGACGTGGCATGCCGTTCCCCTGCAGATGCGTATGATATGTCTGCCCCTGGGTTTCAGGTGAAACTGGGCGTAAAAAGTGGCTATTCCGAACAGCTCCGCTGCCGGTATATCCAGTTCCCGGGCCATGAAATCCACCGCCTCGGGGGCAATGTAGCCCATCTCTTTCTGCATATCTGCCAGAAGGGGGATGGCAACGCCTTTTGTTCCCCTGTACCGGTCTGCTATGGGAAGCAGCCGGGCCTCCAGGCCAGCGTCCGCCACTGTTTTTGAAGCTGTACTCATTCCGTTTCCTCCCTGAGCTGAATTGGAAAAATACCCTAATATGGCATATATTATACTCCTGTAGCTGTTTTTTTCCCCTTGGAAGAAATCGGGTATATATGTCTTGACTTCCAAAGGCCTTTAATATATACCCTATGGAGGTATACATTACAATGGAGGTGCCTGTTATGGTAAAAGTATTTTCCACGAAGACCTGTCCCTGGTGCACAAAGGTAAAGGAGTACCTTGATGAAAAAGGAGTGGCGTTTGAGGAAGTGGATGTGGCCGCTGACCGGGCGGCTGCCATGGAGATGGTAAGAAAATCCGGACAGATGGGCGTGCCTGTGACCCAGATAGGGGAGAAGTTTATAGTAGGGTATAATACGGAGGCTATCGACGCAGAGCTGGCTAAAGAGCCGCAGTAAGCTTCGGCGAAAAGGGGTTGATGCAGTGATCCGGGAAGAGCGCACAGATTCTGAACTGTTGAGGATATCCTACGGGATGTCCATGGACGGCGGATCCTCCGGCGTGAATTTTGAAGCTCTTGAAGGCTACGGAGCCCTTCTTTCGAGGGGGGACGATCTTCTGAGGAAGTCCGCTGCCCTGGGAGAGGACGGCTTCGGATGGGTCAATCTTCCCGGGGAAGACATCTCCAGAATCGAAAAGACGGGAAAATGGATATCAGGGTTCGACGCCATGGTGCAGGCAGGCATCGGCGGCTCTGCCCTCGGCAACCTCATGCTTCACGGCGCCCTGCTGCCGCCTTACTGGAATGAGCTCCCTCCCTCCGGCAGGGGAGGTCCAAGGTTTTATATGGCTGACAACGTGGATCCGGCAGACAGCCGGATGATATGGAATCTTACGGATCCTGCCAGCACTGTTTTTACGGTGATAAGCAAGTCGGGCAGCACTGCCGAGACCATGGCCAATTTTCTGTTTTTCTGGGACCTCCTAAAGTCCGAGCTTGGGCCTGAGAAGGCTGCAGAGCAGGTTGTAGTCATCACCGATGAGGAAAAAGGAGTCCTGAGACCCTTTGCCGATGAGACGGGCTGCCGCAGACTTGTCCTGCCCGCGGACGTGGGGGGTCGGTTTTCTGTTCTGTCTCCTGTGGGCCTTCTCTCAGCTGCTGCCCTGGGAATAGACATAAAAAAGCTGCTCGGAGGGGCTTCGGAGATGGACGAAAAACTGGCTCAAAAGCGGTCGGTCTTCGATAACCCTGCGTGGCTTATGGCCGCCCTTTCAGTGGCTCACTACCGCCACGGAAGAAATATGACGGTGATGATGCCCTACGAGGATGGCCTGGAAAGATTCTGCGAATGGTTTGCCCAGCTCTGGGGAGAAAGCCTCGGCAAGGCCGGCCTGGGATCCACGCCGGTGAGGGCCCTGGGGGCCATAGATCAGCACTCCCAGATTCAGCTTTATACTGAAGGGCCTGATGACAAGTTTTTCACCATTATTACGGTGGGAGAGTCTGACCAGGATATCGTCATACCGGAAAGCAAAGAGAGCTCTCTGAGCTCCCTGTCCTACTTGTTCGGACAGTCCATGAACTCCCTGAGGGGCTGCGAGGCCCTTTCAACGACGGCGGCCATCGGAAAATCAGGCAAGCCCGTCGTAACCCTGGAGCTGCCGAAGCTGGACGAGAGGCGTCTGGGCGGACTGATCCAGTTTTACGAGTATGTCACTGCGCTTGCAGGGTATCTCCTGGAGGTGAATCCCTTCGACCAGCCCGGGGTGGAGCAGGGCAAGAACTACACTTACGGCCTGATGGGGCGCGAGGGATACGGCGGGGATGCCCTTGAGGCAACCAGTCTGGCTGAAAAAATCTCACTGAGGGACGTTTCAGTCTGAGGCAGAAAAGCAAGAGGCCGGGGACGGATCCCGGCTTTTTTTACGGCTTTTTATTCCGGCGCGGACTCCCAGCGGTCCTCCCCGTCCAGGCGCTGAAGGGCCCGGATGATGTTGTATTTTATGCCGGGGTTGCCGGCGCTCAGCGTCCCGATGGTTTTTTTGGCCCGTACCCTCTCCGTATCGAGGGAAAAAGGGCATATATAGTCCATAACGGGCAGCCCCAGCCTCCGGGCTTCCCGCTCTATCTTTCGCTCCTCGACAAAGACCATGGGCCGGATTACGGTCATGCCCGTCCTGCTCTGCCAGAGCTTGGGCTTGAAGGACTTGAATCTGCCCGTCTGAAAAAGGTTCATCAGGGCCGTCTCCGCCGCATCATCCAGGTTATGTCCAAGAGCCAGCAGGCTGCACCCCTCCTCAAGGGCCGCCGTATTCAGAATTCCCCTTCGTATATTTGCGCAAAGACTGCAGGGGGACCTCTCCTTCCGGGCCTCAATTATCTTTTCAATAGGATGGGTCCGGACAAAGAAGGGTATGTCCAGGGAGGCGCAGAACTCCTCAAGGGAGCGGGTGTCCCTTTCACCTCCCGATACGTCTACAAAGCAGGCAGAGAGGGAGAAGGGGACCGGGCTCCGCCTTTTAAGCCCCGCCAGGGCTACGGTCATGACAAGGCTGTCCTTGCCTCCGGAGAGGCCTATCATTATCCTGTCGCCGGGGGCGATCATTTTAAATCGGCCCGTCGCCAGGCCTATCTTTTTTCTCAGTGATAGCGAGAGTTTCCCTGAAGGAGACAAGGCTTCCTCCTTAAATTCCCAGAAATTAATGGTAAAATAGTCCATAAGACCTATAGAGTCCCATGGAATTAGTTTAATTTAAACAAACCGCCGACAAATATACCACAGAATGCTCGCAGGATGCGCATGCCGCACTCCGACAGAAAGGAGAGGCCATTAATGAAGCCGATCAGGGTATTGATTGTGGACGATCACAAGCTTTTCCGTGACGGAGTAAAAAAACTCCTTGAGCTGGAGTCGGACATCGAGGTCATCGGAGAGGCAGAGGATGGATTTGAGGCAGTATCCCTGGCCATTCAGACCGACCCCGACATTCTCCTTTTTGACATAAACATGCCCAGAATGGACGGAATTCAGCTCGTTCGGGAGATGAATGTCCTCACCCGCAGGACGAAGTATGTGGCGGTGAGTGCATACGATGACGAGGACTGCATTACCGCTCTCTCGGCAGCAGGGGTTCTTGGCTTTGTACTCAAGGCCTCGGGAAAAGTGGAGCTTCTTTCGGCAATCCGGTCTGCAGCCAGGGGGCAGCCCTATGTGGATCCCCGGGTAGCAGGAAAGCTTCTGACCTCCTTTTCGAGGAGGAAGGAGGAGAGCGATCCTCTCTTTGACCTCACCTCCCGGGAAAAGGAAATTTTTTACTGGCTGGCCCAGGGGATGAGCAACATCGAGGTGGCGGACAAGATGGTGCTCTCGGAAAAGACGGTAAAGAACCATGTGAGCCATGTGCTGAAAAAGCTGGACCTCCGGGACCGCACCCAGGCCACGGTGCTGGCGTGGAGAATAGGCTTCGCCCAGCTTTCGCCTGAGACCCTGGCAAATCTGCTGGAGGGAAGCAGGCGATAGAATAAAAAAAGCAGGCGGTCCGGCTGTCCGGACCGCCTGCTTTTTATGACTCAGCGAATTTCCGCTTTTAATTTCCGCCTCCGCCCTGAAGCTGTCCTACCACTGACGCCAGCCAGGATGCCTGCTGCTGGAGCTTTGCCAGACGGACTTCCGCCTGGGAGAACTGCTCGTAAAGCCCCCTAGCCCGCAGCTCCAGCCTTCTGTCAAATTCGGCTATTCTCTTGCTGATGGTATTTATCTCCGACTGCCAGGTGTTTATCTGGCTTGCAATTCTTCCCTTGGGTGCAGTGGTGGAGCCCACCTCTACCTGGGAGGCGTCTACCATATTGCCCACAAATTCATCCATTCTCTCCATGGTGGTGTTCATTATGGCCGCAACTCCGTCCGGATCCCTGCGGAGGGCTTCCATGAACTTTTCTGTATTGAACTCCAGCTTTCCGCTCTTGCCGTAGTCGGTGCTCTCGGTGGAAATTCCAATCTGGGAGAGCAGGGTAAAGGGAGTTCCGAGGCCCAGGGTGTCCAAAACGTCATCTGAGGCCCCCAGAGAAAACTTCCGGTTCGGCGATGCCTCTATGACCAGCTCGTTGTTTACCACTTTTGCGCTTGCCATTCTTATGGGGTACTGACGGCCCTGGGGGTCGTGGTTCATCTCGTAGGAGCTGTTGATCTTGCTGGCAATGGTCTGGAGAGTATCCTCAGGGGCAACTTCAATTGTGGCCGTTCTGACGCCCACAGTCAGGGTAAAGGAGGTGTTCTCCCGGAGCCCCTCTCCTCCCAGCGTTCCCAGCACTGGATTTCCCTTCTTGACGGAGTACCCGGCAGTGATGGAATTTGTCATGAACTGACGCAGCTGGGATTTGGTCTGCCACAGGGTTGAGTTGCCGTGGAGGAGGCCGAATTTTTTGTAGAAATCGTCGTTCTTGTAAGGGTCATTCTGCTGGGCCCTGGTGTCAGTGGCAGACTCGCTCAGCCTCACGTTGATCCACTCCATCAGATCGTTAAAGGCCTCTACATAGTCCTGAATTGCGGTAACGGCCCTTTCTGCGTCCTGGGTGATGTCCATTACTACCGTACCGGGGCCGTTGACCGTCAGCTTGACTCCCTCCAGAAGGTCGTCAATGACGTTTGAGGATCTGGTAACGGTGAGTCCGTCGATCTTTATTACGGCATCCCGGGCCTCCGCAAAGTATACGGGAGGGATAAAGTCATCTTCCTGATCGTCTCCGTCGACAGTCGGCATAAGAATAGAGAGGAGCTCCCCGTCTCCGTCCAGGGTGAATACGTTGGAGTTTACGGTGTAGGTTACCTCGTATTTTGTCCCTGCTGCCGGCCCCTGTCCGTCCAGCCAGACTATTTC
>JBMNVK010000124.1:0-5954 GCA_050946755.1 Aminivibrio sp. | reverse complement strand
ACGTGGCCCTCAAGGACGAGGCGGCAAAGCTGCGGGATGCCCGCACTACCGTCTCCCGTACCCAGATTAAATCCGCCCTTAACGGCGTCGTCGTGAGACGGTCCGCTGAGCAGGGCGAATTTGCGGAGCCCGGCCGGGAGCTGCTCGCAGTGGCAGACTTCGACCGCAGGGAGGTCGAGATGCTAGTCTCTCCCACCATCCGGGGCCTTATAACGCCGGGCCTTGATGTCATGGTAAAAGCTCCCTGGGGAGGGGAGACCATGGGCAAAATTCAGCGCATGGACCCCGAGGCCGACGGAGCCACGGGCTTTTTCAGGGCCATCGTCCGGCTGCCCTCCGACTGCGGCCTCATCCCGGGGGACTACGTGCGGATGGAAGTGCGGATGAGCTACAAAGAGGCCGCCATTGCTGTGCCCTATGAGTCCATCCTTCGGGAGGACGGCAGGCCTTTTGTGTTCGTGGTATCCGGAGATATTGCCGCCCGGCGGGATATTGTGGCGGGAGAGGGAAGCGGGGATTTTGTCGAGGTGCCTGAAGGGCTTTCCCCCGGTGAAAGAGTGGTCAAGACCGGGGCGGGCAGCCTCTATGAGGGAGCTCCCCTGGTCATATCCGACGGCCTCCTAAAAATCCCCGGACCGGCCGGTGAGGCGCCTCACAACGCTGATGCCGAAAGGGCCGAGACCTCCGGGGGGTAGAGGCCCATGAACCTTATAGGCATCTCCATCCGGCGTCCGGTGCTGACGCTGGTAATAGTGATACTGGCGGTGCTGCTCGGCCTTGCAGGTATGAAAGGCATGGGCGTGGCCATGCTGCCCAAGATAGAAGTGCCCTTCGTTTCAGTCAGAACCTCCTACACGGGAGCAGGCCCTGAGGACATGGAGACCCTGGTCTCCAAGCCCATGGAGGATGCCATAAGCCAGATCCAGGGAGTCCGGCGGCTGGAGAGCACCTCCCTTGAAGGCATGTCCTTTGTCTTTATAGAGTTCGACCCAACCGTCAATCTGGCCGACGCCGCCCTTGACGTGGCCAACAGAGTGCGGACGGTAAGGCTGCCCGAGGATGCCGACGACCCGGTGGTCAGAAAGTTTGACATCAACGCCTGGTCCTTCATGCATGTGGTGTTCACCTCCACCCTGCCCCCCCAGCGGGCCAGGGACATTCTGGAGGACAGAGTCCAGAGGCAGCTCTCTCAGGTGGTGGACGTAGCCGACGTCTCCCTTTACGGAGGGCTTGAGCGGGAGATCCATGTGGAGCTTGACCCCGTAGCCCTGGGCAGCCTTGGGCTCAGCATCCGGCAGGTCACTAACATCCTTTCAAGCGGCAACTACAGCTCTCCGTCGGGGCGGATCTCCCTGGGGGACCAGGAGTCCATCCTCCGGGTAGTTGGAGAGTCGGTGACGGTGAAAGAGCTTGAGGAAGTGCAGATACCCCTTGCAGGAGGGGTGTCCGTAAGACTTGCAGATATTGCCGTAGTAAGCGATACTACGGCGGAGGTGCGCAGAATCGCCCGATACGGCGGCCGGGATTCCTTCATCATATCCATCACCTCCGTCCCCGACGGCAACGTGGTAAGGGCCAGCCGGGCTGCCCGGGAGGAGCTGGACCGCATCTTCCCCACCCTTCCCCCCGGCTTCACCATGACCATCCCCTTCGACGACGGCAACTTCATCGCCGAGTCCATCGGCAACGTGTTCAGGGACATGCTCATGGGGACGGCCCTCACGGCCCTCATCCTCTTCCTCTTCCTTCAGAGGCTGTCCGTAACCCTGCTGGTGGCCATAGTAATGCCCACGGCCATTATAGCCACCTTCATGCCCATGGCCCTGGCAAACTACACCCTCAATATGATGACCACCCTGGGCCTGGCCATCTCTACAGGCATTTTGGTAAACAATTCCATTCTCGTCATCGAAAATATAATCCGGTACAGGGAGATGGGCTATCATCCCATCGAGGCCGCAGAGCGGGGCACGAAGGAGATCACCATCGCCGTGCTATCCACCACCTCCACCAACCTGGGGGTATTCATCCCCGTGGCCCTCTCCGGGGGGCGGATGGGGCAGATGTTCAACCCCTTCGCCATGACCGTGGTCTTTTCCACCCTCTTCTCCCTGTGGGTGGCCCTTACCTTCACCCCCATGCTCGCCGCCAGAATCGGAGGCTCCGAAGGCCCCTCAAAGCTCAGCAGAAGCCTGACGGGCTGGTGGCAGTGGATCTACGAAGGGTTTGACGATATCCACCGGGTGCTTGTCAGATGGGTAGTGGCCCACCCATGGCTGGCCATCCTGCTCTTCGGCGGCCTTACCGGCGGCTCCTTTCTCCTTGCGGACAGAATAGGCTTCCAGTTCTTCCCCTCCACCGACGAGGGGCAGATCACCGTATCCATGGAGACCTCCGCATCGGCGTCCCTCAACATGACCGACCGCCTCGTGCGGCAGATAGAGGGGTATGTTCTGGATAAGCCCCATGTGAAGGGCGTGGACGTGGTCATAGGGGGAAGCGGCTCCCGGGCAGGCCTCAACAGGGCCACCATGAGAATTTACATGGACGACGACCCGGAGCGGCCCTCCACCTTCGAATTTGCCAACCCTCTACGCCCTCTTCTGGGCTCCCTGCCCGACATGAAGTCCAGCGTCAGCGCAAGCGGAGGCAGGGGGGGAGTGAGAGGCAAGCCCATTCAGGTAGTCATCCGGGGGGACGAGGTGGATGAGCTCAATGAGCTTGCCATGAAGGTAATGGCACAGCTCCGGGGCATCCGGGGAGTGGTGGACGTGGACCTGGACTGGAGGACGGGGAGGCCGGAAATACAGATGATCCCCGACCGCCTCAGAATGGGAAGGCTCAACTTCAACACTGAGGCCCTGTCCGACCTGCTCAGAGGCTATGTTACGGGCCTCAAGGCAGGAGTCTTCAGGGAGAGGGGCAAGGAGTACGACATCCTCGTAAAGCTCAAATCCGAGGAGGTCTCAAGCCCCTTCCAGCTTCCCGACCTTCCCTTCCCCACGGCGGCGGGCTTTGTCTCCCTCAGGGACCTGGCGGAGCTGAAGGATACCATGGGCCCTACCCAGATCCTCCGAAAGGACCGGCAGCGCTCCATCACCGTGGACGCCAACGTATCGGGCATAACTGTGGGTGAAGTCTACCGGGAGATCGACGACCTGCTGAAGGAGATCCCCCTGCAGTCGGGCTACCGGTTCACCTACTCCGGGGAGATCCAGTCCATCCAGGACAACTTCGGCGACCTCAACTTTGCCCTGGGGCTCGCAGTCCTTCTCACCTTCCTGATGATCGCCGCCATCCTGGAGTCCTTCGTCTTCGCCCTGGTAATCATGATCACAGTGCCCCTGTCCATCATCGGGGTGGTCCCCGCCCTCATCCTCACCAATACGCCCCTTTCCGTCTACGGCCTCATGGGGGTCATCATGCTGGTGGGCCTGGTGGTGAACAACGCCATCGTCATCATCGACTACGCTGAGATAGCCAGAAAAGAAGGCATGGATCCGTCCGATGCGGTGGTGGAGGCCTGCAAGGTCAGGCTGCGCCCCATCCTGATGGCGGACGCTACCTCCGTAATAGCCATGATCCCTCTGGCCCTCGGTGCGGGGGCGGGAGGCGCCCTCAGGTCCCCCATGGCCATAGTCTCCATCGGAGGGCTGGTGGCGGGCGGAATACTGGCCCTCTTTGCCATTCCTCCCGTATACAAGCTCGTCTGGAAAGTGAAGGCCCGGTATGGCTTTGCCGACTGAAGCGGCCGGGGTAAGGGCTGAAACTTTCCTGCCCCCCTTCGCCGCTCCCTGGCCCGCCAAGATCTTCGCTGAGGTCACCACCGCCTGCAACTTCCGGTGCGCCATGTGCGTCAAGCAGTCCGGCCCCGGCATACCCGACTTCTTCATGACGGGGGAAATCTTTGAAAGGCTTGTACCAGCCTTTCCAACCCTTGAAACTCTTATCCTGAACGGCATAGGAGAGCCTCTGCTTCATCTCGGCCTTGAGGGGTTCGTAAAAAAGGCACGGCAAAACATGCCCTCCCGGGCCGTCATCGGCTTTCAGACCAACGGAGCCCTTCTTTCGGAAGAGCGGGCTGAAAAACTCCTCGCCGCCGGCACGGACAAAATCTCCCTCTCGGTGGATGCCTCTGACCCGGCCCTCTTCCGCTCCATGAGGGAAGGGGGAGAGGCAGATGACGTAAACAGGGCGGCCCTGGCCCTGGAGTCCGCCCGGAAAAAAGCTGGCCGGGAGGACTTCCTATGGGGGGCGGAGATGGTGCTTACAAAGGAGACATCCTCTGAACTTCCCAAGGTCATAGAGTGGCTTGCGCAGCGGGGCGGAAAATTTCTGCTGGTCACCCACATCATGCCCTACGACGGCGAAGCTCTTCCCCTGGTGGCCTACGACCCGAACGTGGACGAAACTCTGGCCATATACCGGGCCCGCAAAAAAGAGGCGGCGAAGCAGGGAATCGACCTCTCCCGGTACTGCACTGCCAAATGGCGCCTGGGACCCGTCCCCCGGCGGCAGGAGGTAGTGGACTTTATGGAGAAAGTGGTGTCGGAGATCTCTGAAAAAGGGCTTCCCCAACACATGCATAACCTGGCTGCTCACGACGATGAGGAGTTTTCTGCCCTGCAGGAACTCTTTGAGCGCAGCGCTCGCCTGGCAGAAGACCTGGGGGTGGATCTCCGCCTGCCCGCCCTCACTCCAAAGGCGGAGCGGCGGTGCGATTTTGTGGAGGAGGGAAGCGCCTTCATCTCCGCCTGGGGCACTGTTCATCCGTGCTACTTCCTGTGGCACTCCTACACCAGCCGGGCCGACGGCAGGAATCGGCCCGTGGAGGCCCAGTCCTTCGGCTCGCTGACGGACCGGCCCCTGCTTGAGATCTGGAACGCCCCCCTGTTTGCGGCCTACCGGAAGGAGATCTGCGACTACGGCTACCCCTACTGCGGCAACTGCAGCCTGGCGCCCTGCGGCTACATCGAGCGGGAAAACTTCGAACAGGACTGTCTTGGGAACAGGCTCTACTGCGGCGCCTGCCCCTGGTGCCTTGGCGTGCTTCAGTGCATGAGGTAAAATCATGAAAAGGAGGTCTGCGTCATGATCATAGTTACTGCAAAATTCACGGCAAAACCCGGGATGAGGGAGAAAATAGTGGAGCTCTCCCAAAAGGCCATTGAGCTCACCAGAAAAGAGGAAGGCTGCATAAGCTACACTCTTTTAAAAAGCTCTGATGACGACAAAACCCTCATGTACTACGAGGAATGGGAGAGCCTGGATGCCCTCAGGGTCCACCTTAAGGCGGACC
The DNA here is from genome assembly GCA_050946755.1 of Aminivibrio sp. Lineage (GTDB taxonomy): Bacteria > Synergistota > Synergistia > Synergistales > Aminobacteriaceae > Aminivibrio. Next base: position 655 of record JBMNVK010000124.1, on the reverse strand, counting down.
ACATCCTGGAGGCCCGGGAGGCCAGAAAAGACCTGATAGAAGGGGCCCCTGAAGTCCGAATCTTCGAGGCCAGGGAGACCTATATATAGACTCTTTTTCGCCGGTTGTGATAGAATGCATTTTATGAATAGTGAGGCGGAATATCCCGAAAACTCCATACTCGTCATAGGAAACTCCCGGACTACGGAATTCAACCCGATTAACCAGCAGTTCGGAGCTTTCTTCATTACTTTCATCCTGGACGGGAACGAGGGGAAAATTCTGGACTGCGGCGCATCGGCTACGGTGAGGGCCACTGAAAGATTTATAAGAAGCCTGTTTCTGGGCAGACTCCTGGCAGAGGACGAGGAAAGCATTATTGCAGCGGTTCAGTCCAGATACTTCGGCTCCTCCCAGAAGGCCATCATAGCCGCCTACAGGGACGCCCTGAAAAAGTACAGAGAAATTAAGGGTCTTAAAAAATAAATTAAATATCGGGCTGCTTCGTTTATCGGTTCGTAGGGCACTCCCCGCGGACGGCAGAGAATGAAATCCGGCTTGCTGCGGCGCACATAAGCGCCGAAGGAGCCGGATTTTGCTGTATACAAACAAGGGAAAGGAGGGCAGCGAAAGGCGTCTGGTCTGCGGCAGCTGCAAAGCAAAAACATCTCAGGAG
>JBMNVK010000123.1:0-6134 GCA_050946755.1 Aminivibrio sp. | reverse complement strand
CGCGGCTATCTCCCGGTCTCCCCGGGGCAGCTTTCCGAGAAGGGCCGTTTCCGCCTCCGAGAGGCGGAGGACGGGGACATCTCCCGAGGCATCCCATACCGCCCGGAAGTGCTGCCCCGGGATAAGGGGCAGGTTTGCCCTGGCAAGAAGGTTCTGTCCTGCCACCCGGACCATATAGGCCCCCTCTTCTCTCGCCTCAAGGACCAGGCCGTTGACCACGGCGCCATTTGCAATTCGGGGAAGCTGGGTTCCGGCAGGACGGGGCGCCTCTTCGAGACGGGGCTGCCCTTCCGGCAGTCCTGGTCTTACTGAGGGTCCCTGAATGCCGCCGATTCCCTGAGCAGTCACCGGGGGGGCCTCCAGGAGAAGCTGCGCCTGTGGACGGGGGATGGGCCCAGTTCAGCCATAGCGGCCCGGTGAGCCGCTGTAGGATATCCCTTGTGCCTTATAAAGCCGTAGCCGGGGTAGAGTCCGTCAAGGATTACCATAACCCTGTCTCTGAGCACCTTGGCGATGACGGACGCCGCAGCGGCGGCCGGCAGGAGGGCATCTGCCCTCTGCATGGCAACAGAGCGGCAATCAAGTCCCGGAAGGGCAAAGTTTCCGTCTGCAACTACCGTATCGTAGATGGGGGGAAGTTTTTTTACGCTCATGGTCATGGCCCAAAGGGAGGCCTGCAGAATATTCATCCTGTCTATTCTGGCCGGTGAAGCCGCCTGGGCGGCCCGGCAGACCCCAAGGTCGGTTATCCTCCTGTAGATCAGCTCCCTTTTTGCAGGAGTGAGTTTTTTTGAATCGGCAAGTCCGTGGGAGAGCAAATCCTCCTCCTGGTCAGGAGTCAGGATAGCCGCCGCAGCCACTACCGGACCCGCCAGAGGGCCCCGGCCCGCTTCGTCGGCGCCGGCGATGCGCCCCCAACTCCCTAGGTCCACGGCGGATCTCCGGGAAGCTCCAGGGTTACCGGACCGAAGCGGCCGGTAGAAAAGGCCTCCACAAACCGACGGGCAGCCAGATGCGTGTCCACCCCGCCGCCGGAGACAAGACATCCGAGCCTTCTGCCCAGGGACTCCAGAATCTCTCCGTCCCCGGCCTCGTCAGGCGCCGGCACATCCCATTTTTCCTCCACCATGGGCCACAGGCCTTTACGCCTGAGCACGGATATAAGATCCAGGGCGATGACGTCGTATCCCCCGATTACCTCTGCCTTGCTGCTGCCAAGCCAGGCGAGGCACCGCTGAATTTCCTCATCGGACCGGGGATCAAGAATACCCGGGGAGTCCACTGCAAGTATGCCCCTGCCCTTGTACCATGAGACGCCCCTGGTAATTCCCGGAATGCCTCCCACAGGAGCAGTGGACTTGCCCACCAGGGCGTTGAGGAGCATGGATTTTCCCACATTGGGTATGCCCACGACGGCAAGGCGGACCTCCCGGTGGGGGGGAGCCAGGGAGACAAGCTCCTTCCTGAGTACGTTCATCCTGGGTTGCAGGAGGTTGACCGCCCAGGCTTTTTTGCCCTTTGAGGCAAACCACGAGAGCCAGGCGGCGGTGGATTTTTTGTCGGCCAGGTCCTCTTTTGCAAGAACTACGGCCATGGAACACATAGACGCCATTTCATCTGCCACTGGCGATGACGTCACCCGGGGGGCCCGGGCGTCCCTTACCTCAAGGATGATATCCAGTTTTCCGGCGAGCTCGGCCAGCTTGCGCTTGCCCTTCGCCATGTGGCCGGGATACCAGGCAGTACGGGCCAATCAATCCACCGTCCCGATTCTCTTAATGGGCCAGTACCGCAGGAATACCGGCCCCCGGACGTTCTGCTTGGGCACAAATCCCCAGAAACGGCTGTCCTGGGAGTTGGGGCGGTTGTCCCCCATGGCAAAATAGTGGTTGTCGGGCACTTTTACGGGCACCTCCGGAAAGACGGGCCCCGCCGAAAGGGAGAAGGAGTCCCTGTTTTTCACATACTCCTCCCGGAGAGGCTGGCCGTTGATATACACTGAGCCGCTTCTGATCTCCAGCGTATCTCCCGGCAGGCCTACTATCCGCTTGACAAAGTCCCTCTTGGGATCCACAGGATACTGAAACACAAAGAGCTGTCCCCGTTTGGGCTCGGCGAAGCGGTACCAGAATTTCGCCACCAGCACCCTGTCCCCCACTTCAAGGGTGGGAATCATGGATCCGCTGGGAATCCAGAAAGCCTGAACTACAAAGGTGCGGAGGATCAGGGCCAGTACAAGGGCCCATAATACTGTCTCAATTGTCTCTCTCCACCATGGTTTTGCCGCTGCCGCCATAAGGAATAACCTCCATCTTCTTTGTGGGTCCCCGAGAAAGGGAACATCTTATCAATTATATACCTAATTGTCAGAGCCGCTTTCAATTCCCGGGAGGCTTATCCCTGTAGGCAACCCTGCAGTAGGGATTAACAACGATATATCTTACAGGCTTTCTTTTTTTTGAGGAGGTCCCCACCTCGATGGTAAACGCCGGGGAGACGGTGTTCCACATAGGGGAGAAGGTGCAGTTAGACATCACGGCGCTGTGGTTGGTAAACCAGACCCGCCCCTCCCTGTCATAAACTTCTTTTTCACCGTCGACCCATTGGATCACCAGCTTTTGCTGAGGAACAGAGGGTGAAAGCCTGAACACGAAGGATTTACGGTGCATCATGGCCTTGTAGAAAACCCTCTGCAGCCAGTGGGCGGCCCATTTGCCCTCCCGGATCACCGTCTCCTCCGACGGCGGCCCGATCCAGGACGAGACCGCAGCTATAGATATGCCCCCTCCCACAATTGCAAAGAGAAGCAGCACCGAAAGAAGTTCGGTGAGGGTAAAGGCCCGTCTTTTTAAAAGGGGAGGCCCCGTGGGGCCTCCCCTGCGTACGACTGTCCGATTCAATTTCCGCTGCGGACGGATTCAGCTCCGATGGAAAGCACCTTCATGTTGGCATCCTGGAATTTGGACGGAGAGAGCTCCTTCACCGCCCGGGACGCCTCTTCAAAGGAAGGGCCTCCGATGGGGGCGCCGCACATGGCGCCCATCAGCAGCACGTTGAGGAACAGGAAATTACCTCCCATGTGCTCCTTGAGCAGATTGTACCCCTCCAGGAAGTGGACGGAGATGCTCCTTTCGTTCAAAAAAGCCTTCAGGGATTCGTTTTCAAAGGCACCCCTGTCATGGACATTTACCACAAAGGCTCCTTTTTCCCTGAGAAAATGCAGGTTGCGGATTCCTTCGTTCTGATCGAAAGCCAGGAGGATATCCGCCTCCCCGGTCATCACCAGGGGGCTTTTGTATTCTCCCGACTTGAAATGGCTGATGACTGAGCCGCCCCGCTGGGCCATTCCATGAACCTCGCTGCCTATCACCGTCTCTCCCCGATCCAGGGAGATCATGCCCAGAACTCTGCTGGCAAACAGAATGCCCTGACCGCCAATGCCCACTATGACGTACCGCATGTCAGCTTACCTCCCCGGAAACTTCCCCGATCGCCCCGTGGGGGCACACGGAGATGCAGACTCCGCATGAAACGCAGAATCTTTCGTCAATAAAGGCCTTGTTTTTCTCTTCGTCAAAGACCAGGCCGGGACAGTTAAAGAAGTTGATGCAGAATTTGCAGCCGATGCACTTCTCCGGATCCACCGTTACGGGGATTACCGGCTGCTGGGGCCGGAGCAGCATGCAGGGATGGCGGAAGATGATGACTGCCGGTTCAGACCGGGATTTAGCGTGCTCCCAGGCCTCTTTCACCGCCTCTTTTCCTGCCTCTGTGTCGTAAGCCTCCACGGTTTTAACGTAATTTACGCCGCAGCCTCTGCAGACACCCTCGATGTCCACCCTGCGCCCCCTGTCGCCCTTCCGAAGCTTTTCACCCACAGCGGGGTTAGCCTGGGCTCCCGTCATGGCGGTGGTGGCGTTGTCCAGGATGGCGAGGACGAAGGCGTGTCTGTTGTATACGGCATTTGCAAGCCCGGGAATGCCCATGTGGAAAAAGGTGGAGTCTCCGATGGTGCTTACTATGGGACGTTCAGAATCTGCTGCCTTGTGGGCCATGTAAAATCCTGAGCCCATGGTGACGGATGCTCCCATGTCCACCACGGTATCAATGGCCTTCTGGTTTACGCCCAGCGCATAGCATCCGATATCGGAGGGATTGATGGCGCTTGGAATAGCCTGCCTTATGGAGAATAGGCTGGCCCTGTGGGGACAGCCGGGGCACAGCATAGGCCTCCGGGGCGTGATTTTCAGCTCTTCGAGGGCTTTTTTAAGATGGCCGGCCCCGTCGACAAGGGGGATTTCCGTGCCCAGGGCCTTTGCCAGAATCTCCGCTATCACCTCAGGAAGAAGCTCTCCGGCAGAGGGCACGGCGCCGTTCCATCTGCCCAGGATTCCCGTCCTGTCGTGAAGCTGCATCTCCATCACAGGATAGGTCTCCTCTAGGAACAGAGTTTTAGGATGGCGGGAGATGAAATCCGTCACCATTTTAAGGGGCAGGGGATGAGGGGTGCCTATTTTAAGAAGGGCTACATCTTCCCTTCCCCAGCTCTTGAGGATATCGCTGACTACGGAGAAGCATACCCCCGAGGCAACTATTCCCAGAACACTCTCCTTTGGGGAGGGAACTTCGTAGTTATACTTTCCGAACTCCGTCTCGAAGGCAGATCTTATCTCCTCCAGCTTGGCATTCAGCTTCGGGTGGTTTATCCTGACGCTTGCGGGAAGACATACCCACCGGGACATGTCCTTCTCAAACTTTACCTGAGGCTTTTCCGGCACAAAATCCCTGATCTCCACGTCCTGCCGGCAGTGGTCAACTCTCACGCTGGGACGAAGCATGGTGACCACGCCGAAGCGCTCTGAAAGATCGAATCCGTCGAAGACCATCTCCCTGGCCTCAGTGGCCGAACAGGGGTCGAAACAGGGTATTTTTGCAAACATGGCAAAGTACCGGCTGTCCTGCTCCGTCTGAGAGCTGTGAGGGCCCGGGTCATCGGCAGAGACCAGAAGCAGCCCTCCCTTAAGCTGAAAATGAGCCACGCTCATGAAGGGGTCGGCAGCTACGTTCAGCCCTACCTGCTTCATCACGGCACAGGCTCTGGCCCCAGTGAAGGAAGCGGCGGCGGCCTTCTCGAAGGCTACCTTTTCATTGACGCCCCACTCCACCGCCATGGGAACTCCGAGTTCGTCGGCGAACTCCGCCACTGCCGGCAGAATCTCGGAAGAAGGGGTGCCAGGATAGGCGGTTGCCACCAGACATCCCGCTTCGACTATGCCTCTTGCTATCGCCTCGTTGCCCAAAAGTATAGTTTTTGTGCTCACTCTCTGCGACACCTCCATCATCCCGCGAGCTCCGCAATCCAGCGGCGCAGGGGGTTGTCACCCTTCAGAAGCTTTCCGCTTCCGTCCACGAAGGCATGGCGCGTCCATCCCGAGGCAAGGGGCTTGCCGTCGGAAGTTCTTTCAATGCGGCATTCAAAAATAACGGAAGATGCTTTTAGCTCACCAACTCTGGTAAAAATAGTGATTTCATCCTCATACCGGGCAGGGTGCTTGTACCTGCATCTGGCCTCCACTACGGGGAGCAGGATGCCTTCTTTCTCCCAGTCGGCATAGGATTTTCCGTGGGCGCGGCAAAACTCTGTGCGTCCCACCTCGAACCAGTAGAGATAGTTCGCATAGTATGCTACACCCATACAGTCGGTATCGCCGTAGCGTACCCGGGTTGTGAAAGGATGTTCGGAGGACATGGCAAACCTCCTTCAAGTGCCCGGCCCTCGCAGGCACAGAGAATACGTCGTCATTTTAGAAGGCAAATAGGATCTTTTATATAATTATATATAAACTCCCAGCCATGAGCAAGGAAAATGTTACCGGTGCATTTTAATGTGATCCTCCATAAGACATGCAGAGGGAACCACATGGAAGCCTTTTTCTTCAAGCACTCCCGCCAGAGACTCGTTTTCCGCTCCCGGCTGGAACCACACCACGGGCTTGGGCGACATTTCAAGAAGTTCTGAGGCAACGGACTCCTGCCTGTCCGCCGAGAGGAAAAGGGCCACCATATCCACCGCCCCGGGCAGGGATCTGATGCTGCCTACACAGGGCAGGCCCGCTATTTCGATCCCCTCATAG
>JBMNVK010000122.1:0-6215 GCA_050946755.1 Aminivibrio sp. | reverse complement strand
ACAACGGAGCACGGCACCGAAGTATGGGTAAACAGAATGCTCATGGACTTTGACCACGTTATAGCCCTGGGGCACATCACTCCCCACAGGGTGGCGGGTTTTTCCGGAGGGGCAAAGATGGTGCAGCCCGGAGTGTCGGGAGTGGTCACCACCGGCCAGACCCACTGGATAAGCGCTCTCTACGACGGTGAGGAGATTATGGGGACCAACGACAACCCAGTGCGGCGGGAGATGAACGCCGTGGCAAAAAAAGCGGGGCTGTCCTTCATCATGAACGTGGTGCTGGACAGGGACGAGAGGATCTACAGGTGCGTCTGCGGCGATCCTGAGAAAGCCCACGCCGAGGGCTGCGAAGCGGCCAGGGAGATCTTCGGCGCGCCCTACTCCGAGCGGGCGGACATAGTCATCACCGATACCTACCCCGCCGACAGCGAGCTTTGGCAGGCGGCCAAGGGAATCTACGCCGGGGACCTGCCCCTGAAGAAGGGAGGCGTCATCGTAACCATAACCCCCTGCCCCGAGGGAATCGCCCAGGGACATCCGAAGCTGAAGGACATGGGCTACATGCCCTTCAATGAGGCAAAGGCCATGGTGGACCGGGGGGAGATAGAGGACCTAACCCTGGCGGCCCATATAGTCCACGTGGGGCGAATTATCTGCGACAAGGGAAGGGGCGTAATGGTCTGCCCGGGAATAGGGCGGGAGGCGTCCGAAAAGCTTGGCTTCACCTTCGCGGACACCCCCCGGGAGGCGGTGGAGCTCGCCTTTTCCATGGCAGGCCCCGACGCCAGGGTTATAGTGCTGCAAAACGGGGGAGACCTGCTCCCCGTCTACAAGCCGGAGTAAGACGCCCTACCGGGGCTTCACTCCTATACCCCGCTCCTCGTCGGTGCCGGGGATCAGAGAGTCGCACAGGGCGGCGCAGATGCCCGCCACGGCCATGTGGGTCTTTAAAATCGCCCAGGCCATGCCGCCCAGAGTCTGGATCAGGGGGCTGTAGGCGGCGCTCATGAAGAGCTCCTGGTTCTGCTCCACCCAGCCGGGAAGGCCCAGGGCCATGAGGAAAGAGAAGCCCACGATGAGGACGTTCCTCTGGCTGCCCATGTCGGCCCTCATGAGGACCTGAATTCCCAGGGCGCCGATGGTGCCGAAGAGGGCTATGTAGGCTCCGCCGATGATGGGCGAGGGCATGGTGGCGATAAGCGCTCCCAGCTTTGTTACGAAGCTCATGAGGATAAGTATGACGGCCCCGGTGCGGACCACCCACCGGGAGGCCACTCCCGTGAGGCCTATGAGGCCGATGTTCTCCGTGTAGGAAGTGGTTCCCACGGAGCCGAACAGGCCCGAGAGGGCGCAGGTAAGCCCCTCGGCGCCAATGCCCCGGCTGATAGTGGCCTCGTCGGGGTCCTCCAGTCCCGAGGCGTAGGAGACAGAGTGGTAGTCCCCCAGGGACTCTATCATGACGGCGAAGAATCCCGCCAGCAGGGCGCCTATGGCAAGCATGCTGAATTTGGGGGCGCCCCAGGGCATGATCACGTCGTAGCGGAACCAGGGAGCCTCCGCCACTCTGGCAAGATCGATATGGGCCGGGTGGCCGGCGGGGAATACGCCCGCCATGCTTAAGCCGAGGCAGAGCAGATAGGTCAGCACAATGGCGGAGAGGATGGCGAAGATGTTGGCAAACCTGTTTTTGCTGACCAGGCCGAAGATGAAGATCAGGGCTACCACCATGAGGGAGACGGGCCAGTAGTTGGCGGCGTTGAACTGAATGGCCGTGGGGGCCAGGGAGAAGCCGATGGCCATGATGGTGGGGCCGATGACCACAGGGGTTATGATTTTGCGGATGTAGCCGATTATCCCCGTATAGCCTATGACGGAGAGGGTTATGCCTCCCACGATGAGGGCGCCGCCCAGGTACTGCATTATGACGGCGGGCCCCATGGCCTGGTAGGCGCCGATGATGGTCATCACCGGGGGGATGAAGCTGAAGCTCGATCCCTGAACAATGGGAAGGCCCGAGCCCAGTTTGGGATGGGTCTGGATTAGGGTGGCCACACCCATGCCGAAGTAGACGCAGGAGATCAGGGCCGCAATCTGAAGCTGGTCCATGCCCATGGCGGGGCCGAAGATGAGAGGGACCAGGGTGGTGGCGCCGAACAGGGTAAGTACATGCTGGGCCCCGGCGAGGACCAGTATGGGAAAGGGGGGGACATCGTTCACTCCGTAGACCAATTTTTTCGCCATTTCAAGCTATACCTCCTGTTAATCAGTTGCTTATTAATGCCAAATCCGGGGGAACCCGCAAAAAAAGGGCCGGGGGAAAAATCCCGGCCCCTTTGGTTCCTATGCTACCACGAATTCGCGCTCCTGAAACCTACGAAGTTTTTGCCGGTCTAGGGCTTGATCTTCATAAGGAAGACGGCCTTCTGCTTCTCGATGTCCGCCTGCAGGATGATTCCGTCCTTGTCCTTGGGGTTATGGAGCTCATCCATGGTAAGGGTGGCGTGAAGAAGCTTGAGACCCTTTGTCTCCGCCAGGGCATCCCTGACTTTTACAGGATCGTCGGTGCCCGCCCGCTCGATGGCGTCCTTCAGCCAGTAGAGGCAGTCGTAGGCCATGACCGCATTCATGAACTCCATGCACTCGGTGCCCGTCTTCTCCTCGTACTTGTCGAAGAAGTCCGCAAGGGTGGGGTCGTATCTGTCCACGTGGCTCACCCAGTAGGTGTCCTTCATGGCATCGCCCACTATCTCCCACATAAAGTCGCCGTAGCCGTCGCCGCCCACTATGGGGACGTCGATGCCGAGCTCCCGGGCCTGCTTCACTGCAAGGGGGAGGCACTTGCCCATGGTGGGGATGGCAAGCACGTCGGGGTTGGCTTCCTTGATGACGGTAAGCTGGGCCCTGAAGTCCACGTCCTGCTCCCTGTGGCCCTCATCGGCCACTATCTCGCCGCCGTACTCCTTAAAGGACTTGATGAAGAACTCCCTGAGGCCCTGGGAGTAGTCGCTGGCCACGTCGGAGAGCACCGCTGCTCTCTTCTTGCCCAGCTCCTTGGCGGAGAAGACGGCCAGCATCTTGCCCTGGTAGGGATCCAGGAAGCAGATGCGGAAGTTATAGGGACGGACGTTGCCCTTTTCGTCCATGGTGACATAGGGGTTGGTGGGAAGGGTGCCTATGTGGGGCACCTTGCCCCTGTTGAAGACGGAGGCCGCCGAAATCACGAGGCCGCTTCCGCTGGGGCCGATGACGGCGCAGACCTTGTCCTGGTCCACCAGGCGTCTGGCGGCGTTGACCATGTCCTCCTGCCGGGTGCGGCAGTCGTACATGATGATCTCCACCGGTCTGCCAAGAATTCCGCCCGCTTCGTTGATCTCCTCGGCGGCTATCTTGACGGACTCCATCTCAGCCACGCCGTAGGCGGCAAAGTCTCCTGTTACGGTAGCTATCTCGCCGACCTTGATGGGGTCCGCTCCGAAGGCAGGAATTGCAAAAAGACTGATAAGGAATACCAACGCCGTTACCTTGCCGATGCTGCCGAAACCTTTCATTCTTTCAACCTCCTCGTATAATTGGATACGGATACGCTTAAAACGTCTGCTGTTGAAAAGAAAAGTTCCCACGGGACGCATAATACTGACACAATGATACTATAACTTTGACTTTTTAGCACTCTTGTACAACTGCTAAAAGTTTCGCTTACTGCCAAACATCATGGCCGCATTGTATCCGATCCGGACACTTCCGGATCAGTCGTCAAGGTAGGAGTCGAAGTATCCTGAGATGTGGACCACGGGGGTGCCCTTGTCCCCCGAACCGGAAGTGAGGTCGCAGAGAGAACCTATTAAGTCCGTAAGCCTGCGGGGGGTGGTTCCGATGGCGGAGTCGCTGAAGAGCTCCATGCCCTCCTTCGAGCGGATGGCGTCCCTCACCGCCTCCTCAGGAGATTTATTGCCGGCGTTGTCGGCAATGTACTTGAGCTTGATCTCCCGGGGCACACCCACCAGGCCCTCCGTATAACCCGGGGAGACTACCGGATCGGCCAGCTCCCAGATTCCGCATACGGGATCCTTGAAGGCGCCGTCGCCGTAGACCAGGACTTCCATTTTTTTGCCGGTTCTGGCAAGAAGCTCGTCCTGCAGCTGCTTTGCAAAAAGAGCGCTGTCTCTTGGAAAGAGCTTTATCATTCCCTCGCTGGTGTAGTTCGAGCCGAGGAGGCCAAACTCCGGGTTGTACCCGGCCCCCTCCCGGGCCGGCACGGTGCAGAACTGCTCGAGGGTAATCACGGAGGCGCCCGCCTCCTCAAGAATTTCCCTGTAGATGGCCCTTTCATGGACGGCGCCGATGATTACGGTGGATGAAAATTCAAGGGCGACAAGAGGATTGTTGGCAAAATGTATCTCCACTCTGCCGGGGCTCATGTCCCGGTAGTACCGAACGTAGTCCACGCCGGTAAAGGGATGGATGTAGCGGCCGAAGACCTCTTCATACTCCCTCTCGCTGAAAAAATCGCCCCTGAGCATGCTGCTTCTAAGGATAAACTGCCGCTGGTCCACCACCAGGTTGCCCACCTCGTCGGCAGGGTAGGAGAGGATCACGTGGACCTTGCCCCGTACCCCCCGGACTACTGCCTTCAGAATCTGGCCGAACCTGTTGCGGCTCATGATCGGAAAAAGAAGGGCTACATCACCCTCCGGAACGTTCCGCCTCACGTCCGCGGCGATATCCTCCAGAGTGGCAAAGTTGCCCTGAGCCCGGGCAAGGAGTGACTCAGTAACACCCACCACGTCCCTGTCCCGAAGCTCGAAGGGACCCCGGGGGGAGGCGGCAGCCTCTGTCAGCCTTGTGGTGATTATATCTACAAGATCGTCACCCCGGGAGATGACGGGGAGGCGTATTCCCCGGGATACAGCGCCGGTGTAGCGCATGAAGCTTCATTCCTTCCAAAAGGAGATCGGCGGATGAGCGCAATAATTCACGAATCTCCGCCGATCGCTATTGTATCATTTTTCCTGTCCCCGGCAAAATCAGCGCCGCAGACCGGCCCTGCCGGTTATTTCCTACCGCAGGGCCAGGGTCACCCCGGTCGTGCCGGTACTTCTGTAAAGCCTGTTGTCCGTCTTAACCGTGAGGGTTGCCCTCATCTCCTTTCGACACGCCCGGCTGATTCCTCATTGACAAGGCTACTCCTTCATGGTATTTTCTGCCCATGCAAAAGACTAGCGTAGTTTCCAGGCAGCAGCTGAAGAATATATCCCTGTGGTGGTGGCGGACTTAGAGCCCGCCGCCCAAACGATTGCGCTTCAGGGGTCGCGGGAGGATTAAAATCCCGCGGCCCCTTTTTTATTTCCCTTTCTGGGGGGCCGTCTCGTTGGAGACAGCCCCCCTTTTTTTATATCCAAAATCCAAGGAGGAGATCAGGATGAAACAGACGGCGAATCAGGCGAGCGAAAGAGGTTTTTACGGGCCCTACGGAGGAAGGTATGTCCCCGAAGGGATCGCGGCTCTCTTGGCAGAGCTGGAGGCGGCCTTCGACGGCGCCCTGGCCGACGGGGAGTTTATGAAGGCTCTGGACAGGCTCATGGCGGAGTACGTGGGCAGGCCATCCGCCCTTACGGAGTGCGCCAATATCTCGCGGGAGTGCGGAGGGGGAAGGCTTTTTTTGAAGCGGGAGGATCTTAACCACACGGGGGCCCACAAGATCAACAACGCCGTGGGCCAGGCTCTTCTCGCAAAGCGGATGGGCAAGGCTCGCCTCATCGCCGAGACGGGGGCGGGGATGCACGGCACGGCCAGCGCCACCGCGGCGGCCCTTATGGGCATGGAGTGTGCCGTCTACATGGGGGCGGAGGACGTAAAGAGGCAGGCTCCCAACGTATCCAGGATGAAGGCCCTGGGTGCGAAGGTTATCCCCGTCAGGGAGGGGCAGGCAACATTGAAAGAGGCGGTGGACGCGGCCCTGGCCGCCTGGCAGGAAGACCCGGAGGCCTTCTACCTCCTCGGCTCCGTGGTGGGCCCGTCGCCCTATCCTGAGATAGTGCGGTACTTTCAGAGCGTCATAGGCCGGGAGGCCAGAGTCCAGATGCTGGACCGGGAGGGACGCCTTCCGGACGAGGTGGCCGCCTGCGTAGGCGGAGGGAGCAACGCCATCGGCATTTTTTCAGGCTTCATGGACGACGGGGAGGTAGCCCTTACGGGGGTGGAGCCCGCTGGAA
>JBMNVK010000121.1:0-6257 GCA_050946755.1 Aminivibrio sp. | reverse complement strand
GGGGCGCCCGCCCGGGTACACGGCTTCGGCACCTATGTGCTGCTGGACGATCGAGGGGAACCCGCCCCCGTCCACTCCATAGCGGCAGGGCTGGACTACCCCGGGGTGGGGCCGGAGCACTCCTACCTGAAGGACACGGGCAGGGCGAAGTACGTGGCCGTCACCGACGACGAGGCCCTGGACGCCTTCCGGCGCCTTTGCCGTGCCGAGGGGATCATACCGGCGGTGGAGAGCTGCCACGCCCTGGCCTACGCCCTTAAAAGGCTGCCCGAAATGGACAGGGACCAGATCCTGCTGGTGAATCTCTCCGGCAGGGGCGACAAGGACCTGGATACGGTGCTGCCCATGCTGGGGCTGTGAAAGGAGGGCGCTCTACCCGCCGCTGATCATGTGGATTGCCTGGACATCGGCCCCTTCAGGAATTTTGACGGAGCCGAACTCCTCCCTCCTGTAGGGGGTGTCGTTTATCCATACGGCAATCATGGGAAAGGTGTATCTTTTAAAGTCGAGCAGGTCCCGGATGGTCATGCCTTCAGTCCAGGGGACCTGCTCGCCATTTACGGTTATCATCTATTTAATCCTCCTTATTTTTTCCCGCAGCCAGAAAGGCCAGACCAAGAAAGAGCATGGCCGCTCCTGCGGCGCCCGTCCCGCCGAGCCTCTCCCCCAGCAGAAACACGCCCAGCAGAGAGGCGGTGAGGGGCTCTGCCATGGTAAGGGTAACTCCGGTTGATGCGGGTATGGCAGAAAGGCCCTTGAGAAAGAGGAAGTATGCCAGGGCCGTGGCCACAAGCCCCAGATGGGCCGCCACCAAAATTCCCCGGAGCTGAAGGAGCCACGAGGGAGGATAGGCCAGCAGCGCCGGCAGGAGCAGCAGGCCCGCTGCGGAGAAGACCAGGCCGTTGACGGCGTCCGCTCCCCTTTCCATCAGAAGCCTCTTGCTGCTGAGGACGAAGACGGAATAGGAAAAGCCCGCCCCAAGGGAGAAGAGCATCCCCACCGGATCTGAGGCCTCCGCCTCCCCGCCTGAAAGGATCAGAAGGGTGCAGCCTGCAAGGGCCATGGCGCTTGAGACATACCACCGTCCGCCGGGCCTTTCCCTGAAGAATGCATAAGCCAGGACACCCGTTATCACAGGACAGCTGGCAAGGGTTACCAGGGTGCCCACCGCCACTCCCGTCATGGCCGCGCCGGTAAAGAATAAAGGCTGATAGGCCGCCATGGAAACAACGGCTGCTGCAGTGGGGAGAAGAGGCCAGGGGCCTGTTCCGGCGAAGGAGCCCCTCATCAGGGCTATTGCCAGAAGTGCTGCGCCTCCGATGACTATCCTGAGAGCCCCCACTGAAAGTGGGTCCGCCCCCTCCGGCGCCAGGGCCTGGGAGGTTCCGGTGGTGCCCCACAGCATGGCGCCCAGAAGCACATAGATGGCGCCCCCTGAAAAAGGACTCGTCTTCTTCATTCAGAGGCTTCCTTCATTCGCCGCCCGGTCGGCATCCATCACGGCCCCTCTTGAGGCCGCCGCTTCTGTCAGCATGGCCTCCAGCTCTCCGACAGGGGCGTTTGCCATTTGAAGCAGGATTTTTGCAAGCTCCTCCGCCAGGCGCTTTATCTCCGCCCTGTTCTGGTCCGCCATGTCGGCGCCTAGCCATGGCGGACCCACCGCTACCCTGGTGCTATCCCTGAAGCCCCCGGCGGCCATGAGGGGAATCAGGGGGTTATCTTCCGCCTCCCTGCCCGCCAAAAGGGCGAGGGCCGAAGCGGCCAGCAGGGGCAGGTGGCTTATGGCGGCCACTGAGGCGTCGTGGGCAGAGGCGTCCATCTCCACGGGACGGCCCCCCAGGGCCAGGGCAAGCTCCCGGGCCAGGGCAACAGCCTCCGGGGACGTGTCTTCAAAGGGAACCACTGCGCAGGTCGCCCCGACGAAGAGATGGGGGTCTGCATTTTCCAGCCCTCCCGTCTCCCTCCCCGCCATGGGGTGAAATCCGGCGTAGGGGGCGCCCCACAGAGGGGCGAGCTTGCGGCCAATCTTCCCCTTGGCGCTTCCCAGGTCGAAGACCGCCCTCAGGTCTTTCTTTGCGCAGGAGGAAATTTTGCGGCTCAGCTCTTCCATGGAGCGCATGGGGACCGCCATAATCAGAATGTCCCCCAGGGCAGCGCACTCCTCCGCCGAGGCGCAGCCTGTCGTTATAATGCCCTTTTCACGGGCAAGGCGGACGGTTTCAGACCTGCGGCTCCAGCCCGCCACCCCTTTAACGGCTCCGGAGAGGGAGAGGCGCCATGCCAGGGAGCCCCCCAGCAGCCCCAGACCGAATACGGATACGGTACAGCCCTTCAGGGACATTTTGCCTCCCCATCCGGAGTTTTTGCGCCCTCCGCAGGGCACTCCCTGATGAAGAACACCATCAGGGCGCTT
Source organism: Aminivibrio sp. (assembly GCA_050946755.1). Classification (GTDB taxonomy): domain Bacteria; phylum Synergistota; class Synergistia; order Synergistales; family Aminobacteriaceae; genus Aminivibrio. The sequence continues at coordinate 3,844 of JBMNVK010000121.1, read as the reverse complement.
GCGGCAAACACTCCGAAGACCGCCCAGGACATCCACCCCGGCGGGACGAAGAGGAAGGTGGAGGTCCCCCCTCCTCCCATGATCATCGCAATGGAGAAGGCCTTCATTTTCCTGGAGATGCACCGTTTTTCCTCCCAGTTCCTTATGGCATGGCCGTATTTTTTGTGCTGCCTCATCCACCGGTGCATCTTGGGGGAGGACCGGGCGAAGCAGGCCGCCGCCGCCAGGACGAAGGGAACGGTGGGCATGATGGGCAGCAGCGCCCCGATAAAGCCCAGCAGCAGGAACAGAAAGCCCAGCAGGCTCCAGCCGTTGAGCTTTATTGCCCTCATACCGGGATCACCACCCTGAAAAGGGATACGGCCGCCATGCCAAGCAGCATGGCCAGGCAGACGCTGCCCGTCTTTCGTACTGCCCCAAATATCACCGCTGCGGCGGCAAGCCCCGGAATCCCTGCTCCCACGAGGGCTGGAAAGACCAGGGCGGCGAAGATGGTGCCGGGAAGGGCGTCCATGGCCCTTTTTACCGGCCCTGTCCTGGGAAGCCTGTTACCGAAGGTAAGGCCGATAAATCGGATCCCATAGACCAGGGCGGCGGACAGAAGCAGGACGGACCAGGCCTTCGGAACGGTCATGGTCATTCCTCATCACCTCCGGTGAAGATGGCGGAGACGGCCCCTGCCGTCCCCCCCAGCAGAACGTACCAGGCGTCGGGCAGAAGCCTGAAGGCCCCGTAGGCGACCGCCGCCGATACGATCCATGGTATTACATCCCTCTTTCCCCTCCACATGGTGACGGCAAGGGCGGCAAAGAGGGCGGTAAAGGCAAAGTCCAGGCCGAACCGCTCCGGCGAGGGGATGGAAAAGCCAAGGCCGTGGCCCGCCGTCACGCTGACGAGCCAGAATAGCCCCACGCAGACTCCCCCTCCCACAAGGAAGCTTCCCGTAACGGGCCTTTTCCGGCCCTCCGCCATGGTGATGGCCCAGTTTTCATCCGTCACGAAGTGTACCCTCCAGGCGGCGCCCAGCCTTCCGAAGGGGGTCAGCAGGGGGGCAATGGCGGCGGTAAGCAGGAAGTACCGCACGTTGACCACTGCGGCGGCCAGGGCCATCTGCCAGACGGGAATTCCGCCGCCCCACATGCCCACCAGGATAAGCTGGGCGGAGCCGGAGAAGACGATGGTGTTCATAAAGGCCAGCTGAGGGGCGGTCACACCCTTCTCCGCCGCCAGAACGCCGAAGACCAGGCCGTAGACCAGAACTCCGATGCCCGCCGGGATGGAGGCCCTGAAGCCCAGCCTGAAATCGCTGCTCATGGGGTCCCCTCCTCCGGGGCTCCTCCCGGGGCAAATGCCGAAATATTCATCACGCAAACTCCTCCTCATAATGCCTGTCGAAGAAGATGATACCTCATATTTAAAAAGACGGGGCCGGAAACTATCTCCGGCCCCGTCTGATTTTAAAGGGTTTTGCCCGTTCAGGCTCCCGCTATCATCATTTTGGGCAGCCAAAGGATGATCTGGGGGAAGATGGAGCAAAGCACCAGCACCACCATGATGATCAGGATAAAGGGGATGATCCCCCGGATGATATCGGCGATGGTGACTCCCAGTTCGGGAGGGGCGGTGCCCTTCAGCACAAAGATGGACATGGCCATGGGGGGCGTCTGGAAGGCCATCTGCATGTTGATGCAGATCATCATCCCCGCCCACAGAGGGTCGAAGCCCAGGGCCGCAAGGATGGGCGAGAAGATGGGAACTACGATGAATACTATGCCTATCCACTCGATGAACATCCCCAGCAGGAAGACGATGGCCATGATGACGAAGAAGGACATCCACTTGCCCCCGGGGACCGACAGAATGAAGTCGGCCACCACGTCTCCCGCGCCGGCGTTCATGAAGATGCCTACGTAGGCGTAGCACATGGCGGCGATCATCACCACAAAGGCGCTGACCTTCATGGTCTCCAGGGATGCCCTCTTCAGGAGGCCCCAGCTGAACTTGCGGTAGGCCAGGGCCAGGGCTATGGACGCCACACACCCTACGGCAGCCGCCTCCGTGGGAGGGGCAATGCCCAGGAAGATGGTGCCCAGCACGGCAACTATGAGAAGCACCGGCGGCACCAGCGATTTCAGAAGCTTTACCAGCTTGGCTCCGTCGAAGGGGGTTACCTGATCCTCGGGAATGGCCGGCCCCAGGGCAGGGTTAATCCTGCACCGGATGATGACATAGAGCATGTAGAAGGCCGACAGGAGCAGCCCGGGAAAGACGGCGCCCATGAACATCTGCCCTACGGAGAGCCCCGCCTGGGGTGCGTAGACCACCAGCATGATGCTGGGGGGTATGAGTATGCCCAGGGTGCCCGCCGCCACAATAGAACCCGACGCCAGGGACTTGTCGTAGCCCCTGGAGAGCATGGGCTCCAGGGCAATGAGGGTGAGGATGGTGACCGATGCGGCGATGACTCCCAGACAGGCCGCCAGAATGGTGCCGAAGATGATGGTGACCACCGCCAGGCCGCCCCGGAGCCTGCCCATGGCCTCGTACAGGCTCTGGTACAGGTCCTTCGTCACCCCTGAGTGCTGCAGTATCACCCCCATGAAGGTAAAGAGGGGAACGGCAAGATAGGGGTAGTTCAGGGACAGGTCGTAAAACCGGCTGTACAGTATATGGAACGTGGTAGTGGGGCCGAAGACGGCAAATCCGGTAAAAAAGGCCACGCTGCCGATGACAAAGGCGATGGGAAAGCCCGTCATTACGAGGACGAAGACTCCGCCCAGCATGAGATAGGTGACAGCTTCAGCGCTGAGTTCAATCAAGAGTCTCACCCCTTACCATAAAGTAGAAATCCCTCACCAGGTTTGCCCCGGCCTGGAGCACCAGAAGAAAGAGCCCCACAGCAAAGACGGTGCGGTAGGGCCACGCCGGAGGGTACCAGAAGCTGTTAAAGAAGACCTCATTGATCTTAACCGCCCTGATGGCCCAGGTTACGGCCAGCTTAAGCATGACGACCATGAGGGGGAAGAAAAGAAAAAGAGAGCATATCACGTTCATGAAGGCCCTTCCCCGGGGGGGAAGCATGTTGTAGAACATGTCCACCCTGGTGTGGGCGTCCTTCAGGTAATCGTAAGAGGCGCCCAGCATATACAGGGCGCCTCCTGCCATACACAGCACGTCATAGGCCCATTCGGTAGGCGCGTCGAAAAAGTGGCGCGCCACGGCCTCATAGGTTCCCGCGAACACAAGGACAAGGGCGAACCACTTCGCCACCCAGCCCGACGCTTCACTGACGGAATCTATTGTTTTAAGCAGCTTTTTTAAGTACGACATATCGTGTCTCCTTGTCCGGGGTTCGCGGGAGACCGGACTATTTCATGGAGTCGTAAGCTTCGCCGTAAGCCTTCATGGAGTTGTAGATTTCGCCGAAGATGGGCGGTTCGCTTGCTACTTTCTCCTCGTAGAACTTGGCCGCTTCCGCAGCAAGGGCTACGTTGACCTCTTCGGGGACCTTGACGACCTTGTTTCCGTACTCCTTGAACTTCTCAAGAGCCAGGATGGACTCATACACCAGGTACTCCTGCTGGGCCTGGGTGAAGCGGTCGATGAAGGTCTGGACCAGAAGCTTGAGATCGTCGGGCAGCTCGTTCCAGGCATCCTTGTTCACGAAGAAGACCTGGGGGTCACAGGGGGCCCGCACGGGGGAGAGGTAGACGTACTCGGCCACTTCGTTGAAGTGCATGTCCCAGTTGGAGGCAAGGGTGGAGTACTCGAAGGCGTCGATGGTGCCACGCTTCATGGCCTCGTAGAGCTCTCCGCCGGGGATGATGACGGTGGCCATGCCCAT
>JBMNVK010000120.1:0-6305 GCA_050946755.1 Aminivibrio sp. | reverse complement strand
GTACTGCCGAAATGATTTCTGTATCCGGAGAGAACCTCGAGTTCTTCCCAGGGTATGAGGTTTGCAAGACGGACCCATCTGTTGTTTGGGTCAGGTATAAATTCGAAGGGCATGTCTTTAAAAACCAGCTTCATCTGACCTACTGGAGACTTATACACATTCATCCCACGCTCTCTGCAGGGTTTTTGGGGCTTTTAGGCCCTTTTTCGAGCACTATCTTACTGGAAATACCACGTTATTACCAGTATTGATAAGGATTTAGGAGTTGTTCAGGAAGCCCTAAATATCCCGGGAAGATTTTCGTCTGGTTTTGTCTTTTTGAATGACCTTTTCACAGATTTAGCGTAAAATAGTATAGTCTTTTTCATCCAAGATGAGGGGAGGACATCTCTCTATGGACCATGTCTCTGCTATCATAACCAGTTTTATCAAAAAAAATATGGAGGATCGGGGTCTGTCGCTCTACTTTACCGATGACGACAAACTTCTCGCCATGGACGAGCAGTTCGAGACCCATTTCAAGTTCGATCTTGTTTTTTCGGACAACGACTTCAGCTGCCTGATCCTGTCAAAGGGTCAGAAGGGGCTGGAAGTCCGCCAGAGGTTCAATATTTCCTGGACCAACGCCGGGAACATAAGGGACTTCATGGCATACGTCAGAGAGCTTTAGGAGGTCCAATGTGAAAGTCCTGGCCCTCATGACGGCGATTGCCCTTCTTCTGCCTCCGTGGGTCTGCTCAGCCTATGCTGTGGACAGAGTGGAGAAGTCGGAAGAGGAGTGGAAGGCTCAGCTTACGCCCCTGCAGTTTGAGGTCACCCGAAGAAAGGGCACGGAACCTCCCTTTACAGGGGAATACTGGAATTCGAATGAGGAGGGTACCTACTGCTGCGTATGCTGCAGCGCCCCCCTCTTTTCATCCCGGGATAAATTCAATTCAGGGACGGGATGGCCCAGTTTTTCCGCCCCCTTCCAGGAGGCCTCCCTCGCAGAGGAACAAGATTTTTCCTTTGGCATGACAAGAACGGAGGTCCTCTGTGCCCGGTGCGATGCCCACCTGGGGCATCTGTTTAATGACGGCCCTCCGCCGTCCGGGCTGAGATACTGCATAAACTCCGTCTCCCTCAGATTAGTTCCCGCTGATTGAACCGGAAGGGTTTTTATCGGCTCCGATCTGTATGTTAAGGCTGCCCATCCGGTAGCCCGCTAGGTCCAGCGTAACCCATGAGAAGCCCAGAGAGCCGACGGAGGAGGCAATCTCCGCTGCCTTTTCAGGCTGCGCCAGCAGAGGCAGGAGCTCCGACTCCGCCTCTATCCTTGCTATATGGCCATGATCCCGGACCCTGAACTGGGATTTCGGGGGACAGAAAGACGCCAGTATCTCCTCAGCCCTTTCCACCCGGGCCAGGTTTTCCTCGGTCAGGGGAATGCCGTAGGATATTCTGCTCGCAAGACAGGCGGCAGCCGGCTTATCCCAGGTCGGCAGATCCCACAGCTGGGACAGCTCCCGTATATCCGCTTTTGAGAAGCCCGCTTCCAGCAGGGGGCTTCTTACTTTTTCAAGCTCTTTTACCGCCCTCATTCCCGGCCTGTAATCCTGGAGGTCGTCCGTGTTGGAGCCCTCGACGATCCACTCTATTCCCTCCTTTTCTGCCCACCGGCACAGCTCTTCGAACCGGAACTTTTTGCAGTGATAGCACCGTTCTTTGTCGTTTTGTACGAACTCAGGGCACGCCAGCTCTGAAACGGGAAGGATAATATGCCTTATCCCCAGAAGCTCCGCAAGCTCCCCGGCCCCGTCCCTTTCCCTTGCAGAAAGGGTAGGGGAGTCCACCGTAACTGCCACGGCTTCGTCTCCCAGAGCCCTTTTGGCTGCCGCGGCGAGGAGGGTGCTGTCCACGCCGCCGGAGAAGGCCACAGCGACTTTTTCAAGGTTTTGCAGAAGGGCGAAGAGATTTTCAATTTTTTTGTTTTCTATGGGCGTCAATGCATCTTCCTCCTGAAATATCTGTTTCTGTTATTTGGGGAACAGTGGACCCCTGATTCGCCGGGGCCCATCCAGCTCCGCTTGTAGGCCTTATACTTTTTTCCTATACTACACGACAGAAGAAGGGGAACCAACCCACTTTTGGCGGAGGAAAATTATGAAAATCTACCCTTCATCTGCCTGCCCTGACAGATTGCCGCCGTCGGGAGGCAGAAGAGCCCTGATGCTGATGAGCGGCGGAGTGGACAGTACGGTGGCCGCATGGCTTTTAAAACGGGAAGGATGGCAGCTTGCCGGTCTTACCATGGCCATTCCTGGCCAGGGAGGACCGGAAGGCTCTGCCGTCCGGGAGGGGGTTGCTGCGGCAGAAGCCCTTTCCATCCCCCATTATATTGCGGAGCTTGAGGAGGAGTTCAAAGACCTGGTGATAGACCCTTTCGCGTCAGAATATCTCTCAGGAAGGACTCCCAATCCCTGTGCCCGATGCAACGCAAAACTGAAGCTCGGCCTTCTCTGGGATGTCGCTGAAGAGATCCTGGGATCCGCAGCCCTGGCCACCGGCCATTATGCCAGGGTATTTCATATTGACGGACGGCCTGCCCTTGCAAGGGGAGTCGATCCAGACAAAGACCAGAGCTACTTCCTTTACGGGATAAAAAGAGACCGTCTTTCCGGGCTCCTTCTGCCCCTGGGAGATTTCGACAAGGATGCCGTGCGGACAATGGCGGCAGAGGCGGGGCTCTCTGCCGCAGAAAAAAAGGACAGCATGGAGATCTGCTTCGCCCAGGAGGGCGGGTACAGGCAGCTCCTGGAGGAGAAGCCCCGGGAGCCGGGCATGATCCTGGATGAAGAGGGCAATATTCTTGGCCGGCACGGGGGCATTTCGGGCTTTACCGTAGGGCAGAAGAGGGGACACGGCATAGCTTCTCCAAAGGGGCTTTACGTGCTTGAAATCAACGGAGAAAGAAACACCATAACCCTCGGGCCGAGGGAAAGAGCTTTCAGATCTGTGGTGGAAGCCGGGGAGATAAACATCCTGCTGCCGGATGCATTGACTGAGGGAGCAGAGCTCTTCGGCAAGACCCGGTCCAGAGGGGAGCCTGCGCCGCTTAAAATACTGAAAGCCGGGGACGGGCGGATCACCGTGCGATTTAAGGAGCCCCAGTTTGCTCCCGCTCCGGGCCAGTGCCTTGTCATCTACACCCGGGAGGGGCTGGTGGCAGGGGGAGGCGTAATAGACCGTTCCTCTTCGGAGGACTGTCCCGCAGGAGGGAAATCATAAAAGGGCTTGAAAAGAATAAGAAAAAGGGTAAAATATAAAGGTCAGCAATGGTCAAACTGAAGGAAGGCAGGTGGGGACAGTGGCCGTCTCTTATAAGGATTATTATGAAATACTAGGCGTCGGCAGGACGGCTTCCCAGGATGATATAAGGAAGGCCTACAGAAAACTGGCGAAGGAGTATCACCCGGACGTAAACAAGGATCCTGGCGCCGGGGAAAAATATAAAGAGATCAATGAAGCCTACGAGGTGCTGAAAGACCCCGAAAAGAGGGAAAAATACGACACTCTCGGCCCCGGATGGAGCCAGGGGCAGGATTTTACTCCACCTCCGGGATGGGGGGGCGGGGTCCGTATGGACTTCGGCGGCGACGGGAGCGGATTCAGCGATTTCTTTCAGACCCTCTTCGGAGGGGGATTCGGAGGAGGAGCCCGTTCAGTCTCCATGGAGGACATGTTTTTCGGAGGGGGCGGCAGAGCCCGGGATCAGGAGATGGTCCTTGAGCTTGCCCTGGAGGATGTTCTTAAGGGGGGCACGAAGGCCATCTCCTTTGAGGAGGAAGAGCCCGGTCCTGATGGCAGAGTGAGGCGGACTTCAAAGACAGTTAATGTGAATCTGCCCTCCGGGGTCACAGACGGCTCCAGAATCCGTCTTAAGGGAAAAGGCGCCGGCGGCGGCGATCTTTTCCTTGTCCTGAGAATTGCCCCTCACCCGGTCTACGCTGTGGAAGGCTACGACCTCTCCACGACTCTAAGGGTATCCCCCTGGGAGGCGGCCCTGGGGGCGAGCATAGGTGTGGATACTCCTGACGGGGCCGTTACCATGAAGCTCCCGGGAGGCACCCAGGGAGGCAGAAGGCTTCGCCTTAAAGGAAAGGGGCTGCCGAGGAGAAAGGGTGCTCAGAGGGGAGACCTCATCGTAAGGGTGGAGATCGCCATTCCTCAAAAGCTTACGGACAGGGAGCGGGAGCTACTTCAGGCCCTGTCGGCGGAGTCGGGGTTCAATCCCCGGGGGTAAGGGTAAGAGCAGGGAGGCCGGGGTTATCTTCCGGCCTCTTTTCTATTGCCTCCACCAATACCCAGGAGGAGGCGGTCTTTCCCCGGGAGTCCACAAGGGAGATGGTATAGCGTCCCTTTGCAAGGGTTCGGAAGAGGGGATCCCTTCCCTCCTGCTTTCCCGCAAAGGCGCCCCCGATGAACCAGTATACGGGCGGGACGGCCCCTTCAGCCCTGAGGGCCGTCCTCTGTTCTCCTCCGAAGGGAGTGAGGAAGTATTTTGATCCCGGCAGAGGGGATACGATGGAGATCTCCCCCCGCATGTCCACCTCGAGGGAGCGGCGCAGGGCAAACTCCTCAAGTTCGGCGGGCCACTTCACTATTCTTTCTCCCTCTCTGATCGTGTGCATGGCGCAGGGCGTCGGAGAGGATATGCCCTCCAGGGCGTAGTCTTTTCTGGTGGAAAGGCAGGCAGGGGAGGGGGGCGCTCCGGAGAGGGAGCACACTTCCCGCATCTCCGTCCCCGGGGGAGGTTCGTACCACCCGGCGGAAGGAAGCTTCCGCAGCATTTCCACCACGGCGGGAGCGGCTGCCGACAGCCCCACCAATTCCGGATGGGGTCTGCCTTCCGGGTCTCCCATCCATACGATGACAGTAAAGCGGGGGTTGTAGGCCGCAGTCCAGGCATCCCTGTATCCGTAGGAGGTGCCTGTCTTGAAGGCAAACCAGTCCCTGCTGCCGTCGATTCTGCCTCTGTGAACTGGGAGCAGCCTCCCTGTATCCTTCAGTATGTCAGCTACAAGGAAAGGGCTTCCCTCCTGAACTATCCGGCGGCCCGGAGGAGCCTCTCCGGCCAGAAACCACGGGGTGTTCCGGATTCCGTGATTGGCAAGAACGCTGTAAGCTTCTGCCATTTGCAGTACTGAGACCTCGCATCCTCCCAGAATCAGCGAATCCCCGTAGTGGTCTGTGGGTTTGGAGAGAAAGCGGAATCCGCAGTTTCGGAGCAGGTCAAGGACGTACTCCTGGCCCGCCGCCCTGAGGACTCTGACTGCGGGAACGTTCAGTGAGTCGGCCAGGGCCGTCCTGGTGCTCACCGGTCCTCTGTAGGTAAGATCAAAGTTCCGGGGGGCTGCTCCTGAAAAGGCCAGAGGCGTGTCTGCCAGCAGGCTGGCCGGGGTGATAATGCCTCTTTCAAAGGCTGCGAGGTAGGCGAAGGGCTTAAGGGCTGATCCGGGCGATCGGGGGCTTCTGCCGCAGTCAACCCAGCTTCCGGGCAGCCCGCTGCCCAGCCGGGCGTTCCCCACGTAGGCCAGGATTTCACCGCTTCTGCTGTCCATTACAAGCCCTGATGCAGTAATCTGCCCGGACATTGAATCCAGACCCGAGGCCAGGCTCTGCTCCAGAGCAGCCTGAATGGCGGGGTCCAGGGTGGTGCGGATTTCGCCCCCTCCTTTTCCGTCGCCGAGGGCGGACAGGGCAAAGTGCCACGCTCTGGCGGGCAGTGCTCCCCGCTCTGACGGCAATTTTTCCTCCATGCCCATTTTCAGCTGCTCGTCTGTGATCACTCCTCTGGCTGCAAGATCCGTCAGGATAGCGTTCCTCCTGGCCAGCGCTCTTTCCGGGTTGCGGTCCGGTCTGTAGACGGAGGGGCCCTTAAGCATTCCCACCAGCAGCGCCGCCTCGGCCAGGGATACCTCGTGGGCGGACTTGGAGAAGTAGATTCTGGCCGCAGCCTCCGCGCCCCTGATATTTCCGCCGAAGGGCGCCCGGTTAAGATAAAGCTCCAGTATTTTTTCCTTTGAAAAATGCTTCTCCGTTTTTATGGCCGAGGCAAACTCCAGAAGTTTGGTTTTTACCGTCCTCTCCCTGGGGTGGGAGAGCCGGATAAGCTGGCTGGTAATTGTGGATGCTCCTGAGACCACCCGGCCTGCGGCCATATTCTGGAAGGCGGCCCGGCCAATGGCCGCCCAGTCCACCCCTCCGTGCCTGTAAAACCGGCGATCCTCCACCTCGGTTGCTGCCAGGGGCAGCCATCTCCCCAT
>JBMNVK010000119.1:0-6847 GCA_050946755.1 Aminivibrio sp. | reverse complement strand
CAGATCTCTGTCCGGGCGGTGCTATCCTATCTTATGGCTCCGGTTATGGGGCTTAAGGCGGTGAGCCTTGCCACAGGGTTTGGCTGGATGGCCATAGTTACCTTTCAGACGATCCTTTTCCGGATAATCCGAAGGCGCGAGATGCGCGAAATGATGGAGGTAGAGTCCGCCTCCGCCTCATAAACCGGAATTTTTAAAAACCCTCGTTTCAATGGGTGAAAAAACCGCTATATTCTGATAGAATGAAACTATTATTAGATAAAGCGCTTTTGCACTCGAAAAAACATGCGTTGCTAAAACTGCAGGCGGAGGATTTTAGGGCTCCCATGAAAAACAAATATCGCATTATGAGCGTTCTCATTGTATGTCTTTCATGTATCATCGCCGGGGCTGTATTTATCGCCTTTGACCGCAGAGTCGAGGCCATCTACGGGGAGAGCTCAAGGCACACCATCCTTGAGGCAAAAAAGGAATACCTTCGCCATACGGTGAAAAACCAGATAACCCGCATTGAGGCGGCCAGAAAAAAACTCGGCGACGACGAGGCGGCTAAAAGAGCAATAGCCGGGGATATACACAGCGCTGTCTACCCCATGGACTCCTACATCTGGGTGAACGAGGTGCTTAACTACGATGGCGGTGAAGACTACGCCATAAGGAGAATTCACCCTAACCTCCGGGATACGGAGGGGCAATTTCTCTCCACGGAGATGACGGATATAAAGGGCGGCAAACCCTATCTGGACGAGCTGGAAGGAGTTAAGAACCACGGTTCCCTGTTTTTAACGTACTATTTCAAAAGGCTGGGCAGCGACGAGATATCGGAAAAGCTGACCTATGCGGAACTGTACAGGGATTTTAACTGGATCGTCGCCATGGGCATCCATCTGGACGATATTGCCGCCGCCGTGGAAGAAGCCAACTCCAAAAGCCATACCTTAATAAGCCATCTCATCGCCTTCTTCGTGCTGGCGCTGGCCGTACTTATGGGCATAAGCGCCTTTACCGTCCTCTTTCTGGAGAGAAAGGTTCATTTCGACTCCAAAAAACTGCTTGAAGAGGAGGTCAATGCGGATCCCCTCACAGGCGCCAGCTCCCGGCGGGCAGGGGCAAAAACGCTGTCTGCCGCCTTCAGCGCTTTTCAAAGAGGAGAGAGGCAAAGCCCCATGGTGACTCTCTTTGACATAGACAACTTCAAAAATATCAACGACGCATGCGGCCATAGCGGAGGCGACGAAGTGCTGAAGCAGACGGTGGGAAGAGTCGAGAATGCTGTAAGGATATCGGACAGACTCTTCCGCTGGGGAGGGGACGAATTCCTGCTGCTGCTGGAGGGAGTGGCGCCGGACAAAGCTGCAGCGGTGACCGGCAATGTAGTCAGGGCGGTGGCGGCAGAGCCCTTCTTCACGGGGAAACGGAATGCCAGTGTAACCCTTTCCATGGGCGCCGCCTTCTTCCGTCCCGGGGATCAGGGCTATGAAGATGCGCTCAGGCGGGCGGATGAAGCACTATACAGGGCAAAGAAGAAAGGAAGAAACAGGGCTGAAGTCTCCTCTTAAAACGAAGGAGCCAATGAAGCCCCCCAGGGCGCAAGATCGGCCAAAACTGCCATTGACCTTAACTGACCTATCATGATAGACTCACCGCACAACAATAGTTATCCCGGAGGTGAATAAGAGATGGAAAGAACAGGAATAGTTACCATGAAAGGAAATCCCCTGACTCTGGTCGGGCCGGAGCTTAAAGCAGGCGACAAGGCACCGGACTTTGCGGTGGTAGACCAGAACCTGGCACTGAAAACCCTTTCCGACTACGACGGCAACTTCAAGGTGATATCCGTAACGCCATCCCTGGACACGCCTGTGTGCGACCTGCAGATTCAATGGTTCAACCAGGATGCGGCAAACCAGCCTGCCGACGTAGCGGTGCTGAATATCTCCATGGATCTCCCCTTCGCAATCAAAAGATTCTGCGCTACGGGAGGCATAGAGAAGGCAGAGGCCCTCTCCGACCATAGGGATGCGTCCTTCGGAACAAACTGGGGCGTACTGATGAAGGAGCTCCGCCTCCTGGCAAGATCGATCTTCGTGGTGGATAAAGAGAACGTGATCCGCTACGTGCAGATTGTGCCGGAGCAGGTCACCGAACCCGACTATGAAGCTGCCCTGGAGGCGCTGAAGTCAATAATGTAGATGTCTGTCCAAAAAACGGGGGCCTGATCAGGCCCCCGTTTTTTCTGCAGTTTATCCAAACATTCCACTCATGCCACCGCCAGCAGGTACCCTACCCCTATAGAGACGGCCCATAGAATGCTGCCAAAGAGTATTCCTCCCGCTCCCGCTTTTTTTATAACAGAACGGTGAAGGCCAAAGCCGACCAGATACAGGGCAACAGCCATGAAAATCTTGCCGGCGGACGCAAGTCTCCTAAAAAGGAACGGGAAAGGGAGGAAAGAGGCCGCCGCTGATGCGGCTATGAAAAGCACAATAAAGAGGGGCACCGAGAGTTTGCCCTTCTTTCCCCCACCCAGAGAGAGCACAAAGACAATAGGCGTAATCCAAAGAGTCCGGGTGAGTTTCATGATGGTCGCCGTGGAGAGGGCCTTATCCCCCAGGATTGCAGCAGCACCCACAACAGAGCTCGTATCATGGATGCTCAGAGCACACCATACGCCATACTGTTCCGGAGAAAGGCCCGCCAGAGGCGCCAGCAGGGGAAATGCAAACAGGGCTGCGGTGTTCAGCAGAAAAACTACCCCCATGGCCACGCCTATATCCTCATCCCGGGCTTTGATCACTGACGAGACGGCGGCGATCGCACTTCCGCCGCATATAGATGTACCAAAGGTTATGAGCTTGATAGTATCTTTATCGAGATTAAAAAATCTCAATAACACATAGCCCAGAGGGATAATCGCCGCAAGACTGACGGCGGTCTGCCAGAATCCTTCACCGCCTACGGACACAACCTGTCCGATGTTGAGGCCGAAGCCGAACAGGACTACGGCCGTGTTGAGGGCAAGCTTGCGGTACTTTCCCAGCTCAGCCGGAGCAGCGCAGGGAAAAATGTTTGATGCGGCCGCCCCGAGCATGAGAGCGATTCCTACTGCCCATGTTTTTATTGTCGGCGTCAACGATAATATTATAACGGCGACAAGAAAACAGAAGAAGGGCGCTTCTGTTTTTTTCAATTTTAAGCGGACCGTTGGCCGTTAATCCAGGATCTCGATGGAAATCACGTTGATGTACATTTCGCCGCTTCCAAGGGATGAGCGCACATCTCCCAGCACCCTGACGGATGCTCCCTCTTTAAAGCTTTTAAACTTTTCCTGAATCTTGGGGTCGTAAATTCGGGCCAGAAGAAAATCTTTTCTGACGCTCCCGTCCGTCCCCGGCGTGTCCTGGCGTACCGAAAAAGGCAGGTATTTTTTCGGCTTGCCTGCGCTGGGCTCGACGCGGATCAGATGGAGCGTCCCTGAAACCGTTACGCTATTTTCCCTCAGCATGTGGACATCAGCTCCCGTTCTTTAATAATTTGCGTGCTCTCCCGGGGGGGAAAGCCAGCAATCGCACTTGAAATCCTGCGATATACTTATTCTACCCTTTTTTCTCCTCTTTGTCGCCCGGCATGAGGCTTAAAATGCATGGTGCATAATGTGCTGCGGCCAGGATCAACAAAAGAGGGCCTGCAGCCCTCTTAAATGAGGCCGCAGGCCCGGAATTCGTACCTCTTCAGCAATTATTCGCCCGGCAGATCCGCGGGGCGATGCACGTAAACGCTGCAGGGGGCATTTGCCACCACTTTTGCAGCTACGCTGCCAAGGAAGAACCGCTCAACGGCGCCAAGCCCCCGGTGACCTATCATGATCATGGTTGCCCCCAATTCATCGGCAAACTTCACAATCTGGTCGTAGGGCTTGCCAGTCTTGATGACTACTGACATTTTGGGTATAGTCATGCCCAGAGATTCCGACACCTTGCTGATAAGCTCTGTGAACTCCTTCTCCACGTCCTCTTCCGACGGAGGAGCCATGACAGTTCCCTCCCCGTAAAACATGGGCACGTGTTCTGAAAGACCTATTACGTGGAGAAAGTGCATCTCCGCATCCGATTCCCGGTTGGCGTAGTGGATGGCGTAATCAATCACGCTTTTGCTGGCCTCGCTTCCATCAATAGCTACGACTACTTTTTTCATCCCTGTCCCCTCCCTCTGCGACTGCTCCGATAATACAGACATGTGACATTCTGCATCTCCTCAAACCTACCTGTTTCATATGAATTATACCATATGAAAACTCAATATTAACGAAATTTTTCTTTTTTTACCGTCCTGAATTGAAAGTTTTTAGGCTCTGTCCTCAAACTCCTTCTGGTATACCTTGCCGGAGCCCATCATGACGCTGATGAAGTTGAGGGACGGTATATTCTCGCACACAATCTTTATTATGGCCGCGATTATGGTGGAGATAAGGGCGCCTACCACTCCCCATATGAGGCTCCAGAAGAGCAGAGAGATCAGCACCACCACAGGGCTCAGATTAAGCCTGTCTCCCATGATCTTGGGCGTTATGAAGTTTCCAATGGTAACTTGAATGGTAAGCAGCACCAGGGATGTAGCCACTGCCGGCATATAGCTTGGGTAAAACTGCACAAGAGCTACGAGAATGGGAGGTATGGAGGCTACGATGGAGCCCACGGTAGGTATGAAGTTCAGCAAAAAAGCCAGACCCCCCCAGGTAACCGCAAAATCCACACCTATATACTCCAGGGCAAACCAGACGAATAAGCCTGTAACAGCGCTTATGAGGGCAAGGGCACTAAGATACCTTCCTATCTGGAAGGAGATGGTGCCCAGTATGTCCTTTACCCTATCTGCGGTTACCGGCGTAAATGCCTTCTGCAGCTTGTAGTCAAAGTAGGGGGCGCCGAGCAGAAGAAAAACAAGAAAGACTATAACCATAACAAGTTTGGATATTATCGCCACAAAGGAGCCCGACAGCTCAATGAGGTAGCCCCGGGCGGTAACTCCCCACCCCATGGACGACCAGAAATCAGGAGGAAAATCAAAGTTTACAGTAAGGGCTCTGCCGATATCGAGCAGCCGGGAGTAGTACCTCGGGAAGGCCTCGGTGAAGGCAAGGACTCTTGCGTTGAGGAAAAGGGCGCTGAGGAAGCATACCCCAAAAAACAGGGCCAGAACAACTACCACGTTGATAAAGGTGGGTATTTTAAGTCTGGACAAAAATCGGACGACAGGACCAAAAAGATAGGAGAGCAACCAGGCTATGATGAGCGGGATAAATACAGCCTGGGCGAAATTTAACACAAGTCCTGAGGCCACAATGGAGACAATTCCCACGAGACCTATGATGACCTGAACGTTTCCCACGATATCCTCTCCCTTGATAAAAACCCTTTTCTTATACGTATTTTACAGGAGAAAAGATTTTTTTGGGATTTTAAATGAAAAAGGACGCCCTGAGGCGTCCTTTTATCCCATCGTTTACAGAGTTCTTAAAGGTTTTGATCAACCTTCAGTATGGCCCTTGCAAGGATATCCGCTCCCCTTGCGCAATCTTCCGGAGACGTAAATTCGTCCTTCGAGTGGCTTATGCCCTTAACGCTGGGTACGAAGATCATCCCGGCTTTCGTAATTCGGGCCATGGGGTTTGCGTCGTGAGACGCCCCGCTTGGCATCCTGACACAGGAAACGCCCGCCTCTTCACAAGCCTTTTCAACAGCGTCCTGGAGGAGCGGGTCCAGATCAACCCCACCCTTCCAGACTACCGGCTTCATGGAGACGGACACCGTATCCCTTGCCTCCAGGAAAGATCTGAACTTTGCCGCCGCCTCTTCCGTTACGGAGTCCTCAAGAGAACGAATTTCAAGGGTGAAATTCACCCTCTCGGGCACTATGGCCACCGCCCCGGGATGAATCGAAAATACGCCCACGTTGCAGACAAAATCGTCCCTGGTATCAGTCCAGGCAAACCATTCGGCAAGCAGCTCCGCCGCCTCCCGCATGGCGTCCCTCCGCTCCTTCATGGGCGTGGTTCCCGCATGATTGGCCTCCCCTTTGAGGCCCACCTCATACCGGGCAATGCCCACGATCCCCGTGGGGATACCGATCTGAATGCCCCGCCGCTCTAGAAAAGGACCCTGCTCTATGTGAAGCTCCAGATAGCAGGCCACCTTGTTCGGATCGACTTTCGACGACCGCACTCCCTCAGGAGTCAGGCCTACGCCCGCCAGTTTTTCTGATGAAAGAGGCTCCTCCAGAAGGCCTGCGAAGGCCCTGCTTCCGAAGGTCCCCCCCATCTCGCCCCCCTCCTCGCCTGTAAAACCGACCACAACCAGGGGGTGCTTCATGGGAAGTCCTTTTTCCCGGATCGCCCGGGCCGCCTCAAGAGCGGCGACAACCCCCAGGGGACCGTCGTATTTTCCGCCCTCAGGAACTGCATCGAGGTGGGAGCCGGCGTACAGGGCAGGCAGGGAGGGGTCTTCTCCCTCCATCCTGCCGAAGACGTTGCCCACGCCATCCACGTGCACGGCCAGGCCCGCCTCTTTCATTCTATCTTCCACAAACTTCCTGGCGGCATCGTAGTTGGGGGTGAAAGCAGGTCTGTCCATACCTTTTCCATCGACCCAGCCGATTTTGCCCAAATTCTCCAGGTCTGCCAGGAAGCGGTCCGCCGAGATTATCACTGTCTTAAACCGTCTTTATGCCCAGATCCTTCAGGATGCCTGCGATAGTGCTTCTGGTCTCGTCGCTTGCCGGAAGAATGGGAAGGCGGGGCAGACCACCCTTATAGCCGACCAGATCCATGGCCGCCTTCATGCCTCCGATG
>JBMNVK010000118.1:0-6858 GCA_050946755.1 Aminivibrio sp. | reverse complement strand
AGCTCCTCCCTGTCGGAGCCTCCCATAAATTCAAAAACCTCGATGGCGAGATCCTTGGGCAGCAGCCGAAACAGAAAAACCCGCTCCAGCGGGGGTTTCTCGGAGAGAATGTCCGCAATATCCGCCGGTTCCATGGTGGAAAGCAGATCCTTAAGACTCTTGAATTGTTTTCTCTCAAATAGTTTTTCCACGCTTCCGAGGACCGCTTTGCGGAGATCGTTCACGGGACTCCCCCCCTTTCGCGGACCGACCTGCCCGGGCGGGCCTTTCCTCCGCCTGGCAACTGCAGTAAATGGCCTGTCTGCAATATGTATTCATCATAATAATCGCTCCCACGGAGCCCTGTCAAGGCAAGAGAATTTGCCCGGCGCCTGAGGAGGCGGACAAATATGCCGGCCCGCTGATATTGTACAGAGACCCGCTGAAGGAATAGGAAAATTCTCCGGGACAGGGACAGGATTCAGGCCGCCGCAGCAGGAAGGAGACGAAGGAGCGGGAAGCGGAGATACCCCCTCCAGCCTTTTTGCGTTTGCAGTTTACCCCCGGGCAATTTATTGCTATCATTAAATGCATCAAAAGTTAACTGCATATAATGAATCATAATTTGCCCTCATTGGTCACATTTAAATTGAAAAACTTCGTTCCCAAACAAACTAATCACGAAGGGGGGTTTTCCCCATGAAGCGGACCGTGACGCTGCGGATCTCCGACGACCTGCACCGGGAGTGCAAACGGATATCCCGCCGCAAAAAGATATCCATGAACGCCTTTCTGGCAGAAGGGGTCATGAGGATGGTGGAAGAGGAAAAGCGGGCCATGCTGTACGATGCCTTCACCGAGGCGGCCGCCGGCGGCAGCGCGGAATTTGCCGCCTCCGCCCAGCGGGAGATTCTGGACGATGACTAGCCCCGCCCGGGGGGATATCTGGCAGATTGACTGGTCTCCGTCCAGGGGATCGGAACAGTCCGGCATGAGGCCGGCGGTAGTGATTCAGACTGACGCTGCGAACAGCAACCCCAAATATCCAAATGCCATTGTATGCGCCCTCAGTACGAAGGGGCGAAATATTCCTTTTCACGTGCGGCTGGAGCCGACCCCGGGCACAGGGCTTTCCGAACCCTCGTACTGCAGGTGCGAACAGCTGCTTACCGTATCGAAGAGCCGGCTCGTCCGGCGTCTGGGGAAGGCGGGGGAGGAAATCCTCGCAAAAATCGAAGAGGGCGTAAAGCTGGTTCTCGACCTCTGAATACAAGCCGGGCCGGGGGCGGAAATCTCCCCCGGCCTTTTTGGGCTGCTTTTCTAAGGAGTCATCCGGGGCCAGTCGCCGAGCTCCCCGCTGGTGAGGACCCCTCCCGCAAGGACAAACCGGGGCCTGGCGGCGCTAACAGCCTCACTGCTGCCTCCGGAGATGTCCTGGTCGAGGACGGCTACATCCGCCCCATATCCCGCCTTCAGGCGTCCCGCAAATCCCTCCCGGCCCACCATTCTCCAGGGGTTGGACGTGAACAGGGGAAGGGCTTCCTCAAGGGTCAGCCTCTCCTCGGGCCGAAAGACGATGCCACCAGGGCCCTTCCGGTTCATGAGATGCCCTACGGACTGCCAGGGATTGACCGACTCCACAGGAGCGTCGCTTGAGGCAGCCACGACGAGGCCTTCTTTGAGAAGAGATTTCCAGCTGTAGGCCCAGGGAAGGCGGTCCGCTCCCAGGCGGCTCTCCGCCATGTTCATGTCGCTTGGGATGAAGGCGGGCTGGATGTCGCAGAAGATGCCCAGGCCGGCCAGTCTGCGCCGCTGGTCGGGCCTGGCCAGCATCACATGGTTGATCCTGTCGGGGAGAGGGGCCTTTCCCATCTCCCCGTCAATCTGCCCGACGCACCGCAGGGCCTGATCCAGGGCCCGGTCGCCGATGGCATGAAGCATGGTCTGCACTCCCCGCGCCCTGGCCTCTCTTAGCAGCCTCAGCACCTTTCCGTCGGTCCAGTTGAGCCGCCCCTCTTCACCCCGGTCGTCGGAGTAGGGAGAGGACAGGGCCGCCGTCCTCCCCCCGAGACTGCCGTCCAGGAAGATCTTCAGCCCCTGATAGTGGACCCAGCCGTCCCCCAGACCGGAGGGCAGCGCAGGGTGGGCGTGCCTGTCGTGATAGGTGAAGATCCGCAGGGGAAGGGCTCCCTCGTTCCTAAGCTCTCCGTAGAGGGAGAGATCTTCCTCCATGCCGTAGTCATAGGCGCCGCAGGGGTGAGCGCAGGTAATGCCCAGGGAGGCCAGCTCGAAGAGGGCCCCCTTCAGGGCTTTTTTAACCTCCCCCCGGGAGAAGACATTCCGCTCCATGGCCTCCAGGGCGGGGATGCCGTCCCGCTCCTCCAGGATGCCCGTTTCGCTCTCCAGCCCGGACAGGGCCAGGGCTTTGCTGTCGGCGATGTTTATGTGGGTGCAGATCCTCTGCAGCAGAATGGGGTTGGGAATGCCCAGGCCGTCCAGGTCCTCTCTGGTGACGGACCGTCCCTCGGGCCACCGGGTGTCGTTGTAGCCCCAGCCCCTCACCCACCGGTCCGGGGGCAGCCTCTCCGCCTCCTTCCGGACCATGGCCAGGGCCTCCGCCAGGGAGGCGGCGGCGGAGAGGTCGAGCAGGGCCCTCTGATTTGCCCAGGCGGCAAGATGGATATGGCCGTCGGTGAGGCCCGGCAGGACCGACTCTCCTGAAAGCCGCAGAACCTTGCAGGATGCGGGGGCCGCCGCCCGGACCGCCTCCTCGGGGCCTGCGGCGGCAATGGTGCATCCCGCAATGAGCAGGGCCTCGCCGGATACGAATTTTTTGCCCTTCCAGAGGGATCCTCCGGTTATTAAAAGAGCGTCCATAAAAACTCCCCCTCCCGATGATCCTTTATGATGCATATCGTGGGAACCATTATAGAGCCTTTTATGCAGGCCTACTGCAAATTCTGCCGGGGCGGAGGCTCCTCCGCAATTACGGGCAGTTTTCCCAGATCCTCCAGGGTCAGGCCGGAATCCCTGTCCCTACGGGGACGCCAGGCTTTTTCGCCCAACAGCGCCGCCGGCGCCAGGAGCCTGCGGCCCGCCTCGCCGTTCAGCCGGTCCGCCGCCCGGGAGAGAGCCGCTCCCCTGTCCTCCTCACCCTCATCGCCGAAGAGACCCAGCTGGACCATTCCGGCACAGGAGAGGCGGCCCAGCCATACCGAGGCCTTCTCGTAGTCGTGCCCCTCCCTGTAGATGGAGAAAAGAGCATCGGCGGCGGCCCGGATAAGGCGGATATCACTGTCAGTAGGGGTTTGAAAGATAATTTCCTGCTCCGCCCTGAAGAAGGACTCCTTGAAGCGGTTTGTACGTATGCTTACAGCGAGGCTGCCCGCCAGGGAGTTCTGGGAGCGGAGCCGCCGTCCGGCGATCATGGCGTACTCCGTAACGGCCTCCAGCAGGGATTCCCTGTCCCGGACGGGAGAAGAGAAGGACCGGGAGGACTGGATGGATTTCTGGGGTTTTTCAAGCCTCTCTATGGGATAGCACCGGATTCCCCGAAGCTCCCATGCCGTCCGCAGGCCCCGGACCCCCATGCGTCTGTCCAGCCAGTCGTCGGAGGAATCCCTCAGGCGCAGGGCCGTGGAGACGCCCCGCTTCTTCAGAAAGTCGCTCCAGCGGCGGCCTATCCCCCAGATATCCCCCACGGGGATGTCCCTCAGAAAGTCGTCCCAGGGCTTCCCGGGGAGAAGGGCAAAGGCTCCCCCTGCCCCGGGGTGCTTCTTGGCCCGTTCGGCGGCCAGCTTTGCCGCTGTTTTTGTGGGAGCCATTCCAATGGACAGGGGAATTCCAGTCTCCCGCAGAATCGTCCCTCTGAGCCCCCGGGCCCACTCCTCCGGGGCCGACTTTCCCTCCGGGGGCGTCTCCAGGAAGGCCTCGTCTATGGAGTAGACCTCCATGGAGGGGACAGCCCGCCGGAGGGACGCCATCACCCTGGACGAAATCTCCTCATAGAGCTTGAAGTTGCTGGAGAACACCGTCGTGCCGTGCATTTCCAGGAAGGACCGCACCTTGAAATAAGGCTCCCCCATCTTAACTCCCAGGGCCTTGACCTCGTTGGACCGGGAGATGACCACCCCGTCGTTGCTGGACAGCACCACTACGGGACGCCCCTCAAGGTCAGGGCGGAAGAGCCGCTCGCAGGAGACGAAGAAATTATTGCAGTCGCAGAGGGCCAGCAGATCGGTACAGGGCCTCAGGAAGGCTCCTTTATTATCCACGTTACCACCCCCCAGACCGACGCCGGATCGAACCCCGACCCCAGGGTGGCGAGCCTGAGCCCCTTTTCAGTGGCAAGCACGGCCTTGCGCCCCTCTGAGGGAGGCAGAGACCGGTCGACGACGAGGATATCCCCGGCCGGAGGGGCGCTCCTGATGAGAAAAGTGGAGGACGGACGGGGAAGAAGCATATCCAGCAGGCCCTTGGCCCTGTTGCTGGAAATTTCATTGCTTCGCGTCATGCGGACTGTCATTTATGCACACTCTCCTTCAGGTAATTTTAGTGTATAATATTTACTGTTAGTAGCTTCTGCCAGTATAAATACATACACATAGAAAGTCAACATTCCATTTGTTTACTCCAAGACATCTTTAATTGCTCCCCGGGGCTCCCTTTTTGTTTGACTTTTACCGGGGACAGTCCTATTCTCCATTCATGGGGAGGAACACTGAATGAGCGCAAAAATCGCCCCCACGAGGGGCAACCTTGTGAAGCTCGCCTCTTCGCTGCAGCTGGCAGTAAAGGGGCGGGATCTTCTGGAACAGAAGAGAACCATCCTCCTGATGGAGCTGATGAGCAGAATAGATGAGGCCAAGGAGCTGCAGCGCTCCCTGGAGGAGGTCTTCTCCAAAGCCTACTTCAGCCTCCAGATGGCGGGGCTCTCCATGGGCATGGAGAACGTGGAGGAGCTCTCCTACTCCGTTCCCGAGACGGAGGGCTTTAAAGTCAGGCTCCACTCCGTGATGGGGGTGGAGATTCCCAGGGTGGACCCCGTGGACAGGGCTCCCGAGCCCTGCTACTCCTTTTTGGGCACGTCGGGAGCCATGGACAGGGCCTATCTTCACGCCACAGAGGTGCTCTCCCTTATAACCAGGCTTGCAGAGGTGGAGACTTCCGTCTACCGCCTGGCAGTACAGATAAGAAAGACTTTCAGGCGGGTCAACGCCCTGGACAAGGTGGTCATTCCATCCCACAGGGAGACGCTTGCGTGGATCGGCAACGTGCTGGAGGAGAGCGACCGGGAGGATTTTACAAGGATGAAGGCCGCCCGGAGCAGACTGGAGAAGACAAATCCGAGGAGGAGTGACGGATGAACCTGAGCGATGTTCTTACAGCCCTTCTTGCCGCCGAGGATGAGGCGGCTGATACGGTAGATGATGCGAAGCGCAGGGCCGCCGATATCCTGAGGATCAACAGGGAGAAGTTCGCGTCGGACCAGGAGTCCCGGATTGCGGCGGCCAGGGCCCAGGCAAAGGCAGTTATGGAGTCGGCCCGCCATGCCGCCGAGCTGGAGGCCGCCCAGATCGCCGATATGGGGCTGAGAAACCGGCAGAAGATGAAGGATAACTTCGCCGAAAAAGCGCCCCCCATGATAGAGGCCTTTGCAGAGGAGATCGCCGGCCGGTACGGCGGCAAGGGAGGAGTATGAGTGTACCTTCTCGGTGCGGGAGAGCGGGCCGCCGTAACGGCAAAGGCAAGGGTCTATAAAGGAAGGCTTCTCGCCCCGGCGGACTATTCCCAAATCCTCTCCCTTGAGACAGTGGGCCAGGTAGGGGCCTATCTGGCCAAAACCGAGGCCTACGGGCCCTACATTCCGGGGCCGTCCCCGGAGGCCATTCACAGGGTGGACCTTGAGGACGCCATAACCACCGTGCCCCTGCTGGAGGAGATACCCTTCTGCCGATACCTTGGCCCCGAACGGACCCATCTCCTCAGATCCTGGGGAGAACGGTTCGATGTGGACCTGGTGAGGAGGGTCATCAACATCATCTCCGCCGGGACGGGCAGCAGAGAGGGCCTGAGACGGAGGATAGCCTCCGTCCCCATCACCGTGGCGGACGGAGAGAAGCTCCTGGCCGCCCGCACCATGAGGGAAGTGCTGGAGTCAATGAAGGGCTACCCGCTCTACGACATTCTGGAAGAGCCCATGAAGCAGGCGGAAAAACAGGGAGGATCCCTCTTCCGGGTGAAGATGGCCCTGGACTCCTTCTTTATGACGAACATTCTTTCAGGGGGCAAAAAGCTGCCCGGCAGCGAGGGAAGAGGCGTCCGGCACATGTTCGGGACCAGGGCCGACCTCATAAACATATACTGGATCTACCGGGGAAGGCGGTTTTTTTCCATGAGCCCCGAGGAGGCTCTCGGCCTTACCCTGCCGGTGCGCTACCGGGTGAAGTTCGATGCCCTCAGCGCCATAGCCTTTGCCCCGGATATGCCGTCCATGATAGATACGCTCAGAGCGGGCCCCTACGGAGAGGTCTTCGGCGACCTGGGAGAGGGCAGCGCCGCAGAGGTGGACGAGATGACCCTTGAACACAACCTTTACAGAGTCCTTTTCAGAATCTCCGAGGCGATTTTCCGCTCCGGATCATCGGGCGTGCACACCGTGCTGGCCTATCTTACCCTCAGGGAGCTTGAGGTAAAGGATCTGTTTACAATAATTGAATGCGTCCGGTATGGCTTCGACAGGGATGAGACCAGGGAATTCCTCATACACCCGTCCTTCCTGTCCTTCACCGGAAGAGAGGGGAGATCGTAATGGCCGTCGTAGAGATGACGGGAATTTCGCTCATCGGGCCCGAGGAGGAGATCGTGGAGCTCGCCGGG
>JBMNVK010000117.1:0-6957 GCA_050946755.1 Aminivibrio sp. | reverse complement strand
CTGCCTTCTGATTTTTTTTGCGGCAGTAAACTTGTTCACCATGGAGTCCAGATTGCCTGCAGTTACAAGAACGGCCAGCCGGGGCCGTCCCATGACGGCGTAGGATCTGATATCTCTCCAGTCAGGCTGAGACAGAACTCCCACCCTGAAGCCCTGATCCTCCAGCACCCGGGATATGATTGCCCCGCCGAAGCTCGGGTGATCCACATAGGCGTCGCCGTTGATAAGAAGAAAATCAAGCTCCCGCCACCCCCTTGCCTCCATATCCTCCCGGCATACGGGCAAAAAAGCCGTCCCGGGGGCAGGGGGCGGCTGATCCATATCTCTGCTCCTCAATCAAGGACTCCTGCCGAAACAGTCTTCACTTTATAGTTTTCATAAACTATTCTGATCCCCGAAATCTTGTCGGCCTTATAAATTTCTGCGCTTCCCGACAGGGCGCCCGGGTGGCCCAGAAGGGACAGGACCTGTCTTTTGTCGGCTCCCGGCCTGAGCCCTCCGTACAGAGAGTGTTCGGGAGAGCTGAGGGTGATCTTTTTTACCTCATTTCCGCCGGGGCCTTCAAGAAGGACCACAGATGCTCCCTTGAAGGTCATGGTGACTTCCGTGCCCTCTCCCGAAGGAGTGTTTGCTTTTTTAGAGGATGTCCCTGACGGCTTTCCGAGCATGCCCTGGATCTGATCCCTCGTAGTCCCGAAGGACGCCAGCATGTTTTCGAGCAGCAGGGCGGAGAGAGAGTCGTCCCTGGGATCAAGGATCGTCAGGAACTTGCCGAAGATCCAGCCCTCTCTGCCTCCCTCGGGCTTTATCCTGTACCAGGGCCAGGCATGAGGGTCGCTCAAAGCTTTGGAGGATACTCTGTAAGCCGTTTTGCTCTTGTCGCCAGGGAGGTTCACCGTGACCATTCCGGAGGCATCGGGGGCTCCTGTCACCGTCACTCCCCTGCCCCGGGCGATTTTGACTTTTTTGCCGTCGGGGGACAGAAGCTCAACGTCGCTCAGTGTAACGGCCTCAGCACTGTCATCGGGAATCACTGATTCAAGCACCTCTGCTTTTTTCCCCGCCGACACCTTTCCAACCACGGGGCTTTCAATGGTGGATGAGCCCCTGAGATTAACTCCCGAGCCAATGACCACCCCTCTTGCGGGACCGGAGATGGCAAAGGTCTCTCCGGCGGTCTTTTCCGGCGCCGCAGTGACGGGGACAGCCTGACCGGCAGGAGTTGCTGCAATATCCTTCTCCTCCGCCGGAGGGGGAGGGGATTCGGATTCCGAGCCGTGGGACGCGGGCTCCGGCTCTCCTCTGGAGGGAGACTCCGCAAGGTTTTCTTTTTTGCCCTCGGCTACGGGTCTTTCAACTACAACGCTGTCCCAGGGCAGCTCCTCTGCCTGGCGGAAAAACCAGTAAACTCCTCCTCCGATGGAGGCAAGAAATACCATTAGCGCAAGGATCAGCGGTATGACGCTCTTTCGGTCGTCATGCCTCCGCCTTTTTCTTGCTACGGCACTGAACTCGCGGAACCTTATTTCAGCGCTGTCAGCATTGGTGCGGATCCTTACCTGTCGGGGAGGAATATTTCCTGTGACCCTGCGCCCCTCTGCATCGGGCGGCGGAGAAACAGTCTCTCCGCCGGCCTCCTCCGGCGGGGCTTGCGGCAAGGTCGGTTGGAAAGGCTTTGCCGCCACCGACGAACCGCAGGCAGGGCAAAATCTGAATCTGGGGCCCACCTCTTCGCCGCAAACGGCGCATTTCCTTATATTCTCATCAAAATCAGCCATTTCCGGCCAACCTCCTCTGCGTTTTTCCTGAGAACTTGCAGACCATAAATCTGACGCTGCCTCTTATTGTAGCATTTTGCCCTGCAGAGGGCATAAAAAAAAGGGAGGGCTGCCCCTCCCCGTAGCTATTCCGTCTGACCCTTCTTTACAGTTTTGGCCCAGGAATCTTTTAACGGCACGGTTCTGTTGAATATGGGCCGTTCAGGCGTCGACTCCCTGTCAACACAGAAATACCCCTGCCGCAGGAACTGGAAACGCTCCTCAGTCCGGGCAGCGCTCAACCCCGGCTCCACAACGCAGCTTTTAAGCACTTTGAGGGAATCGGGATTGAAGTAGTCGGTAAAAGTCTTTCCCTCTTCCATATCAGACATATCCCTCAATGTAAAAAGGTTGTCGTACAGCCGCACTTCCGCCTTCTCTCCGTGGGCTGCGGACACCCAGTGCAGAGTTCCCCTGACCCTTCTTCCGTCGGGGG
Source organism: Aminivibrio sp. (assembly GCA_050946755.1). GTDB lineage: Bacteria > Synergistota > Synergistia > Synergistales > Aminobacteriaceae > Aminivibrio. The sequence continues at coordinate 4,704 of JBMNVK010000117.1, read as the reverse complement.
CCTCTCCTCCTCTGCTGTCGGGGTCGTAGACACACCGAAGTTCCCTTATCTCTCCTTCATCGTTTCTGACCACCTCTTTGCAGGTAATCAGGTAGGCGTGCTTAAGACGCACTTCCCTCCCCGGGGCGAGCCTGAAGAACTTTCTGGGCGGATCCTCCATGAAGTCCTCCCGCTCTATATAAATCTCCCTCGAAAAGGGTACGAGCCTGACGCCGTCCTCCGGCCTTTCAGGGTTGTTCTCCGCCTCTATCATCTCGACTTTGCCCTCGGGGTAGTTTTCGATAACCACCCTGATGGGATCAAGAACTGCCATAACTCTCTGCGCCTCGGCGTTCAACTCTTCCCTGATTACATGGTGAAGGAATTCGATATCCACCATGCTGTTCGCCTTGGAGACGCCTATCTCCTGACAGAATTTGCGAATTGCCGAGGGACTGTACCCCCGCCTCCGGATGCCGCTGATGGTTGGCATTCTGGGATCATCCCATCCCTCCACCAGCCCCTCGTTTACAAGGATGAGCAGCAGCCGCTTGCTCATCACCGTGTAGGTAAGGTTAAGCCTGGCGAACTCAAACTGTCTGGGCTTGCAGGGAACGGAGACGTTGTCGATGAGCCACTCGTAAAGAGGTCTGTGATCCTCGAACTCTAGGGTGCAGATGGAGTGAGTGATCCCTTCAATGGCATCTTCGTAGCCGTGGGCGAAATCGTACATGGGGTATATGCACCAGTCACCCCCGGTGCGCAGGTGTTCTTTATGCAAAATCCTGTACAGTACGGGGTCCCTCATATTGAGGTTCGGATTGGCCATGTCGATCTTAGCCCTCAGCACACAGACGCCCTCCTCCATCTCGCCCCTTTTCATGCTTTCAAAAAGGGCAAGATTCTCCTCCACCGGCCTGTCTCTGTAGGGAGAATTTCTGCCGGGAGATGTCAGGGTACCCCTTGTCTCCCGGATCTCCTCGGCAGTCTGATGATCCACATAGGCTTTGCCGGCCCGTATGAGCTCCAGAGCCCACTCATAAAACTGCTGGAAGTAGTCCGATGCGAAGCACAGATTGTCCCAGGTGAAGCCGAGCCACCGGACATCCTCTATAATGGAGTTGACGTACTCCTCCTCCTCTTTCTCGGGATTTGTATCGTCAAACCGCAGATTGCAGGTCCCGCCAAACTTCTCCGCAAGACCGAAGTTAAGGCAGATGGATTTTGCATGGCCCACGTGGAGATATCCGTTAGGCTCCGGCGGGAAGCGAGTGCGAAGCTTTTTTGTTCGTCCGCTTCGCAGGTCGTCCATAATGATCTGCTCTATGAAATTCGAAGCTTTGGTAGGAAGCGCATCAGTCAAATCAAACTCTCCTTTTACACGAAAAATAGGGGCACAGCTGCAGCTGTTTTATTATCACGCGGCGCAGCAGGCTCCGGGCTTTAACATCCCTGCTCCGTCACTCGAAAATCCAGACTCGGTCCTCCAGGGGCATAAACTCTTTTTCTCCCGGCTCCTCGGTCGGAACGCCAAAGGGCATCTGGGAAATGAATCTCCATTCGTTGGGGATATTCCACTTTTTTCGGACTTCGTCCTCCACTACAGGGCCATAATGCTGCAGCGAGGCTCCGAATCCCTCCGTCTCAAGCCCTGCCCAGACTATGAACTGGATCATACCGGAAGAGTGATCCGACCATGAGGGGAACTCGGCGGCATAGGTAGGGAACCTATCCTGCAGATCTTTGACCGGTCTTTTGTCCTCAAAGAAAAGAACCGTCCCGTATCCCGCTGCAAAACCGTCTATTTTTTTATCCGTCGGTCCGAATCTTTCCGCCGGCACAATTTTCCGAAGGGCCTCCCTGACAATATGCCAGAACCCGTCATGATGATCCCCGAGAAGCAGCACTGCTCTGCCGCTCTGGCAGTTGAATGCAGACGGAGCATGCTTTACCGCAAAATATACAATCTCTTTTATCCTGTCATCAGACACGGGGCTTTCCCCGGAAATGCCATAGTACGTTCTGCGGTCCTTTGCAGCAGAAAAGAAATCTTTCATACTAATTCACCATCCCATCAGTTTGTCGTTTCTCTATATAAAGCTAATTATATACTGTTATTGTCCCTCTAAGGGCACCAAAGTGGTTTTTGGTACAAATTGCCCTGCGCCAGCTCCTTGCTGAAAATATGGTAACATAGTAACGAAGAGAAAAGCTGTAGGTCAGCAGCTTGAGAGGATGAGCACAGATGGCCTGGAAACTGGTGGACCACAGGGCGGATATCGGATTTGAAGCGGAAGGAGATACTCTGGAAGAAGCCTTTCTGGAGGGAACGGCCGCCTTTCTGTTCGTATGTACCGGGATGACCGCAGAAGAGCTTCTTGACATGGAGGGTGAAGAAGCGACCGTAGCCATGTCTGCCCAAGATCCTGAAGAGCTTGCCGTATCATGGCTGAACGAACTTCTTTTCAGAATGGAGACAGGCTCCGGGGTATTCGTACCTCAAAAAATGGAAATTTCTCTTTCCCCTCCGTCCCTTCATGCAAGGGGGCTGACGGTTCCCTTAAATCTGGATGCCATCTCCGTAAAAGCGGCTACTTACGGCCAAATGGAGCTCAGGACCTCCCCCCGCCCATTTATGAGGATCTTTCTGGATATCTAAATTGAGGTGAAAAATATGAAAAAATTTTTAAGACGACTGGATCCGTGGCGTCTTATGCTTGAGCATGGCGCAGTGCCGGGTATGAATACGCAGGGCATGATCTATGCGGACAGCTACATCGAAGAGCTCCTGGAGGGAGAGGACGTGCTCTCCCAGGTAGCCAATGTTGCCTGCCTTCCCGGCATAGTAGGCTACAGCCTGGCCATGCCTGACATTCATCAGGGATACGGATTTCCTATCGGCGGAGTGGCCGCCTTCGACGTAGAGGAGGGAATCATCTCCCCTGGCGGAGTGGGTTACGACATCTCCTGCGGCGTAAGGCTCCTTGCGACAAATATTAGCGCAAAAGATTTTAAGCCCAGGGCTGATAAAATATTGGCGGCTCTCTTCTCTGCCATTCCCTGCGGAGTAGGGGCCGGAAAATCAAAGCTTGGCGACAGGGAACTTGAGCAGATACTGAGAGAAGGAGCCGCCCATCTGGTTAAAACAGGAAGAGGAAGCGAGGCAGACCTCGACAGAACAGAAGAGAGAGGAAGACAAAAAGGAGCCATGCCCGGAGCGGTGTCAAAGCGGGCAAAGGAACGGGGAAAGGGACAGCTTGGCACTCTTGGCTCGGGAAATCATTTCGTCGAGGTACAGGAAGTAGACGAGCTTTTCCTGGAGGGAAGAGCGGCGGCCATGGGGCTAAAAAAAGGGTGCATCGCCGTGATGATCCACAGCGGCAGCAGAGGACTGGGTCACCAGGTCTGCGACGACTACCTGAAAGTCATGAGAAAGGCCATGGACAAGTATAAGATAACAGTTCCCGACAGACAGCTCTGCTGTGCTCCCATCTCATCCCCGGAGGGACAGGAGTACCTGGGCGCCATGAGAGCAGCAGCGAATTTTGCCACGGCAAACAGACAGGCAATGACCTGTTCGGTCAGGGAAGTCTTCAGCAGATTCTTCCCCCGGGAAAAACTGACCATGGTCTACGATATAAGCCATAACCTTGCCTTCATTGAAACCCATGAATGGGAGGGCAAAAAACGGGAGGTCTGCGTCCACAGAAAAGGGGCCACCAGGGCCTTTAACGGAATTCCTGTGCTTATACCCGGCAGCATGGGCACCTCCAGCTACGTTCTTGAAGGGACGGAAACGGCGGAGAAGGAGACCTTTGCCTCCTCCTGTCACGGCGCAGGGCGGGTACTGGGAAGAGGCGAGGCAATCAGGAGGACCTCCGGAAGGAACCTGGCCCGGGAGCTGTCGGAAAAGGGGATAAAGGTAATGGCAAAAAAGGCCGGTACCCTGGGCGAAGAGGCTCCGGAGGCCTACAAGGACGTCTCTGCCGTGGTGGAAGCGGTCCAGGGCGCCGGACTATGCCGCAAGGTGGCCCGGCTTCTGCCCCTTGCCGTTATGAAGGGCTGATCGTCGCCATACCATCCTTCCCCTCAATAAAGGCCATTGCATTTCCGGAGAAAAACTTCTCCCTGGACGCATCAGAAATGCCGGATGCCTCCAGCAGCTTTTCATATCTGGGCAGGGAGAGGATGGGGAAATCGGACCCGTACATGATTTTTTCCTCCAAACCTGCCCCGGCCATGGCAGAGATTATGGCCGGGCCGTAGAGCCAGGGCCAGGCTGCACAGTCGTACCTTGCATTTGTAAGGTACAGCTTCATCTCCGGCATAAGTTCGTACATCCACAGCCCCCCTCCGAAATGGGCGAAGATAACCCTTGATTCAGGGTGGTTGATGCAGAACTCTGCGGCCTCCCTGGGGCCCACGTTTCCCTTGCCCGGATAGTCATGGCCCACCGGTTCCGCCGTGTGGATCAAAAGACACATGTCCAGCTCGTGGGCGGCGCCTGCCAATCTCCAGGTCTGACGTATATCAGTCAGGTCAAAGTTCTGACCCTGGGGGAAAAGTTCTCCTATGCCAACCATTCCGCCCTCCTTGCACCGGAGGATTTCAGCATCGGCGCCTCTTGCAGAGGGAGGCACCACGGCAAGCCCCTTAAGTCTGTCGGGGAACCTGCGGATTCCGTCCATCACGTAGTCGTTGCAAAGGGCGCAAAGGCCGGGATCC
>JBMNVK010000116.1:0-7085 GCA_050946755.1 Aminivibrio sp. | reverse complement strand
GAATTCTCTGGAGCAGTACACGGGCTACGATGTAAGGGCTGTTAATATCAATGTGCAGGGGATTTATTTTAAGGACAAGCCCATTGCTCCTCCCGAGGATGACAAAACAGAAGAAAACGATGAGATAGAGACAAAAGCCCCGCCCTTCGTAGATGATGAAGACGACCTTGAAGCGTTCGACGACCTTGATGACGACGACGCAGAAGCTGAAGCCGCCGATGCGGATGAGGCAGAACCTGAAGTCGAGCGCGACGACGATGATGAGAACGAAGAAGTTCCGCCCGAGGTGGAAAAACCATAGCGAAGGACCTTGAGAGGGCCGGCGTGAATGCTGTTTTGACCGGCCCCTCTCCTTATAGGGGTGGTTGATATGTATCTTTTCTGGAAACAGAATGCCCTCGGAAGCATTGCTGTCTCTGCGGCAGGGTTGCGGACTTTCGCCAGAAGGTATGTGGCGAAGCCCTTCAGATGCGATCTGGTCACCCTTCCTGCCGGCGAGGACAGTCTCTTTGCAATGCTATCCTTCCCCAGCGGAAGCGACAGCGCAAAGATGAAGGCGACGGAGGAAGAGGTAAAGGCCGCCTTTGAAAAGCTCGGCTTTGCTGTGCGGATTTCATGGATGGAGGCGGATGAGGCTTCTCCCGGTGTTTTGCGCAGGATTCTGGGGCTTGTGGGAGTTCCCGTTCTGCTGGCGTTTTTGGGCGGAGCGGCTACGCTGCTGTTTACCGCCGGTCTTAAGCCCTTTTTCTGGGCTGTAGTCTGGGGCGCGGCTTTTTATTTTGTTTCCGCCTTTATTTTCTCCCCCAAGGGCGGACATATTTTGGAGAAACTGAAAGGCTTCGCCGGGAGGTAATGGTTTGGTTCGAAGAATTTTGCCCCAGAAGCGTCATCGTTCCCGGGAGATGGCGCTTCAACTTTTATACTCCCTGGATCTGCGCAGGGGCCTGACTCCCGAGCAGGCCCTGGAACTTTTTCCGGGGGATGAGGATCCGGAAATACAGGATTACACCCGCACCCTGGTGCATGGCGTCTGGGCTAAGCGGGGAGATATTGACAACCTTATACGGGAGCACGTTACCGGCTGGCGGCCGGAGCGGATGCTGGCGGTGGACAGGGCCGCCCTGAGGCTGGCCGTTTATGAGGGAGTACTGGAGAGAATGACCCCCATTCCCGTGGTGATATCAGAGGCTGTGGAGCTGGCCAAGACTTTCGGGGCGGAAGAGTCGGGAAAGTTTGTAAACGGGGTGCTGGGCAGGATTGTCCGGGCCCTTTTCCCCGGAAGCGGAGGAAGAAGAGGGCAGAGCAATGAATGAACGGCTCCCGGAGCGAAGAAGAGGACCAATTTCAGTAGACGAGCTGACCGCCCGGATCTCCAGCCTTTTTCTGCAGGACTCGGTCCTTCAGTCGGCGGTGGTAAGGGGCGAGGTGGCAGAGCTGAAAAAGCACACCAGCGGCCACGTCTACTTTACCCTGGTGGGAGAGGAGAGCCGGATCTCCTGCGCCCTTTTCAGAAATTATGTTCCCTATGTGCCCAAGTGGCCCAGAAGCGGCGATGAGGTGCTGGCGGAGGGGTCTGTATCCCTCTATGCCCCCAGGGGAAGCTATCAGCTCATTGTTCGCAGGCTGACCCCCCTCGGCAAGGGGGCGGCGGAGCGGGCAAGGCTGGAGTTGGAGATGAGGCTGGAAAAAGAGGGCCTTTTCGACGTTCGGCTGAAGCGGCCCCTGCCTTCCTTTCCCGAAAGGGTCTCGGTAGTTACATCCGCCACGGGCGCCGCCCTTCGGGACGTTATCGCAGTGGCGGGCAAGCGGATGCCCTCCTGTGAGCTTGTGGTCGTGCCGGTGCTGGTGCAGGGGTACGAGGCGCCGGAGGAGATCGCTGGGGGCCTGGGTGATGCGGCAAAAGTGCGGGGGGCGGAGTGCGTCATGCTTGTTCGGGGCGGAGGGAGCAGGGATGATCTTGTCCCCTTTGACGACGAACGGGTGGTGCGGGCCGTTAGAAGCTGCCCCCTGCCCGTGATCACCGGCGTGGGTCACGAGATAGACGAGACGCTTAGCGACAGGGCCGCAGACGTAAGGGCGGCGACGCCTTCTGCGGCGGCAGAGCGGCTTTTTCCCGACAGGACCGACATTCTTGCCTCCCTTTTGCACAGGGAGCGAATTTTGTCCTCCATGATGGAAGGCAGACTGACGGCCCTTGATAAGGACCTGCTTTCCCTTGCGGAGAGCGGCAGGCGGGCCCTTGAGAGGGCCATCAGCAGCAGGGAATCTGCCCTTGAGCTGAGCGCCTCCCGGCTTGGAGCGGGCGCGGACAGGGCCCTGGCCCAGGCATCGGAGCGTCTGGCGGCCATGGGAGCCTCCCTTAACAGCCTTTCACCCCTGAAGGTGTTTGAGCGGGGCTACAGCCTGTGCGAAAAAGAAGGCCTGCCCGTAGCATCAGCAGAAGCCCTTCTGGCAGGAGACCTGGTAACCATGAGATTCGCCGACGGCGACGCCGACGCCTCCGTAGCAGAAGTAAGGCTGGGAGAGGGAAGGCTGTAGGGCATTTTTAGCTCCGTCACCCCGAACGAACGTGAGGGATCTGGTCTTTGGAAGGCGGCCAGAAACATGCCGCCTAAGCGACCGACACAAACAGGAAAACCGCCCGTTTGGTCGTCTGCTTTGCTTTGCATAAGCGATCGACACAAACAGAAAAATCGTCTGTTTGGTCGTCTGCTTATGTCATCCCGAACGACGCGTAGCGGCGGAGGGATCTGGTCTTATGTTTTAATGCTGTGAGAATAAAAACCAGGTCCCACCTTCGCTTTGCTCAGGATGCTACGCGATCCCTTACGGTTCGGGACGACAATCCTAGCTCTGTCATCCCGAACGCCGCGTAGCGGCGGAGGGATCTGGTCTGGGTTTTAATACAGTGAGAGTAAAAACCAGGTCCCTCCCTTACGGTTCGGGACGACAACCTTAGTTTTGTCATCCCGAACGAACGTGAGGGATCTGGTTCTGTTTCTACACGGCGCAATTGCCGCACCCTTTATCAGGAGGTTTCCTATGGTTCCACCGGCCTTATACTGGAAAGACGACCAGCTTTTTATCCTGGACCAGCGCATGCTGCCCGGTGCGGTGATGTTCCTTCAGTGCCAGTCGGCTGAGGACGTGGCCATAGCCATTGAATCCCTGGCCGTAAGGGGGGCTCCTGCCATCGGCATTGCCGCTGGCTTTGGCTTTGCTCTGGCCTCCCGGGAGGGCCGGGAGGAGGCCCTGAAGGCCTCTCGCCGCCTTGCGGATACTCGCCCCACGGCAGTGAACCTCTTCTGGGCCCTCTCGCGGATGGAGGACCGGATGGCCGCGCTAACGGACGAGAAGCTCTTCGACGGGCTGCTGGCTGAGGCGAAAGCAATTCTGGCGGAAGATCTTGCCTGCAACAGGGCCATGGGCAGGGCGGGGGCAGAGCTGCTGCCTGTGGAGTGCACCGTTATTACCCACTGCAACGCAGGAGCACTGGCCACAGGGGGCCACGGCACCGCCCTGGGTGTAATCCGCTCCGCCAGGGAGGCGGGCAAGAAGGTGAAGGTGTTCTCCTGCGAGACCCGGCCCGTTCTGCAGGGGGCCAGGCTTACAGTATGGGAGCTGATGGAGGACGGAATAGACGTCACCCTCATCTGCGACAATATGGCGGGGGCCCTTATGCAAAAAGGCGGGATCGATGCCGTCATCGTGGGGGCGGACAGAATTGCCGCCAACGGCGATACGGCCAACAAGATAGGAACCTACTCCCTTGCGGTGCTAGCCCATAGGCACGGCATACCCTTCTATGTAGCGGCGCCCCTTTCAACCATAGACCCCGGCCTGCCGTCGGGGAAGGAGATCCCCATCGAGGAGAGAGAGGCGGAGGAGGTGAGGCGCCTTCCCGGTGGGGGAGTTCTGCCGGAGGATTACAGGATCTGGAACCCGGCCTTTGACGTTACGGGCGGAGAGCTGATCTCGGCCATAATCACGGAAAAGGGCGTTCTGTACCCTCCCTTTACACAAATAAAGGAGCTTTTCTGCCAGGAGGTCTGATGATGAACTATAAAATAGCGGACAGGGGCCTTGCCCCCGCAGGAAAAAAGAAAATAGAATGGGCCAGACAGTATATGCCCGTCCTTGAGTTTTTGCGGGATAAATATATGGAGGATCAGCCTCTTGCAGGGGAGGTCATCTCTGCCTGTCTTCACCTTGAGGCCAAGACGGCCTGCCTGCTGCTTACCCTTAAGGATCTGGGGGCAGAGGTTACGGCGGCGGGAAGCAACCCCCTCTCCACCCAGGACGACGTGTGCGCCGCCCTGGTGGAGGGAGGAGTGTCCGTCTACAGCCGCAACGGCATGACCAATGAGGAGTATTTTGAAAATGCCCGGTCGGCCCTTTCGGTAAAGCCCTCCATAATAGTGGACGACGGCGCCGACCTGGTGGCCATGGTCCACAGTGATATGAAGGATCTGCTGCCGGGGATAAAGGGCGGCTCGGAGGAGACTACCTCCGGGGTGAAGAGGCTGAAGTCCATGAACGATCAGGGAGTGCTGGCCTTTCCCATGATCTCCGTAAACGACGCCCACAGCAAGTACCTTTTTGACAACCGGTACGGCACGGGGCAGTCGGTGATGGACGGCCTTATGCGCACCACCAATATGCTTATCGCCGGCAAGACGGTGGTTATAGCAGGGTACGGCTGGTGCGGCAGGGGAGTGGCCATGAGGGCCGCCTCCATGGGGGCCAGGATCATCGTGAGCGAGACGGATCCTCACCGGGCCTTTGAGGCCCTGATGGACGGCTGCGAGGTGGCCACAATTGAGGAGGCCGCCCCCAGGGGGGATATATTCCTCACCCTCACGGGAAACAGCAGGGTCATCAGGAAGGAGCATTTCGAAAAGATGAAGGACGGAGTGCTGCTGGGCAATGCCGGCCATTTCGACGTAGAGATATGCAAGCCCGGCCTGAATGAGCTGGCCGCGTCAGTGGAGGTATCCCGCCCCGGCGTGGAGACCTTTACCATGGCAGACGGAAGGCGGCTGCATCTGCTTGGAGAGGGGCGGCTGGTGAACCTTGCCTGCGCCGACGGACACCCCATAGAGATAATGGACCTTAGCTTCGGGCTGCAGCTTGAGTCGGCCATCCATGTGGCTAAAAATCCCATGAAGCCGGGGCTGTACAACGTTCCCGAGGAGATCGACAGGGCGGTTATGAAGGCGAAGCTGGACTCCCTGGGCATAAGCCTCGAAAAGATGACCCAGGAGCAGGAAGAATATATGAAAAGCTGGGTGGAGTGATATGTCCGTCCTCTTTAAAAACTTTTTGCTATGCGACGGCGGCATGGAGCGGGCCCGGTACGGATCCCTGCTGGTCCGGGACGGGAAGATAGCAGGCATTGACGACGAAGGCCGGAGCTATGAGGCGGATGAAATTATAGAAGGACAGGGCAGAGCGGCCCTTTTGCCAGGTTTTGTAAACGCCCACACCCACAGCGCCATGAGCCTTCTTCGGGGCATCGGTGAGGAAGCCCCCCTGATGGAGTGGCTTGAGAAGAAGATCTGGCCTGTGGAGGCCCGGCTGAGGACAGAGCACGTCTACTGGGGCACAAAGCTGGCCCTCCTTGAGATGATCAGCGGGGGGGCCACGGCCTTTTGCGACATGTACTTTGAGATGGATTCCGTAGCTGAGGCCTCCCTGGAGATGGGTGCGAGATGCGCCCTGAGCCGGGGACTGGTGGGAGACGACCGGGAAAAGTTTGCCGAAGGCCTCCGTCTGGCGGATACCTGGAGGGGCCGGGAGGAGTTTGTAACGGTGCAGCTTGCCCCCCATGCCCCCTACACAGTGCCCCTGCCCTTTATGAAAGAGGTGGCGGCGGCGGCCAAAGAGAGGGGGCTTGCCCTTCACGTGCATTTTCTGGAGGCAGAGTGGGAGGCGGGCTATCTGCAGAAGGAGTTTGGGATGACGCCGGGGGAGTACTTGGCCTCATCGGGCATAACGGATGCTCCCGGCGCCCTGCTGGCCCACTGTGTGTGGCTGGAGCCCTCCGTCCTGGACGAGGTGGATTTTGCAAATATGACCATTGTCCATAATCCCGACAGCAATATGAAGCTGGGCAGCGGCGTGATGGACCTTCCCGGCCTGCTGTCCCGGGGGGCGGCGGTAGCCCTGGGCACCGACGGCGCCGCGAGCAACAACAGGCTGGACCTGTGGGAGGAGATGCGGTCCGCAGCCCTTCTGCACAAGGGAGTTTCAAAGGACCCCACAGCAGTGCCCGCCAGGGATGTGCTGCGGATGGGCACCTTTGAAGGGGCTGCGGCGGCAGGCTTTAAAAATAAGGGAATGCTTAAAGAAGGCTGGGCCGCCGACTTCGCAGTGGTGGATCTAGACAGGCCGAACTACGTGGGCATCGATGAAGAGAATGCCTTTCACTACCTGGTGTATGCAGGAAGCTCCGCCGACGTAACCGGAACCATGGTTGCCGGCAAGTGGCTCTACAGAGACGGAGAATTCAAGACGGCGGACAAGAAAGAAATCCTGGCAAAGGCAAGAGAAATGCGGGATAATCTGCTGGAGGGGTAGAGCTTGGCCCTGGGGAAGGGCGAGGGGCTTGATCCGTCATCCCGAACGAACGTGAGGGATCTGGGTTTAAGGTTCTAAGACCTTAAAACCTTAAGTCAAGCCCAGATCCCTCGGGCAAAATACGCCCTTCGGGATGACAATTTTAGACTGTCGTCCCGAACCGAAAGGGATCGCGCAGCATCCTGAGCGTAGCGAAGGGGGGACCTGGGTTTAAGGTTCTAAGACTTTTAAACCTTTAGTCAAACCCAGATCCCTCGGGCAAAAAACGCCCTTCGGGATGACAATTTATTTTGTCGTCCCGAACGAGCGCAGCGAGGAGGGACCTGAGTTTAAGGTTCTAAGACTTTTAAACCTTAAGTCAAGCCCAGATCCAGATCCCTCGGGCAAAACACGCCCTTCGGGATGACAGTTTTAGATTGTCATCCCGAACGAACGTGAGGGATCTGGGCTTAAGGTTCTAAGACCTTAAAACCTTAAGTCAAGCCCAGATCCCTCGGGCGCAATAC
>JBMNVK010000115.1:0-7109 GCA_050946755.1 Aminivibrio sp. | reverse complement strand
ATCGTAAAGGCGCCTTCCCAGTCTTTTCTCCCTGTAATCCGGGGATACGAAGATGTCGATGCCGTAGAGATAGTCTCCCTCCTGATCGTGGTTCTTCAAAGTGCCGTCCCCTATAATCATCTCGTAGGTGTGTCTGTCCCCAAATCTGGAGTAGTCGATGATAAGAGCAAAAGCGCCCGCCACCACCTGTCCCTTGTCTTCAATACAGAGCTGCCCCTCCGGAAAATGGGAGATCATGGCCTCAAACTGGTCCCGATCCCAGGCCCCTCCCATTCTGGGGTAAATCCTGTCCATAATCTGCTTAACTTCATCGTAGTCCTCGGGGGTGAACTGGCGAAGCTCCAGTTCGTGCTCGTACTTCTTGCGGGCCACGGTCATCCATCCTTTCCACGGAGATTTCTCCGAAGCTCATTATACGTTCCGGAGCAAGAGAAAGACACCCGAAAGTCATCTGCATAAAAAAACCGCCCCGGATTTTCCGGGGCGGCCCTCCACAGTCTCCTCAGGGTTTCATTTTGTAAAGAGAGCAGTCCGGATTCAAAGGCCGGGCCGGGTCCTGATAACGAACCTCGAAACACAGGCAGGAAACAGGCACCTCATAGGGCCCGTGGACCATGCCCACCGGCCTGCAGGCGTAGTAGCCCGGGGCGGCAGTCAGTTTTTTCTTTGTATCCAACATGTACCCTTCAAGGACAAAGACCTCTTCGCAGAAGTCATGAATCTGAACTTCAGGCACCCTGGCGCCTGCGCTGAATTTTACCAGCCTGGTCAGATTTCCCGTATCAGGGTCCCAGGACAGAATCTTCTCAGAGATCCCTTCCCCCGCTCCCTCCACCTTCCTCCACTGCCCCATAGGCAGAGAATCACAAAATTCCATCTCCGGTTTTGCCATAACTTACCTCCAGCTGTTATTGATAGAGTACGGCGCTCCGGCTACAGCCCCAAGAAATTGGGAAGCCATGTTACCGTAGCGGGCACGTAGGTTATAAGAAGCAGAAGAATTAGCAGAGGAATGAACATTATCACAAGATCTTTGAACATCTCCCTGAGGGTAGTCCCCGCAATCTCACAGGAGACGAACAGACAAACGCCCAGGGGAGGCGTGCACATGCCTATGGTCAGGTTTACCGCCACCATTACCCCAAAATGAATCAGGTCAATTCCAAAGGTCTTCACCAGGGGCAGGAACAGGGGGACAAATATTGTGAGGGCACTGGTAGTGTCGATGAACGTACCGGCAATCAGAAGGATTATGTTCATTATTATCAGGGCGCCCCACTTGGTGTCTATTACCTGCAGCAGGCTTTCAGTAATTGCCTGGGGAATCATTTTTACTGTCATGAACCAGATAAAAAGGCTGGCCGTCATAAGAACGGTAAGGATAACTCCGTTGGTTATGGCCGCCTCCACAAAGGCCTGGACTATCTTCTTCCAGGAAAGCTCCCGGTAGACTACTCCGCCAAGAAGCAGGGCATAGGCTACGGCAATGGCCGCCGACTCCGTAGGAGTAAAAACGCCTGCCACTATACCTCCGATTATGATAAGAGGCATGAGAAGGGCCAGGATGGCGTCCTTCAGGCCCTGCACAAGCTCCGGCCCTGAGGTGCGCTGATCCTTGCCTACGTAGCCTCTTCTTTTGCTGATGAGCCAGTTGGCTATCATCAGAAATACTCCCATGAGAATTCCCGGTATTACCCCGCCCATGAACAGCTTTGCAATGGAAGTGCTGACAATAACCCCGTAGACCACCAGAGGGATGCTGGGGGGAATAATGGGGCCGATGGATCCGGCAGTAGCCACCAGGGATGCAGCATAGCTCTTAGAATATCCCTTGGCGATCATCTCGCTTATGAGCAAGGCTCCTATGGCCGCTGTGGCAGCAATAGCAGAACCAGTTACCGCCGCAAAGATCATGGAGGCCACAATGGCTACCATGCCAAGTCCTCCCGGCCAGTGCCCCACCAGAGACTCAGAAAAATTGGTTATCCGCCGAGAAATGCCGCCCACTGCCATGAGGTTTCCTGCAAGAATGAAGAGAGGGATGGCGATAAAGGAAAAGTTGTCAATCCCCTTGAACATGCGCTGAACAATAACTTCCAGAGGAAGCCCCATGCCTATCAGCCCAGCCAGGGTGGTGGCGCCTAAGGAAAAAGATATGGGCACTCCCAAAAGGAACACTCCGAAAAGTCCTGCAATCCAAAGCATGATGCTACCTCCCTGAGGAAGGGGAGCTGCCCCTTCTTCCCGTCATGGCGCCGATAAGCTTCAGAGTATCGATTACCAGGAAAATCACCATGAAGACCACTGTAAGGGGAATTACCCCGTAGACGTAGCCCATGGGAAAGAGCAGGTAGGGCGTTACCTGGTCGATGTTGTCGAGGGTAAAGGTTACGCTGAATCTCAGGACCACCGACAGGAAGACAAGCACTACGCAGTTTGACAGAAGGTCAAAGTAGGGCTTTGCCCTCTGGGGCATAATCTGGATGAGAACGTCTATGTTCAGATGGGCTTTTTTGAAAACGCCGACCCCCATCCCCAAAAACACTGAGTAGACAAAGAAAATCCGGATAACATCCGTTGCCCAGGGCATGGGAAGCTGAAAGACATACCGTTGAATCACCTGTCCAAAAGTGACGGCGAAGACCACTGCAAGACAAATTCCTGTTAGAGCCGAAAAAACCGTCTGTATTTTCCTCAATTTACTCCCACCTTGAGATTTATATAAAAAAGCTCCGGAGGCAGATCACTCCGGAGCTGAAGGATTAACCACTATTTTATCTTGGCAACCTCTTCCTTTATTTTCAGCACCAGTTCTTCAGGAACAGAGTCGGCAAGCACTTTATAGAGATCCTCCGTGATCTTGGCAAAGGCTTCCTTATCAGGATTCTCCTCCACTTCCACGCCTGCATTTTTTATTACCTCAAGCCGCTCCTTATCCATGTCGGCAAGTTTCTGCCTCTGGATAACCGCCGCCTCCATGGCTGCTTCCTTAAGTATGGCCTGGTGCTTGGGATCGAGGCCGTTGAACCACTTCGGATTCGCCAGAACGATGGCGGGCTCATAGGTATGGCCGGTCAGGGAGAGATACTTCTGCACCTCGTAGTACTTCATGGAGTAGATTGTGGCTACAGGGTTTTCCTGCCCGTCCACCACCTTCTGCTGCAGGGCGGTGTAAAGCTCGCCGAAGGGGATGGGAGTTGCAACAGCGCCAAGCACCTTCATGAACTCTATCCAAATCTTCGACTCCTGGACCCTGATCTTCAGCCCGTCCATATCAGCAGGTACCTTGACAGGCCGCACATTGTTTGTCATATTGCGGAAACCCACTTCCCAGATGGAAAGATTTTCAAAACCCTTGGCCCTCATGATGTCCGCCAGCTCTTTTCCGATATCGCCGTCGACGGCGTGGTAAACCTGCTCCTTTGTCTCGAAGAGGAACGGAATTCCGAAGACCTGAAGCTCGAGGACAAATCCTGCCATGTTGCTTGCCGCGACGGAGCTCATCTCGATGGTGCCCATGCGCGTTCCCTCGGCCAGATCTCTCTCATCTCCAAGCTGGGCCTGGGGGAAGATGTTGACCTTCATCTCGCCGCCAGACTTCTCCTCCACAAGTCTCTTGAACTCCACCGCACCAACATGATACTGGTGCTCAAGGCTGCCCGAGTGGCCGAATTTGAACTCCACTACATTTGCAAAGGCCGTCCCCGCACAAAGTACGAAAATTACCGCTGCTGCAAGAATCGCTGCTCTTTTTCTCATGTCTTTCCCTCCTTATTTTATATGGGTACCGTAGATCTCCGGCACCCGGTCCTTAAAGACAGTCAAAAAGTTTCTGGCCGCCGGGACTTTGGCAAGGTCTATTGTAGCAAATCCCGCCTCTTCACCTTCGCCGGCCTCGAAAAGGATCTCACCCCAGGGTCCGATTATCATGGAAGCTCCGCCGAACTTATCGGCCTCCGTCTCGCCGCATCTGTTGCAGGCTACGACATACATCTGATTCTCAATTGCCCTAGACCTCAGCATGGTCTTCCAGTGGTCGATCCTGGGGGTCGGCCATTCTGCGCTGATGAAAAGAACTTCCACCCCTTTCAGGGCGTAGGTGCGGAGCCATTCCGCAAATCGCAGGTCGTAGCAGATCACGCAGCCTGCAGTAGTTCCTTCGAGGGGGAAAATGCACTCTTTTTTCCCGCCGGTGAGGTATTTTTCCTCCTCCATCAGGCGGATCAGATGAACTTTATCGTAGTAGGCGACCAGCTCTCCCTTGGGGTTAATAGCCTGGGCCCTGTTTACGAAGCTGTCTCCCACAGATGCAAGGACCGATCCGCCCACGAACCATACGCCGTATTTCTTCGCAAGCCCGCCGAGGAAGGCGGCTCCCTCAGAACCCTCCGGATCCGCCAGTTCGACAGATCTGTCAAGGGCATACCCCACATCCCAAAGCTCCGGCACAACCATCACAGTAGGAATATCCGGGGTCAGAGGGACAGATGCCATCCAGTCAGCGATCTTTTTCTTGTTCTTCTCCCTGTCGCCCAGGGCTATATCCAGCTGCAACACTCCTACCCGCAGTTTCACGTCAAATACCTCCCGTCAGTTTCTGTCAGGAAGAATACGGACAGTATATTCGTGCCGTATCTCCCTTCCCAGAACAGGATCCTTAAGGGACATAGCCCAGTCTGTACCGTAAACTATGCCTTCCCCCAGCACGGCCAGAGTTCCGCTGAAAAGGGATATTCTGCCCTCTGCAGGCGCATCCTCTTTGGCCAGCTCGAAGAGTTTTTCCGGAGGAAGCATCTGGCCCAAAGTCCCCTCCTGGTAAAGCTCCCCGTCAACCCAGGTGCGGAGCTCGATGGAGTCCCAATGGGCCCTTATCTCGTCCACCCTCCAAAAAAGGGGCGCAACGATTTTTGAACAGATCTGCTTTGCCTTGGCCACGGATACCGTCTCAAGGGCCCGGTCGGTGTGATCGCTTGCCACAGTCACACAGAGATTTCCCTTTTCATCCCGGGCCAAAAATACCTCTCCCTCACCGGAGCAGGCTTCGCCCACCACCCACAGGAGAGAGGAGCTCTTCACTCTGTCCGGCTCCACCCAGTACATGGACGGCACCCGTTCCGGCGCGGGGACGCCTATCTTCCGGAGCTCCTCCACATGGGCCATAACTCCCTTCTGGTCCCGGCCTGTATATCCGGCCGCTACGCAGACGTCCCATGACAAGGAAACCTCCTCAAAGACTCCGTCCTTTCTCAACAGTGCGCTTTTAAAAATCATTTTCAAAGCTCTCCTTTCGACTTTAAAAAACGGGGTCAATCAGCATAATCAGCAAAGTTAATTGAAGGGCGGTGCTGCAGATCAAATACGGAAGGATCTATATGTATTTACGAGGATATAAAATTGAATGCACTCTGTCAAGAGCGGATGCTGCGTGGCTTATTGATCTCTGCACCCTCGTCATGGATTTAATATGGTAAAATTATCTCGTTTACAGGTCTTTTTCCGCTTTTTTATATCCCGGGAAAAGGAGATGATTTTATAATGAGCATCTGCGGCGGCATAAACCTGGAACAGGTAATAAACATCAGTCCCATAGTTTCCATGGTGTGGGCCCTTGATAAGAAGAAAGCGCCGTGCTTTGTATCTGATGCCGTCGCGGCCTTCGGCTACTCGCCGTCTGACTTCACGTCGGGCCGGGTTGTCTACGATGACATCATCCATCCGGAGGACAAAAAAAGCATCGAATTCGTTCCCGACTGCACTTCCATAATCTACCGCATTGCCTGTGCCGACAAGTCATGGAGATGGGTCTCCCACAGAATATGCGCTCTTGAGCGGGAGGAAGGCCCGGCCCAAAGCCATCTCTGGACTCTGGTTGACGTAACTGACGCCAGAGAGGCAGAGGACTCCCTGAAAAAAAGTGAGCAGGAGCTCAGCGCCCTTCTTAATGCAATTCCCTCAGCACTCATGGTAGTCACCGAAGAAGGGGTGCTGCTGAAAGTAACGGGCTCCGGGGAGACCCCCTTTGTGAAGGAGGCCGCCCGGTACATCGGCCAAAACATTGAAGAATCCCTCTTCCACGGAAAAAGCGATGAGATCATGACCCCGGTAAAACGGTGCATTGAGACGGGAATACCTCAGTTTTTCACCTTCGAAACGGAAATGGACGAAAAGGTCTATTTCAAGGAGGCCCGGGTCTCGCCCTTTGTAGGATCTCCCGGCCAGGAAGAAAAAGCGGCGATTATTGCAGTCCTTGATATCACATCAAAAAAAGAGCTCTCAGATGAGATAAGGCTTCAGGCATCCCATGATCCCCTGGGCAGCCCCTCCAACAGGGGACATTTCAACAGGAAGCTGCTCATCACCCTGGCGGAGGCACAGCGCACCGATTCCTCCCTGGCCCTCTTCATGATAGACCCTGATCAGTTCAACAAGGTCAACGAGGCCATAGGCAGAGACATGGCAGACCTTCTTCTGAAGGGGCTGGCCAGAAAAATCAAGGCCGCATGCCGGCAGGACGACATACTCTACCGTATGGAGGGCGTAAACTTTTACCTCATTCTCCCCAGGCTGAAAAACCGGGAGGAGGCCTCCGCGGTAGCCGACCGGATTCTCGAGGCAGTAAGAGGTGCCTCCGCAGGATACAGCGGCGACTTTTTCCTCACTGCCACCATCGGCATAAGCCTGTTTCCGGAAAACGGTCAGGACGGAAAGACCCTGCTAAGATCCGCTGAACTTGCCCTGTCGGCCGGCAAAGCCAGGGGCGGCGACTGCTACTCCTTTGCCGAGCCGGAAGAAGAATAAAATTTTTAATATCCAACATCAGAAGCTCCCCGGAGGGAGCTTCTGATGTTTAAAAAACCCAGCCTCTTCTACCTGCAGAGAAGCACCGTAAGGTCGTTTACATTTGTGCCGGTGGGACCGGTAATAACCAGGCAGCCGCAGGCGTCAAGGCCGTTATAGGAGTCGTTTTCCGCCAGAACAGCCTCCGGATCCAGTCCCAGCCCCTTCAGATTATCCACCGTTTTGCCGTCCACCAATCCTCCCGCAGCATCAGTGGGTCCGTCAGTTCCGTCGGAGCCAATGGACAGAAGTACCGTATCCTTTAGTCCTTT
>JBMNVK010000114.1:0-7119 GCA_050946755.1 Aminivibrio sp. | reverse complement strand
AACCGAGGGCAGATATGATGACTCCCCCGAAGAAAGGGCCTGCTGAAGACCCCAGATAGATGGAGGCAGCGTTTACGCCGAGAGCCCTGCCTCTCTCAGCCGCCGGGAAAACAGAGGTGAGAATGGCCATGCTCATGGTAAGCATGAGAGAGCCTCCTGCCCCCTGCACAGCCCTTAAAAGCAGAAAAAGCACCATGTTTGGCATAAGGGGCCCGAGAAAGGCAGAAAGGATAAATATCCAGGTGCCCAGGGCCAGGATTCTCTTCCTGCCCCAGATATCTCCCATCTTTCCCGACGGTACGAGAAATACCCCCGACGACAGGAGGTAGGATGTAGCCACCCAGCTCAGCCACACGGCGCTGGCCCCGTAGACCCCCTGAATGGAAGGCAGGGCTATGGTCACGGACGACAGCATGAAGGCGGGCAGAAAGGAGGTCAGTGCCGATACGGCCAGAACAGCTTTTTTTGATATGTCAGAATGGGCGGCGGGACCATTCACCACAGGGCATCACTCTCTTCACTCTGGAGTAGAATCTAGAGGATACCATATATAATATATCTGGTACACAATAAATAAACAGTCCGGAAATCAGTCCGGAAATGCTGCAGACAGAGCGGCCCAGGAGGTCTTCCCGGCTGCCGCTCCCTGCTCTTACTTTCCGCTTTTTATCTGGCCGGTAATGCGTTCGAACTCCTTCATCAGCTCCCTGTCGTAGGCCAGGGAGAGATCGGGCACGACAAACCCGAAGATGCCGTCAAGGGTGGTCATGGAGATCTGGATGAGGGAGATGAGATCCGTTCCGGTCTTGACCGTGTCGTAGGTATTTTTGGCCACGAAGTAGTCCCTCTTCAGCTTTTCAGAAGCTCTCCGGAGGGCGTTTTCCTGGCCTCTCAGATACTGCCGGTAGAGTTCTGCCGTTTTGACCGTCCGGTCATTTGCCGCCATATTCGCCTCAAGGATCTGCCTGTTTTTTTCGTCCCGTCCGGTGGCGGCCAGCATCTGCCTGGCCTCTGCCCCCAGCTTCCGGGCGGTCTTTATTATCTCCTCAAGGCGGGGAATATACTCCCTTCCGATCCTGTCAAGGACGTTGAGATTGGCGTAAAGATACAGATCGGTGAGGATCATGTGGATTCCCGTGTATTTTCTTGCCGCTTGGACGGTCCCCTGCCCCTCTTCGACCAGTTTGACGATCTGCATGTTGATTTTTTTGATGCTGTCTGCAGCCATCATGAGATGCATTACATCGTCGCCGCTAACGCTTGAAAGAAGGATATCAAGTCTGCCCTCCCCGGCATCGACCCCCAGCTCGGCCAGGGCGGCGGAAATTGCGGCTCTGAGCTCCTCTTTTCTGGCGGTGAGGCTTTTTATCTCCTCCCGGAGATCCGCTATCTTTTCGTCAATTTTCCCCCGGGTTTTTTTGAGGGGATTCCACGATTTTTCAGGGGCTATTATCCTGTTTTTCAAAAGAAACTCAATTTCATCGCCGGCCTGATCGATCTTCATGTCAAGAAAATTGTACTCCTGCCTTGCGTTGTGCAGCTCCGAGCCAATGAGGATGGTAAATACGCTGTCCAGGAGGTCCTCATATTTTTTTCTGTTGGACTGTTTGTCCTCGCCGAAAAAACTTGAATCGGGAAGGGTCTTTGAGCGATCGAAGACCTCCAGAGATTTCTCAAGCCTGGGCAGGGCTTTGTCCCATATTTTTGCGAAAAAAAGGTCTCTCTCTGCCCATGAGGGCGGAGTAAACATAAAGGTCAGCGTCAAAACGAGAAAAACAGGGGCATATCGCCTCATCGAAATCACCTCACCAGAGTAATCTATCATAAACAGCCCTCCCGGGCATGGAATAAAATACCTAAAAAGAAGGCAGGGCGGGCGGAGTTTCTCCACAGTGGTATTATAGGGCAGAAATCATGGATTTTCGCCGCGCATTAAAGAAAAACCGGACGGCGGCTTCAGAAGAGAGCCCCCCGGAAAAGGGAAAAACACAAAGCCATTACGTAAGGAGGACTTAAAATGTCTGCAGTGCTCAGTCGGGTAGAAGACTCTGTCGGAACGGTTACGCTGAATCGGCCGGAGGCCATGAACACCTTTAATGAGGAGCTTGCCGCCGGCCTTAACAGTTCGCTCCTGGCCATGGAGAGGGACGAAAACGTCCGGGTCGTGATCATTGAGGGCTCGGGAAATAATTTTTCCACCGGCATCGATCTTAAGGAGTATCTTTCAAAGGAAAGGCACGAGACAAGAGAATTCCTATCGAAAATGAACGTACACAACCACACTCTGGCATCCATGACAAAGCCTGTAATTGCATCGGTACATGGGTATGCTCTCGCCAACGGGACGGGGCTGGCCCTGGCGTGCGACTTTGTGGTGGCCTCCGAGGATGCCCGGTTTGGAACAACGGCGGTTAATGTGGGGCTTATCTGCCTCGAACCGGGCTATCAGCTGGCCCGGTGGATTGGAGAAAAGCGGGCCCTGCAGTATGTCTTAACAGGAGACCTTATCTCAGCGGACATAGGAAAGGAACTGGGCTTTGTCTGGGCAACTTCAGAGAGTGAAAAGCTCCGTGAGACCACCCTCGAACTGGCCGGACGGCTTGCGGAAAAAAGCCGCCTGTCCGTGAGGACCGGGAGGCGGGGATTCGCCGCCATGGCCGGCCTGCCTCTTCAGAGGGCGGTGGAAGTGGGAGGAGAATTTTTTGCAGCCCTGGCCTCATCGGAGGATGGCCGGGAAGGGGTGGAGGCCTTCCTGGGCAAACGGGCGCCGTCTTTCAGGGGACGTTAGACGCTTTTTGTCTGCGGACCCACCCGGGAAAAGGCGGGGGGTCCGCAGGACACGACCTTAGAGAAAGAGGTCCGTACTAAGATATTTGAGCCCTGAGTCGCAGGCCAGAAAGGCAATGGAGTTTCCCTTCTCCCTGCCCCGAAGAAGAGAGACGGCGGCCTGCAGATTCGCGCCGGAGGAAAATCCGGCAAAGATTCCCTCGTATTTGGCAAGAGCCCTTGCTCCTTCAGCAGCCTCGTCGTCGCTTATCATCAGATAGCCCTCCACCAGATCCGGGTCAATGAAGGGCAGATCCCTGCTGTAGCCCCCGCCCTGAATTTTGTGGTTGGAATTGGTGACCTCCTTCCCCGCAAGCCAGGGGGCGCTTTCAGGCTCCACGACGTAGCACCGTACGGACCCGTTATGTTTTTTCAGCGCCCGGGAACAGCCCTCGAAGGAGCCTCCCGTTCCGGCAAAATCCACAAAGGCGTCTATCCTTCCTCCGGCCTGTTCCCATATCTCCTCCCCGGTGCCGAACTCGTGGGCCCTTATATTCCCCTCAAGGGCAAACTGATCCGCCCTGAAGGCCCCCCTATCCTCAACCAGGCGCTGAGCCTCCTCCTCCACCAGGTTGAGATCTTCGCCGGACACCTGACCCGGGGGAGAATTAGGCGCCTGCTCAACGAGGACTACCTCCGCCCCCAGAGCAGACATCATCCGCGCCCTCTCCATGGAGTTGCCCCTGGACATAACGGCAGTAAAGGGGTAGCCTTTGACTGCACAGACAATGGCAAGCCCCGTACCTGTATTTCCGCTCGTAAGCTCCACGACGCTCTGTCCCGGTGAAAGCTCGCCGGAGGCCTCCGCTTCCTCAATCATTCTGAGGGCGATTCTGTCCTTCTTGCTGAAGCCCGGGTTCAGATACTCCAGCTTGGCGTAGAGCGTTCCGTGCAATCCCCATGCGGAAACCAACCGGTCCAGCCTGAGGAGCGGGGTACCGCCAATAGCCTGAAGAACGCTTTCAAGAGCCTTTTCCACAGTATTCACTCCTATTCTTGTTTTTGCTTTGATTTTGCTGCCCGTCCATGGGACACTGCTGCTATCATATCCTAATTATCAATTGACCCTATGGTAGTCAAGGGGCATATTCTGTCGAAGGAGGCAGCAAATCTGCGAAAGGAGAGGTTTTTTTGAAAAAAATCAAGGTGATTCTTTGGGGACTCGGAACCATGGGAACTCTGATGGCCAAGATTATAGGGGAAAAAGAGGGACTTGAGATCGCAGGGGCCCTGGACTCCGATCCCGAAAAGGGAGGAAAACCGCTGGGAGCACTGACCGGCTGTCCGAAGCACGAGCAAATAACAGTCAGCTCGGACAGCGCCGGAATACTGCCAAAAAGATGCCGATGTGGTGCTGCTGGCCCTATCCTCCTTTGTGAAAGAGACCTTCGAGCCTATTAAAAAGATAGTAGAGGGCGGAAAAAACGTGATAACCATCGCCGAGGAGTGGGCCTATCCCTGGCAGGCTGCGCCGGAGGAGGCCGGCGAGGCAGACAGGGCGGCAAAGGCCCGGGGCGTTACAGTGCTGGGGACGGGAGTCAATCCGGGATTTGTGCTGGACACCCTGATAGTCGCCCTTACAGGCGCCTGTGCTGAGGTACAAAAAATTACGGCCCGACGGGTGAACGACCTAGCCCCCTTCGGGCCGACAGTCATGGAGACTCAGGGGGTGGGCCTTACGCCGGAGGAGTTTGCCCGGGGGCTGGAAGAGGGCTCAATTGCCGGTCATATCGGCTTCCGTCAGTCCATAAGCATGGTCGGGGCTTCCCTGGGAGTTGCTATGGAAGAGATCACGGAGTCCATAGAACCGATAGTGTCCCGGACTCACAGAAAGAGCCCCCGGGCCGAAGTGCAGCCCGGCCAGGTGGCAGGCTGCTACCACAGGGCGGAGGGCTGGGCGGGGGGCAGACCTTTTATCGTACTTGAGCATCCTCAGCAGATCTGTCCGGAGACGGAAGGAGTGGAAACGGGGGACTTCATCACTATTGACGGAACTCCCCGAATCAGCATGGCCATCAGTCCCGAGATACCGGGAGGAGTTGCCACGGCGGCCCTGGCCGTGAACATGATTCCCCAGGTTTTAAACGCCCCTCCGGGGCTTTTGTCCATGGCCGATCTTCCTGTACCTGCCGCAAGACTGGCGGACTTCAGGCAGTTTATTAAATAAAGGGGGGAGAGCTTTATCCCCTCCCCCCGACAGACTAGTTCTCCAAAAGATCCATAACCACGTCGAGAAGCAGCTCGGCTCCAAGAAGCAGGTCTTCCTTCTCCGTGTGCTCCGCCGGGTTATGGCTTATGCCCTCTACGCTCGGGACGAAGATCATGGCCGTTTTGCACACTCTGGCCATCATCTGGGCGTCATGGCCCGCTCCTGAGACCATCCTCATGGAGGGGATGCCTCTTCTGCGGGCCGCATCCTCCACCTTCTGAATAAGCTCGGGGTGGAATACGACAGGCTCAAAACTTGCCACGTGCTCCGACGTTACGGTTACGCCCTCGTCCCGGGCCACTTTCTCAAGGCATTCTGCCAGGGCTTTCTCCGCCAGGAGGAGCTTCTCTCCGTCCGGATCCCGCAAATCCACAGTAAAGGTGGCCTTCGACGGAATTACGTTGATAAGACCAGGCTCGAAGGCTATAGCGCCGGTGGCGGCCAGAGTGGTGCCCGCTGCCAGAGTGTGCTCTCTCATGGAGCATATGACCCTGGCAGCGGCAAGGCCTGCATCGTGCCGCAGGTTCATGGGGGTGGTTCCCGCGTGGTTGGCCTTTCCGCCTATGGTTACCCGCCACCAGGATATTCCCTGGACTCCCTCTACGGCGCCTATCCGCAGACCCTCTGCATCCAGCCTGGGGCCCTGCTCTATGTGAAGCTCCAGATATTCTGAGGGGATGAGGAACCCGGGCTCTTCGCTGCCGGCATAGCCGATGTCCTCAAGAGCCTGGCCGAGGGTTATTCCGTCCTCATCCGCAGCAGCCAGGCCTTCCTCAAGGCTCATGCCCCCCACGTATACGAGTGAACCGAGCATGTCCGGCTGGAACCGGACTCCCTCCTCATCAGTAAAGGCCGCTACCGCAAGAGGCCTGGGCGGGGTCATTCCGCTTTCTCTGAAAGCCCTTATCACGGCCAGGCCTGACAGCACGCCGTAGCAGCCGTCGTAGGGTCCGGCATTTATGACTGTATCGATATGAGAGCCCAGCATTAGGGCGTTGTCCAGCTCACCGGACGGACCGGGCAGAATGCCGAAAATATTGCCTACTTTATCCACCCGCACATCCAGGCCCAGCTCCTTCATCCACCCGACCACAAGGTCTCTGCCTTTTTTCTCTTCTTCGGACACGGCCAGGCGAGTCCGACCTCCGCTGCCATCCAGACCTACCTCGGACAGCTGCTTTATCTGAGTCAGCAGAATATCGCCGTTCAGGACCGGCCGGCTGGATTTTGTTCCCTTCACATTCAAAATGATCTCCCCCTATTTATCAGTTTGGGACTCAGAAATTATATCATCATCATTTTCGGGCTCAGTAACAGGGGCCTCCTTCCTGAGGCTTCCGTTCCTGCATCATTCTACCCCGAAAAGAGCATGTTAAAGGAGGGGAAGTGAGCTGAACTTTGCGCCTCTGACAGCCTGCAGGCTGTCAGAGGGAGAAATCAAAGGTCTTTCCTGACCCTCTTTCTCCGGTCCTTGAAAGAGCAACGGCGGCGGCGGCCACGTCCACGGCCCCTGTGCCTATAGGGATGCACAGGACTTTTGAGCTTGAGGACAGGCCCAGCTTTTTCGTACCCGCAGCAAGTTCACCGAGAGTGGCAGTTATATCCTTCTCTCCTATCCTGCCCGCGTCAGCCAGTTCCTTAAGGGCGCCTCTGTGAAGACACTGTTCAGCATGATCCACCACAATAGCGTCTGCCGATAGCAGTACATCATCCTGGCACTCCCTGTAGGAGCCCATGGGAAAGAGTACCGTTCCCGGGGCAAACCAGTCCTTCTGAAAAAAGCCGTCCCGGGCGTGGGTTACCGTTATGACCGCATCTCCTTCAGCGGCCTGATGGGGCCTTTCGCAGATCGTAATTTTTCCGGATACAACTTCCTCCATGTGAGAGGCAAATTTTAAGGCGGCGCCAGGGTCTGTATCGTAGACCTTCAGCTCGTCTATGGAAAAAAGCTCTGATATGGCCAAGGTTTGGGTCCTGCCCTGGGCGCCTGCTCCGAACAAGCCCACGGAAAGGGATTTTCGGCCCGGCAGAAGGTATTTCAGGGCAACGGCGGTCTGAGCGCCCGTACGCATATTCGTGATGAA
>JBMNVK010000113.1:0-7393 GCA_050946755.1 Aminivibrio sp. | reverse complement strand
CAGTCTGAGCTCGTCTCCTTTTTGCTCGATCAAGGGGGCATCCTCCCCCTTCAGGCAACTGCATATCGCAGACACAGTCTCCTCGCAGCTCAGCTGTTCTGCCAGCTTTGCGGAGATTTTTGACCTCTCGTTATCTAAAGCTTCGGCGGAGAAGCCAAGGTTCTGAAGCTCCCGGAAGAGGTCCTGCAAAAGTTCGAGGCGCCCTTCCCGGAGCGCCTCTCTCTGCTGAACTGTGACGTCCGCCATGGCCTGAAGCGTTTCTGCCTGCCGGCCAAGGAGTTCGCCGAGGGCAGCGGGAGATGCCATTTTCAATCCTCCTGGTCGAGGAGACCGGCTACGATAAGGCTTCTGGCCACTTTTTCCAGGTCGGGAGCGTAAGTCCCCTCCTGGATCTGCTTTTTGAAGCCTTCGACAAGATCTTCCCGGACCTCAGGCAGTTTCTTAAGCTCTGCCGATGCCTTTGAGAGCTCTACGGCGAAGGAGCTGAACTCAACGCCGTCCCTGCTCTCCTGCCCTGCAGCCGGGAGGGAGCCTTTCTTAGCGTTTATTCTTGTTACTGGTTTTGGTCCGTAAACTCCTGGTATCTTTTCAATCATGTCGATCACCCCGTATTGAGGAAAAACTTTTCCCTTCACATTGTTTATCGGACGGCCCCTTTAAAGGCTTTAGGTTCTGGGAACAATCGTCCATGTAACAGATAAAACTGCGCGGCCGCCGGCCCGTTTGATGCCCTTTATTGCCGATGCAAGTGTGGCCCCCGTCGTGGAGACGTCATCCACCAGCACAACTCTTCTTCCCTCTGCAAGATTCCCTCGTCCTTCAATCGCATCTGCCGGCATCTCCCTCCGCTCCTTTTCATGGAGGGAGGTCTGAGCAGCCCGGGTTCTGCTCCACCGCAGCCCCTCCGTCGCGGGGATCTTCCACTCCATGGAGATGCCCTTTGCCAGGGCCATGGACTGATTGTAGCCTCTCTCGCTCTCCCGATGGAGCGGAACGGGAATTATGATGTCACACTCCGGCGCCGGGAAGATCCTTCCCAAGGCCCTGCCCATGGCAATGCCCAGGGGACGGTTCCGGCTATACTTCAGCTCGAGGACCAGCTCCCTCAGAAGACCCTCATGGAGCCCGCCCGCCTCGTGGGGCGCTCCCCCCAGATCCGCCGGCAGAGGAGGCTTCAGCAGGGGCAGAAGGCACTTTACGCAGGCAGCCTCTCCCAGGGCGCCGCAGAAGGGGCAGGAGGAGGGCCATAGAAGGTGGGCGGCGAAGCGCTTCAACCTTCTCAGGAGTATTCGATGGGCCGCCGCAGCACCATCAGGGCCCCCTCCCTGTGGTCGAACCCGTGGGGAGTGAGGAAGGAGGCAAGCTCGGTAGTGTATGTGATGATAAGGGGTATGTCCCTTATGGCCGGGTGGTTGAGGGCGTAGTCCAGCAGGGAGGTACCCACCTTTTTCCCCTGGTGATCGGGATGAACCATGATGTCCCATATGGATGCCCGGTAGACAAAGTCGGTGAGTATCCTGCAGAAGGCCACCAGATAGCCGTCGTAGCGTACGCTGAAGCACATGGAGGTTCCCGACAGCATTCTGGCGATGTCCTCCAGGGAGCGGCTTTTCCCCCATCGGGTAAATCTGTAGAGATTCGAGAGTTCGTCAGGACTTACGGCATGTTTGCTATCGTAGTAGAAATATCCGCCGTTCATTGCTCTCCGCTCTGAGAAGAGCCTCCTGCCAGGGCCATTCCGCAGACTATCTTGCGAAGATCCATCTTTCTCGCATCGGCAGAAACTGGCAGCTGCACCACCTGGCCGGCGCCGCAGCAGGGGCAGATCCACGTCGCCCTGGCCATGCCGTCCACGTCAGGCGTCCCTGCGATGACCTTCGATTCGTCGCATATCTGGCAAGCAACTATTAGCATTGTCAATGCCTCCGGTATTTTTAATCCTCCGCCGGGTGCATGGAAAGGGCCACCCGGACGGGGCCTTCAGTATATATATCCTCTGCCGCGGTGACCTCCACGATCATGGGAACCTCTGCCCTGCTGAGGAGGTCTACGGCGTCAAAAAACTCCACGGCGTCCAGGGCGCCCACCTTTCCTGTCACCGGGTCGGGCTTTATGGAGTCCTGCACTGCCTTTCTGTTCACCATGCGCAGAATGAGATGCAGCTCCGACTCGGCATTATCCCTCGCGGGGCCGGGCTCCACCGTCTGAACGCAGAGTACGTCTCCTTTTGTATATACGAGGAAGCTGTCGCTTACTTCGTAGGCTATGCGGATCTCCTCTCCGAAGACGGCGTTGGCCTCAGCCACAATTCTTACGAATTTCCTGCCCTGCTGGCCCGTGCATGAGGCCATGCTCTCTTTTTCATCCCCTTCATCGGCGGCAAGAGTCACCTCGGAGGGGTTAAGCTCCGTGCGGGCGGCGATAGCATATTCCGCCCTGTTTCGAAGCTCCCGGAAGGCCTCTTCTACCTCGGACTGGCCGCTCATGGGCTCAATGGCCGTCTGGCCGAGTATCTCCCTTGCAAACACAGCTATGCGGCCGCTCCTGATCTGGATAAGTCCTTTTCTTAGCTCCTCCGCCTCGCTTCTAAGCTCCTCCACCGATGCCGAAAGGGCCAGCTTTTCATCCTCAAGCTGGTCCCGCTCCTTCTGGGTGGCGGCCAGGCTCTGCCGGACATCCCGCAGCAGAGGCTGGGCGGTGGAGAGCTCCTCCTGGACCCTCAAGAGCTTTTCCTCCTGCTCTTTAAGGCGCTTTTCGCTGTCAAGGAGGTTGATGCCCATGAGCTGGGATTCCTCCCTGCTCTCCTGAAGCTCTCTGGTGAGGGACTGAAGCTGTCCCTGGATAAATTTCATGCTGAAGAGGGCGGTTCTGACGTTTTCTGAGAAGATGGTCATGGTGATAAGGACGGCTACGGAGATGAGTATGCCTGTTACGGCGGTGATAAATCGGCTGGTATCCCTGGGCCTCAGGCCGAAGAGGGAGACTCTTTTTTTTCCGATGCGCATGCCCAGCACATCGCCCAGGTATGCAAGGATACCGCTGACTATGATCAGCGGCAGGATTAGCCTCCAGTTCATGTCCGACCAGATTTGAAGCTGCATGGCAGTTCTCCCCGGAAGTTTTTCGCCTTCCCTTCCTTCATGACACGGAAGGCTTATCTATTATAGACGAATCCGGGCCGGCGAACCAGAGGCTTTATATTTACAGCAGATCGGGGAAAGGACACGCATCCAGAAGGGCGGCAATTCTCTCTTCATCGTATAGCTCTCCGTCGTTCATCCCCGGGCAGTACTGAGCCGCGCGGTTCCAGGCCTTCCTGGTCCTCAGCAGAGAGGGCCAGAAGGGAAAGAGCCTGCACTGCATGGGCCTGTCCTCATAGACCAGGCAGAGATTGGTCTTTTCATCATGAAATATGCAGTCGCCCCATCTTTTTTCTCTTATGCTGGGCGCCTCCCACCGGGATGTGGTGTATCTGTCCCTGAATTCCTGCAGAGAGAGATTGAAGCGGGAGGCCAGGGCCTGCTCCTCTTCAGGGGTGAAATATATGGCTCCCGGCTCTCCCCTGCAGCATCTGCCGCAGGCAATGCAGGAAAAGCGGAGTCCTTCCTTCCACCACACTTAAAGGGAGGCCCCTTCTTCTTTTTTCATGCCCTCCAGGTGGGGCGCAAGGGAGTCATAAAGCATCTTCCACATTCCGGAGCCGCCGCTTTTTGCAAGGTACTCCGCGCTCATCTCCATGGAGAGGTCCTCCAGAGGACCGAAGTGCCTGTCCCGGTCGTCTCTGCCGCCCATTTTCCGGGCGTTGGACGCCATTTTCTTCCATAGCTCTGCCATGAGGATGGATTCAAACTGCTGACAGGCTTCCTTTAGTTTTTCCTTTTCTTTTTTTGCCCTCCAGTCGTCCCCTTCTGCCGGTCGGGACGAGAGGGTTGCCGCAGCAAGAGGATGAAACAGCTGCACGACTACATCACCACCAGTTCGCCATGAAGAGCTCCGGCTTCTTTAACGGCCTGGAGTATGGCTATGATATCCCGGGGGGAGGCCCCCACGGAGTTAAGTGCGTCTACAAGCTGCTTTACTGTGCTTGTAGCATCAAGAGCTATGAGCTGAGCCTGGCTTTCCTGAACGCCTACATCGGTGCGGGGCACTACCGCCGTCTGACCTCCGCCGAAGGGCTGAGGCTGGGAGACCATGGGGCTCTCCGCCACCTGGACCGTAAGCCCGCCGTGGGCCACGGCCACAGCGCTTATCTTTACGTCGCCCCCCATTACCACTGTGCCGGTCCGTTCGTTTACCGCCACTCTGGCGAGGCTGTCAGGCCTGACGGAGATGCCTTCAAGCCTTGCAATGAAAGCTGCCGGAGAGTGGGCATAGGAGGGAGGAATATTCACGGAAATTCTTCCGCCGTCCACCGCCGTGGCGACAGCCCCAAAGGCGCTGTTTACCGCCCGGGCCATCCGGTCGGAGGTGGTGAAGTCAGGGTTTCTAAGAAGCAGGTTTACCTGGCGGCCCATGGTAAAGTCGCTCTCTACATCCCGCTCCACTATGGCCCCTCCGGGAACCCTTCCGACGGTTACTATGTTTTTTGTGGCGGTGGCGCCCTGGCCTCCGGCGGTGAAGCCCCCCACCACAACTGCTCCCTGAGCCACTGCGTAGACAGCTCCGTCGGCGGCCTTGAGGGGGGTCTGAATCAGGGAGCCGCCCTGAAGGCTTTTAGCGTCCCCCATGGTGCTTACAGTGACATCTATTCTCTGCCCCGGCCGGGCAAAGGCGGGGAGATCGGCAGTAAGGCTCACTACCGCTACGTTTTTGCTCTTTACGGCCCGGTCGTCCACCGTAACGCCGAACTGGCTCATTAAATTTCTTATCATCTGAGTGGCCATGGCGCCCTTATCGCCGGTGCCCTGAAGGCCCGTTACTATCCCAAGGCCCACCAGCTGGTTTGACCGTACCCCCTCCACATCGGCCAGATCCTTGATTCTAACCGACGGGTGAATCTGAGCCTCTGAAGAAGCGCAGAACAGGGCAATAAGGGGAAGGATAAGGATGAGGCACAGGAGCTTTTTTATCGGCAGCTTCACCTGTTCTGCCCCCTAGAATATGGCCTGAAGTATCTGGGTGAGCAGGCCGGGCTTCTGCAGGCGGGTAAGAGCTCCCTTGCCCTTTACTCCGATCTCTGCGTTGGCAATTTTGTCGCTGGATATCTGGTTATAGCTGTTGACATCCTGAGGCCTGATGACCCCTATTACGTGAAGCTGCAGGGTCTCCTCGTGAGTGGCCACATCCCTGGTTCCCTCAATAATAAGGTTTCCGTTGGGAAGGATGTCCGTCACCATGCAGGTTATCTGGGTCTGGGCGGTGTGGGTCCGCTCGGTGGAGCCGTCTCCCTTCATGTTGCTTTTGCTGTTGAAGCCAAAGGCTCTTATGAAGTTGAAGATGCCAAAGCCGTCCCCTACTCTGTTGTCATTGGATTTAGATACGTCTGTCTTGCCTTCATCTTTGGTCTTGGTTCTTTCGTTTACCACCACTGTGACAATGTCCCCCACTGCTGAGGGGCGTCTGTCCGCCACCCAGTTTGTCCGGTCGTTCCAAAGGGATCTTGCCTGGGCTGGCTGGGATGAAAGCCCCAGCAGAAGCAGAAGAATCGATGCAGCTAGGAGTATTTTTTTCATTTTTTACTGTACCTCCACCCGTCCTGGCGACACTACCAGCGCCTGGATGACTTTTTTGCTCTGCAGGTTCCGTACCCTGATCAGATCTCCCTCAACGCCTCCGTCAAGGGCCTGCCCTCTTACTTCGATCAGAAAGCCGGGGGTCCTCAGCATAATGATCACCGAGTCTCCCCTTTGAATTATCGGCGAGGCGGCGAGCAAGTTGAGGGCCACAGGCTCTCCTGCGGAAAGATTGCGCCGTACCGTTTTGCCCAGCACCTCCTCCGGCGCGGAGGCCAGGGGAGTGGATCTCATTACTTTTACTGTCCTTACTGCCAGATCCTCTTCTTTCAAGACTTTTCCCCTCTCCACAGGCCGGGCCGCCACTACCGCAGGCCTCTGCCACGAGAGTTTGACCGCCACGGACCGCTCTCCCCCTGCGCCATCATCATATTTAAGGGTTACGGAACCGGTACCCGGCGCAATGGATGGGGGCGAGAGGGGCATTCCCGACGGTACAAGGCCCATGGGCTCTGCCTCCACGTGCCAGGGCCAACCCGAGAGGCGCTTTATGATTCCTGAAAGAGAGTCGTCGAGGCGGACCTCCACGGAAGCAGGCATGATAAG
Organism: Aminivibrio sp.; assembly: GCA_050946755.1. Taxonomy (GTDB): domain Bacteria; phylum Synergistota; class Synergistia; order Synergistales; family Aminobacteriaceae; genus Aminivibrio. The sequence continues at coordinate 1,115 of JBMNVK010000113.1, read as the reverse complement.
GGCGAGGCGAAGACCTCCGATGCCGTGATCGGAAAGGGCTTCAAGGATGTGCTCCCTGGTGAGGATTCCATCCCCGGGCAGGGAGAGGCTCACAGCTCCCACTTTTCTGACCAGGTCCTCCCGGCCGGTGAGGGCTGCAATCTCTGAAAGGGCGAAGGGGTCCACAGATACATGGACCGAGGCCCCCATCTCCAGGGAGAGGTCCGCTTCCTGGGCGGCGAAGGCCGCCGGTATAAGCAGCAGAAGAAGAAGGGCGATAAAGGGGGATACGGTTCCGGCGGAGCGGATCACCCCGATCTTGCTCCCCTTCGCTGCCATAGGCTATCTCTTGAGCCCGTTGGCTATGCGAAGCAGTTCGTCTGCGGTCTGAACTCCCTTGGAGTTCGCCTCATAGGCCCTCTGGGCTATGATCATAGCCACCATTTCGTCCACCACCTGGACGTTGGACATCTCAAGGATTCCCTGGTGCACCTGCCCCAGTCCCTCGTCGCCGGGGAAGCCCACTATGGGAGCGCCGCTGGAGGGGGATTCAAGGAACAAATTTTTGCCCATGGCCCGGAGGCCCCCCGGGTTTACAAACCGCACCAGCTCAATCTGCCCCACTTCCTCTGCCTCGTCCTGTCCGGCTATCTTTACCGATACAAGCCCCTCGGGGCTTACCATTATCTCTGTGGCGTCCTCAGGTATGGTAATGGCGGGCTCCATGAGGAGGCCGTCGACGTTGAGGACCTGCCCCTCCGAGTCCACAGCCCACTTGCTGGCCCTGGTGTAGGCGATCTGGCCGTTGGGGAGGACCACCTGATAGAAGCCGTCCCCTTCTATAGCCAGGTCCAGGGGCTGGTCCGTTACCTGGAGGTTGCCCTGGTTCATGTACCGAGAGGTGCCTACCACTCTTGTGCCAAGGCCCACCTGCACCCCTGTGGGAACCATGGATTCCGGCTCAACAGGAGCGCCGGGCTCTCTGTTTATCTGGTAGAGGAGGTCGGCGAAATCAGCCCGCTTTCTTTTGAAGCCGGTGGTGTTGACGTTGGCCAGGTTGTTGGTGGTCACATCAAGATTCGTCTGCTGGGCTATCATGCCGCTTGCGCTTGTCCACAGGGATCTGAGCATTTATA
>JBMNVK010000112.1:0-7504 GCA_050946755.1 Aminivibrio sp. | reverse complement strand
CCGGCGGCCCCCTTCTGAAGCGCCCTGCTGATTAAAAAACGAGACGCCTCTTCCACTGCCTCCCTGGAAGGAGCTTCCTTCACTTGCGGAAGACCTCCTGAAGGATGACATCCACCGCCTCCAGGACCTGTTCTCTGGAGACGTCGATATGAGTTACAAGCCTGATCCTGCCGTCGGAGGCGGCATTGAAGAGCAACCCCTTCTCCCTGCACCGGACGTGCAGATCTGCAGCATCCTGGGGAACATGAAAATAGACCATATTGGTGGGTACTTCTATCTTTTCTACCTCCAGGCCTCCTGCGGAAAGGCCTTCCGCGATAAGGACGGCATTTTCATGGTCTTCCCTGAGCCGGTCAATATTGTTCTCAAGAGCGTAGATGCCGGCAGCGGCCATTATCCCCGCCTGCCGCAGTCCTCCGCCCAGCTTTTTTCTCCAGTGGAGGGCCCTGCCTATGTAGTCTTCCTGGCCGCACAAAATGCTGCCGATGGGGGCTCCCAGTCCTTTGGAAAGGCAGAACTGGATGGAGTCCGCCTGAGAGGCAAATTCTTTGACGTCACAGTCCCAGGCCGCGGCCGCATTAAATATCCTGGCGCCGTCAATGTGGACTGAAAGGCCGTTTTTCCTTGCGGAGTCGGTGGTCTCCTTCATCTGCTCCGGCGAAAGCGCAAGTCCTCCGCATCTGTTGTGGGTGTTTTCGATGCAAAGCAGCTTTGCCGGGGCAAAGTGAACGTTTACGGGGCGGCAGTTTTCCTCAATTTCTGAGGGAGGTATCAGGCCTGAAGAGTCGTCCGCCGTAAGGGGAACTACCCCTCCGAGGGCCGCCAGTCCTCCTCCTTCGTTGATGTATATGTGGCTGTTCTTGCCGATTATGGCCCCTTCTCCTCTGCCGCAGTGAGCAAGGATGGCAACGAGGTTTCCCATGGTGCCGGAGGGCAGAAATATGGCCGCCTCCATTCCGAGGATGGCTGCCGCCTTTTCCTGAAGGCTGTTGACGGACGGGTCTTCACCGTACACATCATCCCCAACCTCGGCATTGCTCATGATCTCTCTCATTCTCTCTGAGGGTCTGGTCACCGTATCACTCTTGAGATCTATGGGAAACATAGCTTATCCTCCTTAGAATTATGCCTTTTTAACTACGGTATGGTATCACAATTTTCATAGGGATACCCCTAGCCTAGCCCAGGGAATCATCCCGAGGGGGACGGAGATTCCAAGGGATGGCGAGGGGCCCGATCCTCCATGAAAGTCGCTTCCCGCTGTGGGAAAGAGTTCGAGTCCGGAGGCGATGGACAGATACCGGAAGATCTGGCCGGCATCGTGCTTCGAAGAGTAGCACTCCATGCCCCAAAGCCCTGCATCCTTCAGCTCTCCCGCTACCTCCCTTACCCTCTCGTAGCACTGGGAGGTCTGCACCGGGTGGGCCAGCACGGCTACGCCGCCGGCCTCCCGGATGAGCTCTATGCATTTCTCAGGAGAGAGCCGCTCTCTGGGCACGTAGGCCCTGCCTGTCCGTCCCAGATAGGCGGAAAAGGCAGCCCTCTGATCCTGCACATAACCCTTCCTGATCATAACTCTGGCTATATGGGGCCTGGCAGCCACATCCCCTGCCGCCTCTGCCTCCACATCCTCAATGACGATGTGGAGCCCCAGGCTCTGGAGCCGGTCGCAGATCTGCCGGTTCCTCAGATTCCGGGCCTCCCTTATGGATTCCAGAGCTTTTTCGAGGCCGGCGCTTCTGAAATCTATCCTGTAGCCCAGAATGTGGAGAGTGGAGGGGAAATCAGCCGATAGCTCGACTCCCGCCACACCTCTTATGCCGGAGCGCCCGCAGGCCGCCATAAAGGAGGGCAGGCCTGCAGTAGTATCGTGATCTGTCAGGCTCATAACGGATACGCCTCGCTTTTTGCCCAGGGCTACCAGCTCTCCCGGGAGGAGGGCGCCGTCAGAAAAAGTACTGTGAAGATGAAGATCTATCCGGATCATGGCCCGCCGCTAACTTCCCGCAGCCTCTTCCTCCAGGATTGCATCTATTTCGAAGAGAACGGCGAGATCCATAAGCAGAATCAGCCGGCCATCCTCGTGCTTGGCCACGCCCAGGATATACTTTCTGTCCATGGAAGTGTTAACTTCTGATGCGGACTCAATCTGGGCATCGTAAATCGTGCACACTTCCCGGACAGAGTCAACAATGATCCCGAAGAGGGTCTCGTTCCATGAGACTACCACAATTCTTGCCTCATCGGTGAGCTCTTTCTGCTCCATCCCTATTTTGAGCTCCATATCGAAAACGGGTACAATGGAGCCCCTGAGGTTTATAACGCCCCGGATGTAGCCGGGGGAGTTGGGAACTCTTGTTATGAAGGGCGGAACCCGAACTATCTCCCGGATCGTGTTTACATCAAGCCCGAAAGATTCCGTGTTGAGCTCGAAGACGAGGGTTATATGCTCCCGCCCTCTTCGTTCAATATCCTTTTGCTGCAGATCATCATCGTTCTTGAAATTAGCCATTCCTTTGACCTCCCGGAATTACTGAATAAAGGCATAAAAAATGATTTTAACATTAAAGGCGGCTCTTTACGCTGTTTTATCCCGTCAGTCCGCCTGTTTTACTGAAGCCGGCTGATATACAATAGGGCCATCAGGTCATTTACTACCGCCTGTATTGTATCACTTCCTTCTTCACGGAAGAAACCTACTTTACTAAAAGTCGAAAGGAAGGAACAGTCATGAATGAGCAGGAAATCTACAAAGAGATCAAAAATCTGATGGACTCGGAGGTTCTTGTCACCAGCAGGCTCATCGAGGCAATCACAAAAACATCTCAGCTCGCCGCAGGCACCTCGCCGGAGATAGCCGAACTCTTTAGTCAGTGGCTCTCCCTTGTAGGAGGAGAGGTAAAAAGGATGGCTCAGCCGGGAAAAGAAATTTCCATCGAAGAAACAGCCAAAAACATAGGCATCACCCCCGTCTCCCTTCTTTCTATTCTTCTGTTTCTGCAGAGAAGGGGGGAGATAACTCTGGAGTCCGTAAAGATCAGCAAGGGTACGGGGCTGAACGAGGATATCTGCGATTGTCTCATGGCTTAGCGAAAAAAATACCAATATTCACGGCCGCCGGACGGAAATAAAAAATGGCCACCATAGCATCCTGCACAAAAAACAATCGCCAATCATCGCGACTTTCCTAATTAATGAAAATTAGCTTTTCTTGACACAATGAGCTCAATCTGATAGGAATGAAAGAACAGTTAAATAGACAGGCTATATTGCTAAGGAGGCAAGCGTCATGGAAAAAGAAAAAACATTCTGGGCGGATACGGAGTTTTTTGGCCTTTTGGGATCCCCCGTAAGAAAATCCCTCTCCCCTGCCATGCATAATGCTAATTTCGAGTCCCTGGGGATGAATGCCGTATACACGCCCTATGACACTACAGAGGCGACAATCGGCACCGTGATGCCCGCCCTTGAATCCCTTCGCTTCAAGGGGCTGAACATCACCATGCCTCTTAAGCAGAAGATTATTGAATTTCTTGATGAACTGGATGAAACCGCCTCTCTCTGCAATGCCGTAAACACCGTCTACTGGAAAAACGGGCTCCTTTACGGCGCCAACACGGACGGGGTGGGATTCGTCACGGGGCTCAGGGAGCAGGGCGAATACGATCCGGCGGGCAAAAGATGCCTGATCTTCGGCGCAGGCGGCGCTGCCCGGGGAGTGGCCTTTGCCCTTGCAGCTGAGGGAGCGGAATCAATTGACCTATGGAAGAGGGATTCGGGAAACAGAAGCATGGAGGAGCTGGCAGCGGACCTGAACGCCTACAAATCGGGCATCTGCCGCTCACTCTCTGCAGATGAAGCGGATATTCCCGGGTTTTTGCGTGAAAACGAGCTTATCATCAACTCCACACCCCTGGGCATGGAGCCCAACACTGACGCCGCCCCCTTCGACACAGAGCTTCTGGGACCGGACCATATGGTGTGCGACCTGGTATACGTACCTCACGATACCCTGCTGCTGAGACGGGCGGAAGCCAGGGGCGCCAAAATTCTGTACGGCTACTGGATGACCATCTGGCAGGGAGCGGAGGCCTTCAGAAAATGGACGGGCCGGGAGCCTGATGCAGAAGTGATGACAAATGCGCTGCTGAAGCATCTGGCAATAAAAAAATAAAATGAACCGCCCCCCGGAGCGAAAAACCTTATTTACCACTGCAGGAGGTGAGGCATTGCGATTTCTCAGGTGGCTGGATGAACATTTTGAAGAGTATATTCTTAGCGGTCTTCTGGTTGTAATTGCCATTATAATGATGCTTCAGGTGATCATGCGTTATGTGTTCAACGCATCCCTGTCCTGGGCGGAGGAGGCTTCCCGCTACGCTTTCGTATGGTCTGCTCTTGTAAGCATCGGCTATACAATAAAAGAGGACAGCATCCTTAAAGTAACCACCCTTCTTGAAGCGCTTCCGCAGAGATTGGGGCAGATTCTTGCCACACTGGTAAACGTTGCAGCCACTGTCTTTTTCGGATATCTGTTCATCCACTCCATTCCCGCGGTTCAAAGGGTGATCAAAACAGGGCAGACCAGCCCTGCCCTTAGAATCCCCCTGGGATTTATCTACTTTGCCGCCGTGGCAGGCTTTTTCCTCGCCACAGTGCGGGGAATTCAAAAAACCGGACGGGACATCATGACCTTTACGGGGAAGGAGGAGGCCTGAGCATGGCTTTTACTCTGTTTCTTATTCTGCTCGGAGGACTGGCCCTGGGGGTTCCCATTGCGGTGGCCCTGGGCTTTGCCACCATCTTTCCCGGCCTTTCCCTGCCGGGCTTCCCGGCATCCATGGCCTATATCATCCGAAATATAGTAAGCGCTCTGGACAGCACTCCCATGCTGGCCATCCCTTTATTCATTCTGTCGGGAAATATAATGACAAAGGGAAAAATCTCCGACAAGCTTTTTAATTTTTTTGCTTACTTCATCGGAGACTTCCCGGCAGGCATCCCCATCACCGCCATCGTGACCTGCCTGTTTTACGGGGCCATATCCGGCTCGGGGGTGGCTACCACCGCTGCTGTCGGAGGAATGGCCATACCCTTCCTGGTCTCCCTGGGGTATGACAAAGTTTACAGCGCCGCCCTGGTGGCAACCGCCGGAAGCCTTGGCGTAATAATACCTCCCAGCATACCCTTCGTAACTTACGGCGTGGTAACGGGCGTATCCATCGGCAATCTGTTTATCGCCGGGATCATCCCTGGAATCACCATCGGACTATGCCTTATGGTCTACGCCTATATCTATGCCAAGGTTAGGGGCGAGGACAGGGATATAATTTCAGCGAAGGTAAGGGCTCTAAGGGAAGGAGGGCTCTTCAGGCTTTTCAGAGACAGCTTCTGGGCCCTGCTGACCCCCGTAATAATACTCGGCGGAATCTACAGCGGAATCGTAACGCCAACAGAGGCGGCGGCAGTATCTGTATTCTATGCCCTGATCGTCTGCCTCTTCGTCTACAGAAGCCTCCGGTTCCGGGAGCTGGGGGCAATCCTCAGGGACACAGTAAAATCTTATGCCCCTATCGTGCTGCTGCTCTCCCTTGCCATAGTATTTGGCCGGGTTCTTGCCCTTTTGCAGGCGCCCGCAGCCCTGAGAGATTTTATCCTGACAAACTTCGCAGGGAATAAATTCATCTTCCTGCTGGCACTGAACGTCATACTCCTTATCCTGGGGATGTTCATGGACGTGGGGCCTGCCATCGCCATACTTGCTCCCATGATGCTGGCTTCTTCCGGGGCCTTGGGAGTGAACCCCGTCCACCTCGGAGTGATAATGGTAGTCAACCTGGCGATCGGAATGGTAACTCCTCCTTTCGGAGTGGACCTGTTTGTGGCGGCCCCTCTCATTAACGAAAACGTAATGAAGGTAGGAAAAAAGGCCATCCCCTTCATCGTCGCCTTTATCTTTGCCCTCATCCTCATAACCTACATACCTCAGATGAGCCTTATTTTCCTGTAAAATTCGCAAATTTGATAAGGAGGTGATTCAAAAGCCCTGCTGAGCTGTGTTGCCGGAAAGGGAAATTTCGGAGAGACTCTGGAAACTAGAACACATTGACAGGAGATGACAAAATGAAAAACTTGAGAATAAGTTCGCTGTTTCTGGCGGTAGTGCTGTTTATGTTCCTCTTTGCAGGTCTTGCCTCTGCCCAGGAGTACACCCTTCAGATTGCCGGCGCCTACCCCTCAACCGGGGAGACTCCCAGAGCCCTGGCAACGGAGAAGATCAAGGAGCTTATTGAGTCCAAGTCGGGCGGAAAGATGAAGGTCGAGATCTACCTCGACAACCAGCTTGGCGGAGATAGGGAGATACTGGAGAGCTGCCAGCTGGGAGATATTGCCATGGTCTCTCAGACCACCGCCCCCCAGGTCGGCTTCATACCCGAGCTGGCCATCTTCGACATTCCCATGCTTTACGAAAACCTTGACATCGCAAGGAAAGGTCTGTCAGGTGACTTCCGGAAAAAACTTGAGGAATGGTATGCGGGCGCGGGACTCAAGCTTCTTCTCTTCGAGCCCATCTACTACCGTGAAACTACCACAAGCAAAGCCATAAGCAAGGTCGCCGACTTTAAGGGCGTAAAAATCCGGACCATGGAAAACAAATACCACATGGCCTTCTGGGAGGCCCTTGGGGCCAACCCCACTCCCCTGAACTTCGCCGAGCTCTACATTGCCCTCCAGCAGGGAACGGTGGACGCCCAGGAGAACCCCTATGAGATCATCTGGTCGAGCAAATTTTACGAAGTCCAGAAATATCTAGTAAATACCCATCACATAGCGTTCATTCTCAGCATTAACATTAACATGGACCTCTACAACGGCATGCCGGAAGAGTATCGGAAGATCATCGATGAAACCATGGCTGAGACCTCCGACTACCTCTTCGACCTTGCCAAGGCCAAAAATGACGAGATTCTGGATTCTATCAGAAAGACAGGCATAAACATCGTTGATCCGGACGCTGAGCTTCAGGCGGAGCTTGTGAAAGCCGCTCATGTCACAGAAAAAATGATCCGGGCCGACGTTGGCGACGCCGTAGTGGACGAGATAATGAAGGCCGCTGAGGAGGCAAAGAAGTAGAGCCGACTCTGTCATCCCGAACGGCCGAATCTTGTCATCCCGAACGCCTGTAGGGCGGAGGGATCTGCAGTTGCATTTGCAGTTGGTCTTGTCTTTGCTCCTCAGAGCAGGTTCAAGTGCCGATCCCCCCTTCGCTTTGCTCAGGATGCTTCGCGATCCAGCGCTGTGCGCTGTTCGGGATGACGAATAAGATCAGCCCGGGATTGGTGTTTAACCATCCCGGGCTGACTTTGTAAATTAAGGATTTCCGGCAGCGACCTGCTCTCCCACGGATAGCCTCCGCAGTACCATCGGCGCTGGAGGGCTTAACTGCCGGGTTCGGAATGGAACCGGGTGTGACACCTCCGCCATAACCACCGAAAATCCAAAT
>JBMNVK010000111.1:0-7525 GCA_050946755.1 Aminivibrio sp. | reverse complement strand
TGGATTCCTCAAGCTCTTTCCTTGTGGCAAGCCGCACCGTGCAGAGAAGGGATTCAAAGTTGGCGCCGTGGAAGTCCCGGGCCAGGCCTTCTTCGCACCCCACAGACATAATGTAGGTGAGGATTCCCTTATACCAGGCCTCGGTTACGCCCCGGAGGAAGGGTAGGATAGCCTCCGGGACCTCCCTCAGGGACCCTTCGCACACGTCTACCCTTCCCCCGCCCATAAACTCCCTGTAGAGAGAGAGCATGGCCGCGCCAACGTTAGCCGTGGACGTGTTGTGTCCCAGCTCCTGCAGGGCCTCGGAGACGGCGTAGCTTATCTCAAACAGGGTGTGGGCCGTGTTTTTGGCGGCCAGGGCGTAGAGGGACTGGTCGTGGGGGATGATGAACGTTCTTCCGAAGAGGTCGGAGAAGTCCATTGCCCGCTGCCTTCGCTCCGGGGGAAAGGGGTCGCCGGGGGTGAAGACGAGGAAGCTTCCTCCGTACTTCTGGAGGTGCACTCCGCCCACGGTCTCCATCATGCTGGGGAGGAATTTGACGCAGTGGATGTCGGAGCCCAGATAGTCGTAGTAGTACTGGGGGTCAGGGACGGGGCCGAAGGTGTAGATGTCGGGCAGGGGAGTTCCCTCGGCCCTGGCTTCGGCAAAGTAGGGGGCCAGAGTGTCCTTTATAATGACGGGAATTTCGGCGGGGGGCGGGCACATGATGATGATGTCCGGCTTTTTCTCCCGAAGGATTTCAAGGGTGTTGTCCACGGTTATCTGAAAGGGGTATTCGGCCCGCAGCTTTTCCAGATCCCTGTCCGTAGCTTTAATGACGAAGACATTTGTCGCGACCCGGCCGCCCAGGAGCATTTCGTACCCGGGGAGCAGAAAGCCGCCGATGAAGCCCATTCCCACCACAACTATACTGTTGGTTTCAATCACCCGTACCACCTCGTTCAATAAAATAAAACAAAATAAACCAGACCGTGCCCCGGAGAGGGGGCGCGGCAGAAATCAGAGAGCCGCCGAAGGGCGATCTCTCCGGCTAAAAATGCCTCATCAGTGATGAGCCGCTTCTATCTTATATCAGCGGCGGGCTATGTCAACACGGCCGCGGGGGTTTGTGCGAATGCCCTAAGGGCTAGGGTTTCTCCCCTTCCAAAAGAAAGGCCTTCAGAATCACCACGTGGTTCCGTTCCGGGTCCTTGGCGGCGGTGAGAAGGGTTATTCTGCCCCTTCGGGCTTCCCCGATGAGTGTCTTCATGTCCTCCCCTGCCATTTTCAGCTCGGCGAGGTAGTTCTTTTTGAATTCGGGAAAGCGGTCTTTGTCCACATGAAACCACTTTCTGAGGTCCGAGCTGGGGGTGACGCCCTTCAGCCACAGATCCGCCTTGAGTTTCTCCTTGCTGATGCCCCGGGGCCACAGCCGGTCGACGAAGATCCTGGTTCCGTCGTCGGCGGACGGCTCGTCGTAAACTCTTTTAATGCGGATGTCCATCTCTTTCACCTCCTGGGGAAACATTACCACGGCAGGGATGCAAATAACAGGGGTTTGGAATTTGGCTCGGTGCATGTTGTATAATTCGCCTGCAAGATAGAAAAATTTTAGTTCCCGGCGGCTCTCGGGGCCGGGGCGCAAGGAGGCAGACCATGAAGTTTACTGAAAGGAGCCACGCCTTTATCCCCGCCCGCTTTTACGGACGCCTTACGGAGGAGTTCGGCGAGCGGGGGCTGAGGGCGTTTATCCACGGCACCAGGTACTATGGCGAGCAGCGGGGGCGCAGGATGGCTCAGCGGGCGATCCGGGACGGCCGGGAGCTGGATTTTGAGGCCTATCTTGAGTACAGCGAATGGTACTTCCAACGTCACGGAGGTGGAGTCCTTCAGCCCCGATATGACCATGAGGATAACCCGGTGCGCCTGGCACGCCCAGTTCAGGGATTCGGGGATGACGGAGGCGGGCGCCGAATACTGCCGCCATCTTGACATCGCCATCTGCCGGGGCTTCAATCCTGATCTTGTCTTCGAGGTGGAAAAGACCCTTCAGACGGAGGACTGCTGCATTCACGTCCTGCGGGGGGCGAATTTCCCCGAGGGCAGGGCCTTCGAGAAGAAAAGGGAGTATGTGCAGCCTTTCGACTATCACTGCGGCCACTCCTACAAGTGCTACAGCGACGTAGCCGCGGCCATTTTCGGAGCGGCAGGCGTCGTCGTGAACGCCGCCGTGCTGGAGGATTTCAGGGCGGAATACGGAGACGAGATGGCGAGCAGGCTGGTTGATTTCAGGAATACCGACTTCAACACCTGCCGGTAGGAGCGGGGACGGCATGAGCCCCTTCATGCCGCATCCCCGGAGAGATTATTAACGAACGGAGCCGATTGTCTTGTCCATCGCCAATAAAACTCTTGAATACTGGATTTTATACATTCTTAACGGGGAAGATTGCGCCAGGGGGGCAGGCAGTCTGCTCGTAATGCTGAGGGAGCGGGGGGTAAAAATAAGCGAGGCAGGCGTGGGAAGGGCTCTCCGGGCCATGCGCCACGGGGGCCTTCTGGAAAAAGTGGGGAAGCAGGGCCATATTATTACGGAGGCAGGAAAAAAACGCCTCGTAAAGGTGGAAGAAGAGAGGGAGCTGCGGGATTTTCTGGCCGAAATCCTTAATCATCCGGGAAAACTCGGGAGGGCCAACCTCATCCACAGGCTCGTCCTCAGGAAGGCCCTGGAGAGGGAGGCGGTCTACAGGGCAACTCTTAACGCCTCCGACAGTGAGCTCGAGGAGCTGGAAAAAATAGTAGCTGCCCAGTACGAGGGCATGAAGAAGAACGAGGACTACACGGAACTCTCCGCCAAATTTCACAGGTGCATTCTGAAGGCGTCGGGGATTCCTCTTCTTGAGACGATTTACGACTTTATAGGCATTACGTCCAACTGGCAGGATTTTTTTGTGGGAACCTTCAAGCTCTACGATACGCCCGTGAACGTCTCCCACGAAAAGATCGTCCAGGCCATGAGGGAAAGGGACCCGGAGAGAGCGGCGGCGGCCATGGGCTCCCATCTGGAGGACGTCATAATCAACGCTAAAAAACTGTCGGAGGAGTAAGGAGCCTGACGGTGGGAAGAGGGCCCGGCGGGAGCCTTTGCCCCGGTTGACAGTAAGCAGGATTTATGTGGTATTATGACTACTCATCAATGATGAGTAGCTTTTTGAATAAGCGGGAGGAGGCTGAGAATGAAGACTAATGGCGCCAGGCTGTTTCTGGAAATGCTTAAGCTTCATGGAGTAAAGGACGTGTTCGGTCTGCCGGGGGAGACTACCCTGGCCCTGTACCGGGAATGGGAGCGTTTTCCCGATGTTCGCCATATCCTGACCCACGACGAGCGGGCCGCGGCTTTTATGGCGGAGGCCTATGCCAAGGCGGCGGGCAGGGTGGGAGTCAGCGAGGCCCCGAGCCCGGGGGGCGCTCATCCGGCCCCGGGGGTGCTTGAGTCCTTCAAGGGCTCCGTTCCCACCGTCTGCTTTACGTCGGACGTACCCTTCAACAGCGACACCCGCAACACCCTTTCAGGGTTTGACCAGAACAGGCTGTACGAGGCCATCACCAAGGACAGCATTCTGGTTACGAAGGCCGCCGATATCCCCCACCTTGTGAGAAGGGCCTTCCGCACCGCCCTGGCCGACCGGCCGGGCGCGGTTCACGTGCGCATTCCCTACGATGTATATGAAGAAGAAGTGGACATCCCCGAGAGCGAACTTTACGGCGGAACCGGCCTCTGGCCCGCCGACCGACCCGTAGCGGACTTTGGCAGGATTGACGAGGCCATCAGGCTTCTGGCCGAAGCAAAGCGGCCTGTCATTGTCTGCGGCCAGGGAGCCCTGGTCTCAGATGCGGGGCCGGAGGTGCGGGCTGTGGCCGAGGCTCTTTCCATCCCGGTGGGCACCACCATGACGGGTAAGGGAGCAGTCTCCGAGGCTCATCCCCTCTCAATCCGGGTAGTGGGCGCCAGGGGCGGGACAAGCTATTCAAACCAGTTTATAAAGGACGCGGACCTGGTGTTTTTTGTGGGATCCAACACCGATTCCGCCGGGACTGACGGCCGCAAGCTGCCCTCGGCGGCGGCCCAGCCTAAGATAATTCAGCTGGATATCAGCCGCCAGGAGGCGGGCAACAACTACAGGGCGGACGCCGCCCTTGTGGGGGACGCCAAGGCCACACTTTCAGTGATGGCGGAGCGCATCCGGGAGAGAGGGGTCAGCGGATCGGCCGTGAACGGCAAAGAGGCGGCGGAGGCCATGGCCGCCCTCGATTCGTCCATAGAGGCAGCTGCTGTGTCCGACGAATTCCCGGTCCACCCCATCCGGTTTGTGAAGGCTCTTGAGGCCCGCATCCCTGAAAAAAACATGGTGATGGTGGAGCCCAGCACGGGAAGCATCTTCTCCGCTGCCTACCTGATTCAGAAGAATGAGGGACGGATGTTCCTCTCCGGCTACTCCATGGGCGCCCTGGGGTACTCCCTTCCGGCCGCCGTGGGGGCGGCGGTAGCCAGGCCGGATCATACCATCGTCTCCCTGGGCGGGGACGGAAGCTTCTACTTCAACTGCGGGGAGCTGGAGACTTACAGCCGCCTGGGGCTGGACATCAAGTACGTTCTGTTCAACAACAACGTCTTCGGCTGGATCAGGGGGGAGATCGAGCACGTGTACAACGCCAACCCCTTTGCCACCGATTTCAGGCAGGTTGATTACTGTAAGATAGCCGAGGGATTCGGAATCCGCACCTTCAGGATAAGCGGGGCCGAACAGGTGGAGCAGGTTCTTGAGGAGGCCTTTTCCTACAGAGGGCCGGCCTTCATCGAAATGCCCGTAAAGTCTCAGGACGCCCTGGTTCCGCCTATTCCAAGGTGGATTCCCAACGCTAAAAAGAAGAGTTTGCCTTATCACTATTAGAAACTGATTAAATCAGGGAGGGAAAAAAATGAAGAGGAAGTTGGTTTTTGCGTTTGTTCTTGCGGCAATGGCGGTATCCCTTTTCTCCGGCGCAGCAGTCGCCGCTGACGAAGAGCTGAAAATCGGCTCCAACAAAGTGGGAAGCACCTGGTACGTCCAGGCGGCGGTCATCGCTGACGTGGTGCGGAAGGCCTATCCGGAGCTCAAGATCGACGCGTCCCCCATCGCCGGCGGCATAGGCAACATCAAGCTGATGCAGCAGGGCAAGATGAACATCGCCATGACCATGGGCAACAACATCAAGTGGGCCTATGAAGGCACAAGCCTCTTTGCCGACGGCCCCGTCAAGAATATCAGGGCCTTGATCGGCGGGCTCGACCAGTTTTATGTCGGCATAGCGGCCCGCAGCGGCAGCGGAATCAAGTCCGTGGAGGAGGTCGGCGCAAATAAGATGAAGATCGGCCTCATGACCGTGCAGCGCGGCACTACCGGCGAGGCTTCCGCCGACCAGGTGCTTGAGGCCTGCGGCTTCTCCTACGACGATGTAAAGGCCTGGGGAGGATCCGTGGACCATACGGACTTCGAGGCCATTTCAAACGCCATCAGGGACGGCCGTTGCGACCTTTTCATCCAGTCTCTCTCCCAGGGACACCCCACCTTCACGGAGCTTGCCGTAACCGGCAAGATAGACCTTCTGGGCATGGATGAGAAGTCGGTTGAATTCCTGAGGGACAAGTACGGCTACACCCTTTCCGTTCTGCCCGCCGGAAGCTTCAAGGGACAGGACGAAGATCTGCTTCTTCCCGGCTACCGAACCTGCCTGACCGTTACGGACAGGATGGACGACGAGACGGCCTACAAGATCACCAAGGCAGTCTACGAAAACAAAGAGGGACTTGTACAGGGGCACGTGGCCTTCTCCGCCTTCAACCCCGAAAAGGACGCCTGCAACCCCGTCAACCTGGGCGGCATACCCCTTCATCCCGGCGCTGAAAAATTCTATCAGGAAATCGGGCTGATGAAATAAGGAAGATTATCTGAAGTGAAGCGGCGGGCGGGCTTGTTGCCGTCCGCCGCTCAACCGTAAAAAAGGGGGCATCAAACGCCTTGGAACAGACGCTTAGAAACAGGCTTGTTTACATTACCGCTCTACTGTGGGTGGCCGCGCAGATCTATATCGCCTTCGCCGCAGTTCCCGGAATGATTATCCGTCCTCTTCACGTCTCCTTCTGCCTTATTCTGGTTTTTCTTCTTTACCCGGCGCTTAAAGACAGGCCCGGGCTCAGCCTTGCGCTCGACGCGGGCCCCGTGCTGATAGTAATCCTTTTTATGGTCTACTCCGTCTATTACGGGGACCGTATCGTGACCAGGCTCCCCTTCGTGGACGATCTCTTTACCTCCGACTACTTTTTTAACTTCGCCCTGGTGATACTGCTTCTTGAGGCTGGGCGGCGGGTGCTGGGATGGTCCATGACCATTGTGGCCCTTGTCTTCATGGCTTACAGCTTTTTCGGGGCGAACCTTCCCGGGATTCTGGCCCACCCCGTCGTATCCATCGCCGACTTCGTGGAAAATCAGACCATGACGTCGTCGGGCATTTATTCAAGCCCCATTGCCGCATCGTCGGACACCATCTTTTACTTCATGATCTTCGGGGCGTACCTGGCAGCCACCCCGGCGGGGACTCTGTTCGTAGCCATGGCAAAGTATGCCACCAGGAAGGCCGTGGGAGGCGCGGGCAAGGCCTCCATCATAGCCTCGGGCCTGTTTGGCATGATAAGCGGGAGCGCCGCCGCCAACGTGGCGTCGGTGGGAACCATAGTCTATCCCATGATGGAAAAGGCCCGGTACAAGCCCGTCTTCAGCGCCGCCCTGCTGGCAACGGCGGGGACGGGGGGACAGCTCATCCCTCCGGTCATGGGGGCGTCGGCCTTCATCATGGCCGATATGATCGGCGTCTCCTACTTTAAAATAGTGCTCTGCGCCATCATCCCCTCCATGCTGTACGTGGGCTCCCTCTTCTGGGAGGTTCACCTGGAGTCCTACAAACAGCAGATGAAGCCGGAAATACTGGATAAGGACGAGCTTCTGGGCTCGATCAAGCGCTATTTCCACCTCATCCTTCCCATAGTGATCCTTGTGGCCCTTATCGCATGGGGCCGCTCCCTGATGTATTCGGCGCTCATGTCCACCCTTTCGCTGATAGTCCTGTGCCAGCTTAAAAAAGATACCAGGATTTCCATCGCAGGCATTATCAAGATGGCCGTCGACGGGGCGAAAAGCAGCGTGATAGTCACCCTGCCCTGCGCCATTGCGGGCATAGTCATTGGAGAGGTGGTCTATACGGGGCTGGGCCTGCGGTTCAGCGCCCTGATAGCGTCCGTGTCCGCAGGCAACCTTCTGCTGGCCCTGCTGCTCTCCACGGTTATGATCATCATCATGGGCATGGGCATGCCCACCAGCGCGGCCTACATTATGAGCGCCGTGCTGCTGGCGCCCGCCATGCAGAATCTGGGCATTCAGCCTCTGGTGGCCCATATGTTTCTCTTCTATTTTGCCAATATGTCCATGATCACCCCGCCCGTGGCCATAG
>JBMNVK010000110.1:0-7593 GCA_050946755.1 Aminivibrio sp. | reverse complement strand
AATGCTCCCTCAGGCACAGGGATATTTTAAGAGAGCAGGGCTGGTAGCCATGAACTCATTTTTTGCCTACATCCTCGGCCTTGCTACGGCTCTTTTGATGGTGCTCCTCCTTCGCCTTAGGGACAGATCCTCGGATCTTCGGGCATGGTACAGCGCCTCCAGAAGGAAGAAGGAGGCCTTTTCCAGGGCGGTGGAATACAGACTGTCCATGGGACCTTATGTGGTGGCCCTCGGAGGTGGGACAGGCCTCTCCACCCTGCTTCGCGGACTTAAGAGCTTTACCAGGAATATTGTGGCTGTAGTAACGGTCACCGATGAGGGGGGAAGTTCTGGAAGGCTCAGGGAGGAGTGGGGCGTACTTCCCCCGGGAGACGTGCGCAACTGCATAGTTGCCCTTGCGGAAAACGACAACTCCCTGAAAAGACTGCTTGAATTCCGCTTCGACAAAGGAGAGCTGGCCGGGCACAATCTGGGGAACCTGATGCTGCTGGCTACTTCAGAGCAGTACGGTGATTTTCGCCGGGCAGTGGAGGAGATGAACAATCTCCTGGCCATACGAGGAAGGGTTCTCCCTGTAACAACGGAGGCAGTGACTCTTGTGGCCGAACTCTCCGGCGGCGAGAGGGTCCGTGGAGAGCTTGCCATAAGCGAACAGGGAGGGCTTATACGCAAAATATGGCTCGAACCTCTTGGCGCGAGACCCCCCGCAGACGTTCTAAGGGCTATTGACGAAGCGGAGATCATCGTTCTGGGCCCCGGAAGCCTTTTTACCAGCGTTATCCCCAATCTGCTGATAACGGGCGTATCGGAACGGGTGCGAAAATCCTCCGTTCCCAGGATATATATCTGCAACCTCATGACCCAGCCGGGGGAGACGAACGGATTCTCCCTGTCCGACCATGTAAGATGGATCGCATCGGCTATGGACATGCCTCCTGACTATGTCATAGCCAATGGGGGGGAGATTCCCCCTGCAATTGCCGAAAAGTACCTGAGAGAAGGAGCAGTTCCCCTGGTGGCAACTGAAAGGGATATTGATGAGCTGGACGAGATGGGATGCGTGCTGATCGAAGAAAACCTGGTGAAAATCATAGACGGCACGCTATTGAGACACGATGAGCAGGCCCTTTCGCACCTGCTTATCCGGCTCTGCAGAGAGCTAAAGGAAGGGTGATCGGACTGAGATCATCAGATTTCGGCAAAACTTTCTCCTCCTCCATGTGGGACGAATGGGTCGCAGGCCCTGCAGGAGACAGGGAAGAGGCTCTGGAGGAAGTGCGGGGGATTGTCCAGGGCATAGGAACTGCTGGAAAAGCCAGCAGCGGCATCCGATTAACCAGCGGCAGGCTATGGATTTTCCGCAGGCTGTCTAGAATCTGGGAAAGGGCGGGCCTGGCCGATGAGGAGGATTTCGGATCCTTTCTGGATATACCAAAAACCCTTAAGGGGAGGGTAAGCCTGCAACTGCCGAAGAGACTGGCCTTTCTGACGAGCGAATCCCCCAGACTGTCCCCGTCCTTTGACAGAGAAAATCCCCGTAGGCTTCGGGGGCTCTGGGGGAGCTGCGGCGCTCTTTACATCCCCAAAAGCGGGTACTATCTCAGTTTCCGTATTCCCGCCGCCAGAGCTGATGCCTGGGCCTCTGCCATGCTGGAGATGATGCATTTTAGCTACGGGAAAAGGCTTGTCCAGGGCAGGCATGAGATAACTCTGAGAAACCAGGAGGAGATAGTGACCCTTCTCGCCCGCTTCGGCTTATCGAGGACCTCCCTGAAGATGGAGGAGAAGGCCATTCTTCGCTCGGTAAAAAACAGGGCCAATATGCTGGTCAACTGTGATTCGTCCAATATAAGAAAAACTCTGGAAGCGGCATCGAGGCAGCTGGAGCTGGCCAGAGAGGCAGTTTCCTCACCCCGCTTTGAGTCTCTGCCGGAAGTATTGAAGACCCTTGCCTCATCAAGAGTGGCCAATCCCAGCGCTACTTTGGCAGAGCTCGGACAGCTTCAGTCGCCCCCCATAAGCAAAAGCACAGTGCAGTATCGTTGGAAAAAACTTGCCCATCTGATGGGACCCGTGAAATCACGGCACTTGACGGGACGGAAGGTAAAATTAAAAAAGGAGGTGGAGTTTCAATGAAGCTTAAGGTCTTTTCACCCTCTGACGTAAAGGGAAAAAGAGTACTGGTAAGGGTAGATTTCAACGTCCCTCTGAAAAATGCCAGTCCGTCGGACAGTACAAGAATTCTCGCCCATAAGGAGACGGTAGGAGCCCTTCTTGACGCCGGCGCCTCCGTAGCCCTTGCATCACACCTGGGGAGGCCTAAAGGCAGGATAGTTCCGGATATGTCTCTTTCCCACGTGACGGAGGCAGCCTCTGAGATCTTCGGAAGGCCTGTGATATTCAGCAGCCGCTGCATCGGCGCAGAAGTGGAGAAGAAGATGAAAGCACTCTCCGGGGGGGAAGTGCTTCTTCTTGAAAATCTTCGGTTTCACCCTGAAGAGGAGAAAAATGATGAGGATTTTGCCCGGCTTCTGGCTAACCCCTTCGAAGTCTTTGTAATGGATGCCTTCAGCGCTTCCCACAGGGCAAACTCATCCACCAGCGCCATAATGGACTGCCTTCCCTCCTATGCGGGCTTCCTCCTGCAGAGGGAGGTTGAGATGCTATCGGCCGTAAGCGGAACACCGGAAAAACCCTTTGTGCTTATCCTCGGCGGAGCCAAGGTCTCTGACAAAATCGGCGTGGTCGAGCATCTAATGGACAAGGCTACCTCCATTCTGGTGGGAGGCGGGATGGCCTTTACCTTTCTTAAGGCTCAGGGGGGCGCCATAGGGAACTCTCTTTTTGAGGAGGAGAGATCGGAATTTGCCCGGGATATGATAAAGATGGCCGAAGGCAGAGGGGTAGAGCTTCTTCTTCCCGTGGATACGGTGGCGGCGTCGGCTATTGACGCTGCTTCAGACGCAATGGTCGTGCCCGCAGGGGATATACCTGATGGACTGATGGGGCTGGATATCGGCCCCGAGACCGCCGCGCTTTTTGCGGAAAAGGCAGCGGCAGCCAGAACTCTTCTGTGGAACGGTCCCATGGGCGTCTTCGAAAATCCCCTTTTCGCTGAAGGCACAAAACGAGTAGCAGAAGGAGTGGCCCTCTGCACCGGAAGGGGAGGAATCACGGTGGTGGGAGGCGGAGATACGGCAGCGGCAGCAAAACAGCTTGGCTTTGCACAGGACGTGTCCCATGTCTCCACGGGAGGGGGCGCCAGCCTGGAGTTCTGCGAGGGGAAAAGTCTGCCGGGCATTGCCCCTCTTATAAATGATTCCCAGCAGAATTAAGGTGTGAAAAAAATGAAAAAAATTTATCTTTTTGGTAACTGGAAGATGAACATGCTTCCTCAGGAGGGAAGGGATTTCTGCAGCGATCTTGGGCAAAAAATGGCAGGAGATCTGTACCTTGACGACAGGATTCACCTATGTCTTTTTCCCCCCTTCATTACAATCCCTGCCGTCCTTGAAGCACTGCCTGAAGGGCCTGTATCCGCAGGAGCCCAGGATGGTCATTACGAGGACAGGGGAGCCTTCACAGGGGCAGTCTCCATGGACATGGCAAAACAGACCGGGTGTACCCATGTCCTTGTGGGCCATAGTGAAAGGCGGCATATCTTTGGCGACACGGATGAAATAGTGGCAAAAAAACTTAAAAAAGCCCTTGCCGCGGGTCTCACTGCCGTTTTATGCTTTGGGGAGACTCTGGAGGAGAGAGAGGCAGGCAGGACCATGAATGTGGTAGACGAGCAGCTGTCATCAGCCTTCAGATCTCTGTCAGGGGGAGGGGCCAAAAACCTTATTCTTGCCTATGAGCCGGTCTGGGCCATTGGCACGGGAAAGAACGCAAGCCCTGAGGACGCCCAGGAGGTGTGTTTTCATTCCGCCCGTCGCGCCGCCCATGAGTTTGGGATGAAGGTCCCGATCCTGTACGGAGGAAGCGTCAACGCTCAAAATTCAGCGGAGCTTCTGTCCATGGGTGACATAGATGGCGCTCTTGTGGGAGGAGCATCCCTTAAAGTGGACTCCTTTCTTTCGATCTACGAAAATTATCGAAAATCCTAATTTCAGACAGAAAAAGGCATTTTGTGTAACATAAGATATATTATAGGACATCCCATAAAATAAAACAGGACCTCTTCTTCCGGCGATATTTCACTTTATCCGGAACTGGGAGGTCCTGTTTTGCTGTAAAATTTTAATTCTCGGTTTCTTATTATTTTTGTGCGGGCAAACCTTTTATTCTCTGTAGGTGAAATGATAGGACGGCGCGTCGCCCCACAGCTTATCCAGCCTGTAGTGGTCTCTTCCCGTTTTGCTGAAGATATGAACCGTTACTTCGCCGCCCCCGTCTATCAGCCGCCACTGGGAGCTGTCCGACCCCTCCACCGATGTCTCCAGGCCCCGGGCGCGCAGAGCCTCAACGGCAGCGTCTCTGAGGGTGTTCATGTGAATATCTGAATTGGCCGTAACCAGGATAAATGTATCGGAGATGGCCGATGATTCTTCCATGTCCAGGCCCAGTATGTCCAGGCCCCTTTTGTCAGCAAGGGCATTGAATATGAAGTCATACTCTTTCAGCCGGTTTTTCCTTCTCACTGCCTCACCTTCCCTTTTATTTTATCTGTCATGCTTTAGCCTGTTTTAGCGGGCCGCAAGGCCTTCCAGTCTTTTCAGCACCTTCTCCCTGTCCTTGCCTATAATAAGGGTGACATGAGGCACGGCGCCGCTCTTTGTAATAAGCCTATTTCCCACTCCCGCAATCTCACCGAGGGCCTTAGCGGTATTTGCTGCTCCCTCCTGTCCTTTTTCGGGGTACTGGATGCTGGTGGTGCGATAGTCAAAGTGCTTGGCATTACCGATATGGGTCACATCTATTCCGATCTTTTGCAGACTCTCAGCAGTGGATTTGCCCAGGCCGGATACCCCTGCGCCGTTCAGGACTGATATAGGCATGGTGATGGAGGCCAGCAGAATCTCCATGTCCAGGTCCTGAACGGGCTCTTCAGCTATGATCTCAGGCTCCACATCTCCGGACGCCGGCTGATCTGCCCTTTCGGGAATGCCTGAGAGGAGGTCCGAGGCCTCCGTGGTATCTCCCACCCAGTAGCTGATATTGGAGATGTAGGCAGCCCTGCCGGGCAGGGTGAAGAAATGCAGGTTTTCCGGGGACAGATCCGCAAGGTATGACACAAGCTGAAGGGCCTGTGCGGGCGTCATGTCCGAGCTTACCATCTCAATTGCTTTCTGCACCAGCTCGGGAACTTTGGTGATCATGGAGGGAGACTGCATTTTTTTCAGTGCAGCTTTGATGAACTGCTGCTGTCTTTTCACCCTGCCGATATCCCCCAGGGCATCATGCCTGAACCTCACATAGTGGAGGGCATTCTTGCCGTCAAGGGTCTGCAGGCCCTTGGGGATATTGATGAAGAGCTTGCCAGCATAGTCATTATAGACCATCCGTCTCTCCACGTTTATTTCCACGCCCCCCAGCAGGTCAACCACCGAGGGAAAGGAGTCATAGTTTACGAGCAGAAAATAGTCTACAGGAAGTCCCAGGTAATTTATTACCGTATCCCGAAGCTTTTCTACTCCTCCGTAGACATAGGCATGGTTTATTTTATCCCAGCCCTTGCCAGGGATCTGAACTCTAGTATCCCTTGGTATAGACATAAGTCGGACGATCTTGTTGTCTATATCTATGGTGGCAAAGGCAATGGCATCAGCCCTTCTGCCTCCTCCCACGTCGTCCAGGCCGATGAGCAGAATATTCGTTGCTCCCGAGGCCTCGGTAAAGGACAGAGACTCCTTTATCGTCTGAGGCTTGGGATCCACAAAAGTTTTCACTCTCATTGCTGCCCCGCCGAAGGCAGCTGTGATGGCCAGAAGAAGAATTGCGACGGTTTTAAGGATTTTCATTTACTCATACCTCCGGCTTTTTGCGGTAGAGCCTTTTTTTATAGATGTACTGCTCTACTGCCTCGGGCAACAGGTATTTTATGCTTCTCTCCTCTTCAATTCTTGCCCGGATTTCAGTGCTGGAGATGGACAGAAGAGGTATCTCAAGAGGGATTATGGCCTTTCTCATCTCAGCGGGCAGACATTCAAGGTTCTGGGGAGCATATCCCGGCCTGTTTACGGCCACAATGCTGCAAAGGCCCGGAAGGGCCTCGTACTCCTTCCAGGTAGTTATTCCCAGCACTGCATCCAGACCGGTTATGAAGTAAAAGATCACCTTCTCCGGTGCATACCAGTGCCTCATCTCCCGCAGAGTATCCACCGTGTGGCTTGGCTCCCTGCGGTCAATCTCTATCCGGGACGGAGTGAACTTGGGATTTGTGAGGGTAGTCAGGAGGGTCATTACATACCTGTCCTCCGGCGAGGCTATTCTGCGCCCTCTTTTATGGGCGGGGTCGCCGGAGGGGATGAAGATCACCTCGTCCAGTCCCAGTACGGTCCGGCTCTCCTCTGCCGCCAGCAGGTGGCCAAAATGAATGGGATCGAATGTTCCCCCCATAATTCCTATCTTGGCAGGCCCTTTTCCGGAGGTGGTTTTGCCCTTCATAATCGCCTCTTTCTACTCCATTACCCTGTCGGGTTCGAAGTCAAACTCAAGATCGGTAATATACACTTTATCTCCCTTTTGGGCCCCGTTCTTCTCAAGAAGCTCCTCTACCCTGAATCTCTTCAGTAGCCGGGCAAATCTCATGAGGGTGTCCTCCTGGTCGAAGTCGTACCGCTTTATAATTCTTTCAAGATCATCGTGGACCACCCTGTACTCTCCCTCACCCAGCTTGACTATTACAGCCTGCTGCCGGCCTCTTCGTCTTGCGGTGACAGCAACAGGCTTTACAGCCGCCAGCCTTGTAGCGCCTGAAGGCCGCTCGTGTTCTCTTGCCATGGCTACTATAGCTTCGATAAGCTCCGGAATTCCCTGACCGGTTACTGCACTTACGGTCAAATAGGGTATGTCTCTTTCCCCCATGAAGGCCCGAATTTTTTCATCTGCATCCTCAGTGCCGGCAAGGTCTATCTTGTTGCCGGCCACCATGTATGGGCGGGAGAGCAGGTCTTCCCTTTCATCGCCCGGCAGACGGTCTTCTGCCATAGCATTATAGGCTCTGAATTCTTCCCTTACAATCCTCCACTGATCCAGCACCTCGTCAGAGGTCCCGGAGGCGAGGTCAAGGACATGGACAAGAAACCTGGTCCTCTCCACGTGCCTCAGGAAGTAGATTCCAAGCCCTCTATTGTCGCTTGCCCCTTCGATGAGCCCCGGGACATCGGCAATTACGATCTTTTGGTCATCAACTGCCAGAACTCCCAGGTTAGGAGACAGGGTCGTAAAGGGATAGCCTGCTATCTTGGGCCTTGCAGATGAAATCGCGGCCAGAAGGCTGGACTTGCCTGCATTGGGAAAACCCACAAGCCCCACATCGGCTATCAGCTTCAGTTCAAGGAGCAGGCGTTTTTCCTCACCGGCATCTCCTTTTTCCGCAAACCGGGGGGTCTTTCTCACCGAATTGGCAAACCGGGTGTTTCCCCGGCC
>JBMNVK010000109.1:0-7681 GCA_050946755.1 Aminivibrio sp. | reverse complement strand
CTTTACCACCTATTCTCCCGATGAATTTCCCGTACTGCCCGTATCGGAGGAAGCCTCTCCATTCTGCACCACAAACGTTGCCGACCTGCTGAAAACCATATCGGAGGGAACGGTAGCCAGCACAGTAGGAGAAGAATTTCCCAAATACCTTGGAGCGGCATACTTCCGGATGTCCGACGGGGAACTTACCGTAGTGTCCACTGACGGCCTGAGGCTCTCCCTCTCCAGCTTTCTCCCAGCAGAAAACGGAGAAAACTGCGATTTTCTCCTGCCCGTTACGGGCATCAGAGAGCTGCAGCGTCTTCTATCATCCCTTCCGGACGATACGCCCGTTGTAATTGCCGCTGAGCCTACCCTGGTCTTCTTCCAGATGGGGAATATAGAATTCTCCGTAAGAAGAGTGGACGCCGCCTTCCCTCAGTACGAAAAATTTCTGGAGGACAGCAAAACCACCTCCCTCGAAGTGGACAGGCTGGAATTCACCGCCGCCCTTGAACGGGTAGAGATAATAGTCAGAGATTTCAACAGGGCAGTGGTCATGAATCTGTCGCCGGGAGGGGACCTTACCCTTTACGGCAGGGCCCCGGAGACGGGAGAAGCCCGGGAGATCATGAACGGCATCATAGACGGAGAGCCCATGAAAACCGCCTTCAGGACAAGCTTTCTTACAGACGGACTGAAGGCCATGCACAGTGAAAAGGTCCTCCTGAACTTCAATGGGCCTGACAGGCACATGATAATGCAGCGGCCTGAGGGAAAGGATTTTATCTACCTGGTGATGCCTCTTAAGCTGGCAGAATCTGAGTATTCCTTCCAGGAGGAGGATGAGAAGGATCTGTCATCTGAAGAATAGGGCATGTGGTGCTCCGAATATCTTGTCAGAAATTTCCGAAATTTAAGGCCAATTAGAATTCCCTGGGATCCGGGGCTTAATCTGATCACCGGAAAAAACGGCTCGGGAAAGACAAACTGCCTGGAAGGGCTCCATGTCTTAACGGGATGGGGACCTTTCGGCGAGATAAAGGACCTTCCCTCATGGGGAGGAGAGAGCGGCAGAGCCTTTGTTTCGGGCGCCTTCTGCGGCGAGGAGGACGTTTTTGTCTCTGCGGCGGTGGGGGGAGCTACCCTGCTTAAATGTGACGGCAAGAGAACTCCCTTTGCAGAAGTAAGATCAAGAATACCAGCCCTCGCTTTTCTGTCCGGGGATATGGCTCTGCTGGACGGCCCTCCCTCAATAAGGCGAAGCTTTCTGGACAGGCTGTGCGCCCTGGTATTTCCTCTGTACGCCCGGCGGATGAACGAATACGGAAGAGCTCTTCGCCATAAGAGTATTCTTCTCAGAGAGGGGAGAAGTACTGCGGCCCTTTCAAAGGCCATGGCGCCCCTTGCCGCCTATCTGTGGACTTCCAGGGAGGAGGCTGTCAGGCTTCTCTCCCTCGGGCTTAGTCACTTTAAAAACCTTCCCCCTGCAGCCATAGATCTTTACCATGAGAGGGGAGGGGCCTCCGGCGAGGGAGACGCTGAGGAGGACTGGTGGAAATCCCTCAAGGCATCTGAGGAGAGGGAGAGGTCATCCTGCATTTCTCTTGTGGGTCCCCACAGGGGCGATATGATCGTAAGGGCGGGAGGCAGGCCTCCCGCATCTGCCCTCAGCAGAGGACAGATGCGGCGGGCCTCCGTAGCGCTTATGCTGGCCGCAGGGAAAGGGGTGGAGGCGAGGCTGAGGCGGAAGCCCCTGATACTTCTGGATGAAATAGCCTCCGAACTGGACCGGGATGGCAGGTGCAGGATGGTTGAATCCCTGGAGGGGACCGGATGGCAGGTTATTGCCGCTGCCGCTGAATTTGCACCGGAGGAATGGCCCGGAAAAATTTGGAAGGCCGATGACGGGGCGATTATGCCCCTTTGACGGAGGGACGGTTTTCATGGCTGTGGCGGACAGAAAGTACGACGTTATCGTGATAGGGGGAGGCCACGCCGGCTGCGAGGCCGCCCTGGCCTCTGCCCGCATAGGCGCTGACACGCTGCTGCTGAGCCTCTATCTGGACAATACGGCCCTTATGCCCTGCAATCCCTCCGTGGGCGGACCGGCCAAGGGGCACCTGGTGCGGGAGGGCAGCGCCCTTGGCGGCAGACAGGCGGATGCGGCGGACAGCTCTGCCATGCTCATCCGCAGGATGAACACCTCAAAGGGGCCTGCCGTCCAGTCTTTACGGGCCCAGTGCGACCTCAGAGAGTACGGGGCCTGGTTTACCATGGCAGTGGAGACTGAAAAAAACCTTGAGGTAAGACAGGAGCTGGTAACGGACCTGTGGATCGACGGCGGCCAAGTCAGGGGGGTGAGGACAAAGTACGGCCTGGACTATGAAAGCAGAGCTGTAGTTCTGGCCGCAGGCACCTATCTGGGAGGGAGGGTGTTTATCGGACAGGAGAGCTTTCCCTCGGGCCCCCTGGGCGAGCTTCCGGCGGAGGATCTGTCCCGTTCCCTCAGGAAGGCCGGTCTCGAGGTCGGCCGGATGAGGACCGATACGGGCCCCAGGCTGCATCTCGATACTCTGGATCTTGCCTCCCTTTCGGCCCAGGGCAGCTCCGGCGAGCCCCTGGCCTTCTCCCTCTGGAACAAGGGCAGGGTGTTGGAGGGTTACTCCTGCTATCTCACCAGGACAAACCCCTCCATCCATGAAACAGTAAGGGCAAATCTTCACAGGTCTCCCCTCTTCACCGGCCTGATGGACGGCACAGGCCCCCGCTACTGCCCCTCCATTGAAGACAAGGTAACCAGATTTCCTGAAAGGGATAGCCACCCCATTTTTCTTGAGCCTGTGTCCATGGGAAACAAAGAGGTGTACATGCAGAACTTCTCCACAAGTCTGCCTCTGGATGTTCAGCTTCAGATGGTCCGCTCCCTTCCGGGCTGCGAAAATGCCCATATAATCCGCCCCGGCTACACCATAGAGTATGACTATGTCGTCCCCACTCAGCTTCTGCCCTCCCTGGAGATGAGGGCCATCAGAGGCCTTTTTCTTGCGGGGCAGATAAACGGCACCTCCGGATACGAGGAGGCCGCCGCTCAGGGCCTTCTCGCAGGGATAAACGCAGCTCTGAAGTGCAGGGAGGAGCCTCCTGTGGTACTTTCGAGATCGGAGGCCTACCTGGGTGTTCTGGTGGACGACCTGGTCACCAAGGGGACGGAGGAGCCCTACAGAATGCTTACGAGCAGATGCGAACACCGGCTGCTTCTTCGCCATGATAACGCGGGGAGAAGACTCTCTCCCATCGGCAGAAGGCTGGGGCTTATAGACGACGGGCAGTGGAGCAGTCTCCTGGCCTCCTGGAGGAGAATTGATGAGGAGATGATAAGGCTGGAGGGCGCCAGGATAGGACCTTCGGAGGGCCTGAATGAAGCCCTGGCGGAAGCGGGATCGGCTCCTCTTTCGGAGAATGTGTCGGGAGCGGATCTGCTGCGCAGGCCGGGCATATCCTACGGTCTGGTGGAAAAATTTTCTCCGTCGCCGGCTCCCCCCAGGGGAGATGAGGTCCTCGCCCTTGAGGTGGAGGTAAAGTATGCAGGCTATATAGACCGGCAGCACAGACAGGTGGCAAAGCTGTCCAGAATGGAAGAGGCAAAGCTTCCGGAGGACCTGGACTACTCCGCCATCCCAGGACTTTTATCGGAGAGCAGGCATAAGCTTGAGGCAGTCAGACCCCTTAATCTCGGTCAGGCAGGCCGGATTTCGGGGGTGACTCCGGCGGACATCCATCTTCTTTCAGTCTGGCTGAATGCGCTCCACAGGAGGGGCGGTCATGAGGAAATACAGGAGGAATAAGGGCTCTCCCGAAGCCGCTGCCGCCCTTTTATCCCTCGTCATGCCCCCCGGGGCGGAGGAAAAGCTTGCCCTTCCCGAGCTGCGGCGCAGGTGGGCGGAGGTGGCGGGGTCTGTCCTGGCGAAAAAGAGCTTTCCCGAGGACATCGAAAAGGGAGAGCTCTTTATAAGGGCCGACAGCCCCTCGTCGGCGAAGGCCCTATCTATGAGGGGGGCCTCCCTGGCGAGGCAGGCAGCCCGTGTGGGAGCCGTGAAAATAACGTCCGTAAGGGTGGCCGTAGGCAGAACCTCCCCCCCTGCTCCAAGGGTTCCTGAAAGGGCGCCCGCTCCGGTCAGGGTTCGCAGGGAGGAGGTGGCGGAGGCCCTGGACCACGTCAGGGACAAGTTCTCCCATCAGCGTCAGGACGTGGCGAAAAGCCTTGCCTCCCTCATGGCCTTTTTCAAAATCCGCTTTCCCGGCAAATAGGCCAGCTCAAGGGGGGATTTCAGGACTCAAGCTCCTTTCTGACGGCCTCCTCCACCAGGGAGAAGTGGAACTGAAGCCTCACGAAAAGCTCCGGAATATCGGCCATCCGGCCGCTCTCGGCGGCTATCTGAACGGTCATGGCAATGGCCGCTAGCTCCTTGGCGCAGCCGTTGGAGGCAGTTCCTTTAATTGTGTGGGCCGCCCTGGCGCAGGAGGGGGCATTCCTGGCCTCAATTGCCCTTCTGAGGGTCTCTATGTCCTCCGGCATAGCCTCCAGGAACAGCTCCAGCAGCATAAGACCCTCTTTTCTGTCCCCCATCAGTTTTGCAAAAAAAGCCTCCCGGTCGAAGACGGGATTACCGCCGGAGGATATTGCAGGCATAACTGGAAGTCCGGCTCCGGCTGAATCCCCAGAGTCGGGAACCCATCGCCGTACCAGCTCCAGCAGTTCGCCGGAGGAGAAGGGTTTGGGAAGGTAATCGTTCATGCCCCGTCTGACGCACTCCTCGGCGAATCCCGTCATAGCGTGGGCGGTGAGGGCGGCTATGGGGACGTCCCGGTCAAGAACCGGCGACGACGGATCCCTGATGGCGGATGTGACTTCATAGCCGTCCATGCCGGGCATCTGGATATCCATCAGCACCAGGGAGTAGCGGTTTTTTGACAGAAGCTCCAGGGCTTCTGCCCCTCCCGTAGCCATATAGGGGCTGAAGCCGTTCTTCGCCAGAATTAAGCGGACAAGCTCCCGGTTGACCTTATTATCGTCAACTACAAGGATGGCTTGCCCCTGCCCCGGCTTGCCCCTGGGAAACTCTTCAGGCATCTGAGATTTTTCTTCCCCGGTCGCCTCGCCGGCGTTCCCGGCGGCAGCCAGGGGAATAATAAGGCTGAAGACGGAGCCCTTTCCGAGGGTGCTTTCCACAGTCAGAGTTCCGCCCATGAGATCCGCCAGTTTTTTAGATATGGAAAGCCCCAGGCCCGCTCCGTCGTAATTTCTGCTCAAAAAAGATTCTCCCTGCCGGAAAGGGGTGAACAGCTGCTCCATCAGCTCCTCCCCGATTCCTATGCCCGTGTCGGAGACGGAAAATTTCAGCTTTACTCCCTCCCGGTCTCTTTCAATAAGTTTTACCAAGAGGGATACGGAGCCTCTTTCAGTGAATTTTACCCCGTTGCTCAAAAAGTTGGTCAATATCTGCCTGATTCTTATGGGGTCCCCCAGAAGCAGGGGAGGCAGATCCGGATCCATGAAGGCGGTCAGGGAGAGGCCTTTTGCCTCCGCCTGGGAATAAAAGGAGTTTAAAATGTCGGAGATAAGCTTCTCAAGGGGAAAGGGCATTACCGTAAGGTGAAAAGACCCTGATTCCATCCTTGAGAAATCAAGAATATCGTTCAGGACCCCCAGAAGGCTTGCCGCGCTTTCATGGATCATGGAGGCCAGTTTTTTTTGCTGCCCTTCCAGGTCTGTATCCAGGAGAAGTTCCGCCATGCCCAATACGCCGTTCATGGGAGTTCGGATCTCGTGGCTTATGTGGGCCAGAAACTCCGACTTGGCGGCGCTGGCCCGCTCCGCTTCTTCCCTGGCCTCCTTAATTCGAACTTCGGCCAGTTTACGGTCGGTTATATCCTCCCCCACGCCCTGGATGAACTGTAGCCTGTCCGTGGAGTCGAAAAAGCCCCTGTTTACCCACCTGAGCCACCTTTTTGAGCCGTCGGAGGCCCGAGCTCCGAACTCATGGCTGCAGAGAGGGGAGTCGGGGGTGAGAAGCGCAAGTTCCGACTCGGCCTTTTCAGCGTGCTCTTCCAGAAGAAAATCTTTTATATTAAGGTTTTCAGTTTTTTCTAACTCTTTGCCAATCCACTGTATCAGGGGCTTGTTCATGTAAAGAATGGATCCGTCAGGGAGTATGGTAGACAGAAAAACGGGGATATCCTCCGCCAGGGACCGGTATTTTCTTTCGCTCTCCGCCAGGGCGTCGGTGGTCTTCTTGATTGAGGTAATATCATAGCCGCACGCCACAAGCCCCGTTATCTCCCCTCTATCGCCGAAAATCGGGGTTTTGGTTGTCCTGAACCACGAATCATCCCTGCCCGGGAGACTTCTTTCCTCGTTCGGGGCCGGCAAGCCTGTACGAAGTACTTCCATATCTTCCCTGTAGACAGCGGATCCTCTGGGCTCCTTTATGATATCCTTTGCGGTCTTGCCCAGGATCTTCTCCGCGGAAATGCCGAAATCCTCGCAAAATGCCCTGTTTGCAAAGGTAAATCTTCCATCTGCGTCCTTCATGTTGATATGAATATCAACTGCGTCAAGAATCTGCCTTCGGATTTTAAGCTCCTTGCCTATTTTTTCTTCAAGGGCTTTTCTCTCCGATATATCGTCGATAAAGCCGTCAATGAACAATGGCTCTCCAGCAGAGGACGGGACCGCCCTGTAGTGAAGGTGAACGTGAAAAGGGGTCCCATCCCTTCGGAGGAAGACATCCTCCCTGTGGAACCAGACGCCGGGGTTTGAATAAATATGTTCAATAACTTCTCGCCTGTCATCAGAATTTTTATAATATGAAGCTACTGATGAATCTTTTAAAGCTTCGATAAATTCCTCTGGTGAAGAGTATCCGAACATCCGGGCATACTTTAAATTCGCCATCAGGATTTTTCCATCCATGGAAATCCTGTAAATTCCAAGAGGGGAACTCTCTACCAAAGCCCTGTACTGAGCCTCCCGCTCCGCCTGCTCCTGCTCCTTAAGTTTTTCCTCCGTGATCTCCCGGCGGGACTCAAAGACGGCTATCACGCTTCCCTGATCGTCCTTTACAGGGATGGCCCGGGATAGAAAAAATTTACCGTCAGGGGATCGGGTGGTTTTTTCGCTGATCTTGCCCGTTTCGAAGGTCTCAATTAGAGGACAGTCCTTGCAGGGGACGGAAGAGTTGTGGTGGATAGAGTGGCATGTTCTGTTCTGAAGGTCCTTCAGGCATAGACCGGATTTGTTTGAGATGGAAGGGGTGGCCCAGAGGTGCTTCATCTCCCGATCCAGAAGGACGAGGTCGTGCTCCATGGAGTCCAGAAGGGGCTCCAGGGATTTTAATGCCCTTAAGGTCCTTAGAATAGGCTCGGCCAGAGTCCTTGACTTTTCTTCCATCCTGTTCACGCCTTTACAAAGATTTTACTAATCTTACCTCAAAGCCCTATCTTTAGCTGAAAAAAGAATGATAAAAGCCCGGCTTTAAAGTCAGAAAGAGGCTATAATGATTGATTATAACTGACTCAACATTCTCAGGACCTTGAAATCTGAATACCGTTGTCACGACAAAGAAAAGGCCGTCATTATACCCAGTTTTTTCCTAAGGAAACCGGGCGTCCTGGAGATGAAGTCCTCGAACATACGGTT
>JBMNVK010000108.1:0-7714 GCA_050946755.1 Aminivibrio sp. | reverse complement strand
ACTGTGGCGTCAGTGGTGGAGGCCCTGGAAGGGGATATAACTTTCGCCGACTGCCTGAGCGACGGAGGATGCAGACACAGGGACTCCTGCACCACCCACGGCCTCTGGACAAGGCTTAAGGACAGCATTGACGGGATTCTGGAGGATACTACTCTTTACGATCTGGTGACCGGCCACCAACCAGGGAACGGCCAGGCCCCCGACGTGTCAGACGGCTGAGGCCGAAGAAAGGAGAAGCTTAAAATGTCGAGGCAGGTATATCTTGATTATGCCGCAACCTCCTTTACCGCCCCTGAGGTGGTCAAGGCCATGATGCCCTACTTTACAGAGGCCTTCGGGAATCCTTCATCCGTATACTCCTTCTCGGAAAGAAACAGGAAGGCCATTGATGAAGCCCGGGAGAAGACCGCGGCTGCCATAGGCGCATCAAAGGACGAAATCTTTTTCACCAGCGGCGGCACGGAGGCGGACAACTGGGCCCTTAAGGGAGCTGCTGAGAGAAACCGCTCCAAAGGAAATCACATTATAACC
The DNA here is from genome assembly GCA_050946755.1 of Aminivibrio sp. Taxonomy (GTDB): domain Bacteria; phylum Synergistota; class Synergistia; order Synergistales; family Aminobacteriaceae; genus Aminivibrio. Next base: position 7,183 of record JBMNVK010000108.1, on the reverse strand, counting down.
ACAAAAATTGAGCATCCCGCCGTTATTCAGACGGCGGAATATCTTGCCAAAAATGGCTTCGAAGTGACCTTTCTTGCCGTGGATTCTGAAGGCCGGGTAAGCCTCAAGGATCTTGAAAAAGCCGTCAGGGAGGAGACGATCCTCGTATCGGTGGTCTTTGCAAACAATGAGATAGGCACTATTCAGCCCATAGGTGAGATCGGCGCATTTTGCCGGGAGAGGGGAATTCTGTTCCACACTGATGCTGTTCAGGCCGTGGCTCATCTTCCTATCGACGTAAAGGCCATGAACATCGACCTTCTCTCCATGGCGGCTCATAAATTCTACGGCCCCAAGGGAGTAGGGGCTCTGTACATCCGAAAAGGGGTCCGTATCGACAGCTTCATGCACGGCGGCGGCCAGGAGAAGGGCCGCAGGGCCACTACAGAGAACGTGGCAGGCATAGTCGGCATGGGCCGGGCCATAGAGCTGGCCTCAGGAAGAATGGAAGAGGTGACGGCCAGAATATCCGGACTTAGGGATATGCTGATTGACGGAGTAATGAAGGCCATACCCCACTCAAAGCTCAACGGGGCTCCTTCCGGAGAGCGGCTGCCCAATAATGCCAACTTCAGCTTTATAGGCATTGAGGGGGAGACGCTGCTGCTGGACCTTGACAGGGCCGGAATCTACGGCTCCACGGGAAGCGCGTGCTCGTCGGGATCCCTTGACCCTTCTCATGTCCTGATGGCCATAGGCCTCTCCCACGAGCTGGCCCACGGTTCCCTGCGCCTTACCCTCGGCGAGGAGACCACTGAAGATGATATAAAATATGTACTGGAAACCCTGCCGGGCATAGTTGAGCATCGCAGGGAGATGTCTCCCCTGTGGGAAGACTACTTGAAGAGCTTGTAAAGAAAGAAGGGAATCTCATGTACAGCGAAAAAGTACTGGACCATTTCCAGAATCCCAGAAACGTGGGCGAGATCGATAATCCGGACGGGGTAGGCCAGGCCGGTAATCCCAAGTGCGGTGATATCATGAAAATTTATCTCCGGGTGGAGGATAATATTATCACTGATATAAAATTCAAGACCTTCGGCTGTGCCTCTGCAATTGCCTCATCAAGCATGGCCACGGAGCTGGTAAAGGGGAAAACGATTGAAGAGGCCTGGAACATTACCAACAAAGCGGTAGCTCAGGCCCTTGACGGTCTTCCCCCCGTAAAGATGCACTGCTCCATTCTGGCGGAAGAGGCGATTCACGCCGCCATAAACAACTACCGCCGGAACAAGGGACTTCCTGTATGGGAGGAAGAGACCCACGACGAACTTGTTCACCACCACGCCCATCATCCCGTCTAGCCCATGAGCGGCGGGCAGACCCGATGTCCGTGGCCCGGGACGGATCCCCTGTACGTTGCCTACCACGATCAGGAGTGGGGATTTCCGGAGAGGGACGACGGAAAGCTCTTTGAGTTCCTAATCCTTGAGGGCGCCCAGGCAGGGCTGTCCTGGATAACCATCCTGCGGAGACGGGAGGAGTACAGAAGGGCCTTCGATGGCTTTGACCCTGAAAAAATAGCCAGATATGATGAAAAAAAGATCGAAGAATTGCTTCAGGACAGAGGGATAATTCGAAACCGCAGAAAGATAGAGGGAGCCATCAGGAATGCAAGGGCCTTTCTTGACCTGCGGGAATCTGAGGGATCATTTTCGTCATTTCTGTGGGACTTTGTCGACGGGCGTCCCATAGTCAACCGATGGGAGACCTGGGACGAAGTCCCTGCCACCACCCCTCTCTCGGAGAGGATTTGCGGGATTATGAAGAAAAAGGGGTTTGTCTTCTTCGGACCTCTTATCTGCTACGCCCACATGCAGGCCATGGGCCTGGTAAACGATCATCTTCTGTCCTGCTTTCGTCACCGGGAGTGCATGCAGGATCAGTGATTTAAATAAAATACGAAATAGACCGGCATTCAAAAGACTGCCGGTCTATTTCGTGTCTTCTCCTATCTAAGTCCCTCAAAGGGTCCCCTCCAGCGCATCTGGGAGGGTGAAAATGTTGCCGGCTGGGGGGTATCCACTTTCCTGCCCGTGGAAAATCCCTCGAAAGGTCCCCGCCAGCTTGTCGAGAACATGCCGTTCAGGTGACGGTCGTCCCTGCGATAAAACTCCATGGTGCCTTCCATCTCTTCGTACTTCTGATTCATGCTGATCATCCTCCGGAAAAAATTATAATGACAGGCCCGCAAATAAAAAAACCGGGGACTCCTGAAAGAGGGGTCCCCGGTTCCGATGTTTTCCGTACGGCTTACTAGCCGAACCCACCGGAAGGGGGACCGCTAATAATAAGTACGAGGAGCAGTTCAATAGCAATTATCCGCATACTTTTCACTTGGTGTCCTCCTTTCCGGCGTTGCGCCTGTTCGTTATGCTGAAACTCATGCTAGTCTGTTTTGCACTCTCTGTCAAGGGAATCGAAGTTAGACTTTAAGCCACAATTCTAATATTGCTGCTCCGGCTCAGTCTGCTTTATGTCCAAATTTCCTTATGCTCTTACCCAGGGTCTTGCCAAGGAAATGACCGTTATCCACCACGACTTTCCCATTTTTGACAACGTACCGGATTCCGGTCGGGATCTGCCTTGGGTTGACAAAATCGTCAGTCCCGCTGATCGTGGCCGGGTCAAAGACGACGAAGTCTGCGATGAGCCCGGACTTTATAAGGCCTCTGTCCGCGAGGCCAAATCGCTGGGCGGGGAAGCCCGATATTTTCCAGACTGCTTTTTCAAGGGAGAAGAGCTTCTGATCCCTTGAGAAATAGCCGAGAACCCTAGGGAAGGTGCCGAAGCATCGGGGGTGAGGCTTTCCGTAGGCCAGCTTTCCCGTGTGGGCCGTAGCCAGGGAGTCAGAACCGATCATGGCCAGCTCATGAGCCATGATGCGCCGGTTGTCGGAATCAGACTGGGAGATGATTACAATAGTAACTTCCCCTCTCTCAGACAGCATAATGTCCAGTATGGCGTCGGAGGCATCAATCCCTCTTTCATCCGCCACCTGCTGAATGGTCTTTCCCTCCAGGGATTTATCCGCGGTGCTGGAGGAGATGAGGATATTTTTGTAGGTGGCTCCTTTTATAAAATTATCCCATCCCGGAATTTCGCCCAGAAAATCCTTTTTGATTCTCTCTCTATCGCTGGCATCCTCAAGTCTGGCCAGCATTTTTTCAACGCCCCCCTCCCTTGCCCAGGGCGGAAGGACTACGCTTATCAGAGAGGAGCCTGCTATGTAGGGATAGACATCGCAGGCGACGTCCACGCCTCTTTCTCTGGCTTCCTCCATCATTCTGAGGGTGTCGGCGGAGAGGCCCTCATAGTCCTGAATGATCTTGTGATGAGAGATTTGAAGCCTGCATCCCCCCGTCTCTGCCGCTGTCAGAGCCTCCTCAACGGATTTGAGAATCTCCCCGGACTCCCCCCTCATATGGGTGGCGTAGACTCCATCGTATTGGGCGGCTATTTTGCATAGTTCGATGATCTCCGGAGGAGTTGAAAAGCATCCCGGCGGATAGATGAGACCTGTTGAAAAGCCAACGCATCCGTCCTCCATCTCCATGGTGAAGAGCTCTTTCATCTTCTCAAGCTCCGCAGCAGTCGGCTCTCTGTCATCAAAGCCCATAACCGCCAATCGGACAGTTCCGTGGCCCGACAGAAAGGCTATGTCTGTGGCAAAACCGGTTTTGTCTACTATATCCATAAGCTCGCCGGCTCTGGTCCATTTAAAATCGGGCATGGCCTCCCTCGGTATAAAGGGCTTGAGATAGTCCCGAAGAAGGTTGAGGCGGTCGCGGCTTACGGGGGTAAGGGAAAGGCCGCAGTTTCCCGTTACTTCTGTTGTGACGCCCTGGACAATCTTGGCATCCGCATCGGGCACTGTGGCGCTGTTCAGATCGGAGTGAGTGTGAGGATCCACGAATCCCGGGGCTACGGCCCTGCCCTCTGCGTCTATGATCTGTTTGCCCCGGGAGACATCAAACTTGCCCGTTCCGGCAATAACTCCATCCCTGACGGCGATGTCCGCGAAGTACCAGGGACCTCCTGTGCCGTCATATACTTTTGCATTCTTTATAACAAGATCGAACTCTTTTGGCATTTTATTAAGCCCTCCGTTTTATTGTGCGCTCTGGCCGGTTGTGCCGAACCACGTCCGGATGATCCCCCTGGGAGTTTTGGGGGTTATGCAGCTTACGCCAACTGTCAGGACAAAAGAGACCACCAGGGATACTACTATGGCGTGCATTCCAAAGGTTATGCTGAAGGGAAGGAAGTCCCCGGCGCTGAGTATGTAAGTGGTCAGTCCTCCCATCATGCCGGCAGCGGCGCCAAATTCATTTATCCGCATGGAGTAAAGGCCGAGCAGAAGGGGCCAGAAGAAGGAGGACGCCAGCCCTCCCACCGAGAATATCACCAGATGCTGAAGGGCCTGAGGAGGCTTTACAGAGGCGGCAAAGATGAGGGTGCATACGGCGATGGTGGTCCACAGATTGATTTTTTTGAGACTCTCGGGAGATGCGTCGGGCCTGATCAGCGTCTGATAGGCGTCTTTTACAAGGCTGGAGGTAATCACGATGATCATGGCTCCCACCGTTGACTGTATTGCGCCCGTAACACCGGCCAGAGTGATCCCGGCAAGCCAGGGCGGGAGGACCACCATGGCAAGGGCGGGAATAGCGTGGTCGGCTACCTTGAGGCCCGGCACCACGGCATGGGCAAGAATTCCCAGGTAGGGCAGGGTCATGGTCCAGAGAATGACAAAAATACCGCCTATCAGTATGGCCTTATGCATGGCCCTGGTGTCCTTGTAAGTAAGAGCGCCCACTGCCGCGTGGGGCAGCCCGATAAGCACGAAGCCGAAATTAAGCCACATGGACATGTGGTAGGCGATGGGCCAGCTCCAGGGGGAGAGAAGGTCGGGGTTCGTCTGTCCAATTCCCCTGAGCGCTGTCTCCAGGGGCGCCACATAGGTCACAGACCCTGCTGTAAGGGCAATAACTGCAATCGTCATTACGATTCCCTGAAAGACAATGGCGATGGCCACGCCCTTGATGCCCCCTATTGCGATGACTGCAAGGACTACGCCTGAAAATAAAAGAAGGCCGAATTCGTAGGACATGCCGGTCATGCTCTCAAAAAGCCTTGATCCTCCAACGATCTGGGCAACAACGTAGCTGCCCATAAAGCAGACTATGCTGAGGACGCCGAACGCTCCGATCAGCCTGCTGTTGTTGAACCGGTGCATCAGGAGGCCAAAAATGGATTGGGCGCCAATCCTCCTCGACACTATCCCGATCTTTTTGCCTACCTCGCCCAGAACAATAAAGTTCATGAAATTCTGCGCTCCGGCTACAAGGACCCAGGTACCGCCCAGCCTGTATCCAAGGCCCGGCCCTCCCAGAAAGGTGCCCGCGCTGCAGAGCCCTGCAGCGATCATCATGGCTACTACCAGAGAGCCCATTCCCCGGCCTCCGGTGTAGAATTCGTCAAGGTATTTGTTTACTGAGACTTTATCCATATTTCTTTTGGCAAAATATCCAATCAGCAGCATTATGGCAGTGTAAATAAAAAACGTGGCGACTATTACTGTTCTTGTACTTTCAGAAACCTGCAGCTCCATTGTTTTCCCTCCAAATCCCGTGATCTGTTGCCGCTAGTTTAGCGTTATCCCATTAAATCCATATCCTGAAAAATCCTTGTCGTTATAAATACAACGATCACCAGGAAGACGGCGGTGGTCAGCCACGCACCAACGGCTACCCAAAGAGGAACGCCAAAGACATAGACGTATTTTGTCACTTCTCCTCTTCCCAGGAAGTAGGACAGGCCTATGCTTATCAGTGCGTAGGCAATCCACACGGCGAAAGTAAGCTTCATCTCAAATTCGCACCTTTTAAACCGGGGATCCACCTCAATTTCGTCAAAACTGTAATTCCTTTCCGTATCAGCGCAGCTCACAAAGACCCCTCCTTATTATTTTGATTCAAATAAAAAACATTTAACCTCTGCTGGATTTTAATGTCCGCAATATTTAATTGCAGTTGATATTATATCAAATCGATTGTCTTTGCAAGCTGCATCAGCGCCGGAGAGGCGAGACCGGGACAGCGTTCTGCGGTTTGAGGAGGATCTGCCCCTTGCCATTGGAGAGGCAAAAGGCTTCAAATAAAGAAAAAGGACAGGGTCATATGACCTCTGTCCTTTGACAGATATCTGATAACTGGATTTTCAGCTATAATTCTTTGACGGCAGCTTTTTCTTCAGCTTTGTGGTGAAGGAGATCACCCCTTTGGGGCATACGTCAACACAGGCTCCGCAAAATATACACTCCCCTGAGAACAGGTCGTTTCTTTTCACCATGCCGTGAACATCAATGCTCATGGGGCAGTTTTTTGTGCAGAGCCTGCAGTCGATGCACTTTTCACTTTCAGCCTCAAGGTTCAGGCAGGGCGTTCCAAGGGCCCTTGCAGTCCAACGTCCGGCAGTCATAAAGGGGGCCAGCAGGCAGCCGTAGCGGCAGAAGGGGCGCCTGCCGAGGGCAATAGACAGAAAGATCATCCCGCCCATGGCTGCATAGAACATCATATAGGATTTAGGAGAACCCAGGGATAGGCCGGTTTCAATCCCGAACAGGGGCTTAACGGCTCTTACTCCGCCCGCCTTTGCAAAAAGATAGATAAGGACGGCAAGCCACAGGGCGGCGGCAGCGTATTTGATGTAATCCGCCCATCCGCCCCTCAGCCTGCGGTCATTGGCAGGAAAAAGAATTTCCTGAACGGCGCCGCCGGGGCAGATCCACCCGCAGAACAGCCTTCCTGCGAAAAATGCGACGACAGCGGAGAGGACTACAAATATCAGACTGGAGGTCACTATTCCTCCGGCTGCTCCCTGCAGAGTAAGAAGGGGGGAGAGGTATAGCATGGTAACCGGAAGGGAGAGGACTGCCAGAACAAGAAAAGCTTTACGCCAGTTTTGACGTTTCAATTTTCACTCCTCCTTTTTTTGCATTTTACCATAAATACTCATGGGGGTATCGGTCATATTTTTTCCTTAAATAGGGCTTCCTGAACAAGTCAGCACAGGCAATCCTGTGAAAAACACCAGGATAATCTAAGCGCAGGAAATACTCTGGAAATAACAATCTGGAATC